>JAVBXM010000247.1 GCA_030824585.1 Phaeospirillum sp. | reverse complement strand
GCTCGGCGACCATGGGGGCGGGATTGGCGGCCAGCTTCTCCCCGTGCTCCAGCCGCAGCACCCAGCCGCCGTAGCGGGTCATCAGGGCGCCGTCCGCCATCGCCGCATAGCGGGCGAAAGGCTTGCCGCCGCATTCCACATCGAGAACCGCGACCTGATCGGCCATGCCCGGCCAGTCGGCGGCGGCCGCCCCGATCACCGAACTGAGCGGCGCCCGCGTCTCGCCATAGTGCGGCGACGGGCAGACCCGGCCGGCGGCGTCGCCGGCCCGCCCGGCTTCCATGGGGACCGTCTGGCCGCGCGGCGCCGAGGCGGCATCCGTCACCGCTCCCGAGGGAAAGGCGTCGGTGACGATCCAGGTGCCGAGATGCCAGCCCCCGTCCATGGGCTGGGGCGCGGCGGCGCAGCCTCCCAGCAGCACCAGGACGCCGAATGGCAGGAGAGTGGGCGGAAACCGATGCGTCATCTCACCCACCTCACATCACGTCGAGCAGCAGCTTGCGGCGGTTGAGCGGCTGGACCGGACGGGCATTGTTGGGAAACAGCTTGGCGAAGGCGGCCAATTGCTCGGCCGAGGCGGTGATGGCCTGACGGTAGACCACCCACTGCACCACCTCGGAACAGGGCGGCGTGGTCAGCGACCCGGCATAGCGGAAGGTCACCGGGTCCTTGGGCACCAGCATGGCGGGATCGAGCATGGACGACGCGGTGACGCTCTCACCGCCTTTGGCCGGCATCACCTGCCAGATGGCCTCCAGCGCGGGGTTGGCGCCACCCTTGGCGATCATCACGCCCAGCACCGCCAGACTGCCGTCGGCGGCCTTGTGGACGAAATGGCACTCCATGTCGAAGAAGGCCCCGTCCACCGTGTGCTCGCTGGGATGGTGGAAGTGGAACTGCAGCAGGTCGTACGACTTGCCGTCCAGCATCAGGCTGCCGCCGCCGGTACAATCCACCTGGATGGTATGGCCGTTGTTCTGTACCCGGAGCGGCACCGGCCGCCAGGCGGTCAGCGGGTCGCCGACGATGGCGGCGATGGGCTTGGAGAGGTCGATGGGCGATTGTTCGCGCCCCATGGAACAGGCGGCGTATTCCGGCGACAGCATACCCCATTCCTTGGGCCCGCCATGCCCCTCGTAGGCCCAGTGGGCGCCTTCGGCGGCCACCGCCCGGGCAATGGAACCGCCACACGTGCCGCACAGGCAGGCGGCACCCGTGGCCCCCTTGAGGAATGAACGACGATCCATGGCAACCCCTCCCCTTCCCTTTGCTCGGAAAAAGAGGCTATCGCCAAAGCCCGCCGCCGTCCATCACTCCTCCAGTTCGGTCCGTCCGGCGAACAGGTCCAGCGCCTCCGGGTTGGCCAGGGCCTCCTTGTTCTTGACGGCGCGGCCGTGCACCACGTCGCGTACCGCCAGTTCGACGATCTTGCCCGACTTGGTGCGGGGAATGTCGGCCACCTGAACCACCTTGGCCGGCACGTGGCGCGGCGTGGTGTTATCGCGGATGCGCTTCCTGATGCGCGCCTCCAGCTCCGGCGTCAGCGTCACCCCGTCGCGCAGCCGCACGAACAGCACCACGCGGACGTCTGCCTGCCAGTCCTGGCCGATCACCAGGCTTTCCAGCACGTCGTCGATCTGCTCCACCTGGCGGTAGATCTCGGCGGTACCGATGCGCACCCCGCCGGGATTGAGGGTGGCGTCCGAGCGGCCGAACACGATGATGCCGCCGGTCTGGGGATTGAGCTCCACCCAGTCGCCATGGGTCCACACGCCGGGGAACTTCTCGAAATAGGCGGCGCGGTACTTGGCGCCGTCATCGTCGTTCCAAAAGCCCACCGGCATGGAGGGGAAGGCGCGGGTGCAGACCAGTTCGCCCTTCTCGCCCTCCAGGGACCGGCCGTTCTCGTCGAACACCTCGACCTTCATTCCCAGGCCCCGGCACTGGATTTCGCCGCGATGGACCGGGGCCAGCGGATTGCCCAGCATGAAGCACGAGATGATATCGGTCCCCCCCGAGATGGAGGCCAGCTGCACGTCCGTCTTCACCTTGCCGTAGATGTAGTCGAAACCCTCGGGCGCCAGTACCGAGCCGGTGGAGCACAGGGTGCGCACCGAGGCCAGCGAATGGGTCGCCATGGGCTCCAGGCCCAGCTTGGCGATGGCGTCGATCCACTTGGCCGAGGTACCGAACAGGGTCATGCCCTCGGCATCGGCGAAGTCGAACAGGATGTTGCCGCCCAGATGGCTGGGATTGCCGTCGTAGAGCAGCAAGGTGGCCTCGGCCCCCAGCCCGGCCACCAGCCAGTTCCACATCATCCAGCCGCAGGTGGTGAAGTAGAATACCCGGTCGCCCTTGCGCACGTCGCAATGCAGCCGGTGCTCCTTCAACTGCTGGATCAGGCTGCCGCCCGCCGAGTGGACGATGCACTTGGGCGCGCCCGTCGTGCCCGACGAATACATGATGTAGAGGGGATGGCCGAAGGGCAGGCGGACGAACTCCACCGCCTTGGCTGCGAACGGCGCCAGGAAATCGCCGAGATGCACCGCCTTGGCCACTGCGGAAATATCCGCCGCCTCGCGGGTGTAGGGCACCACCACCACCGCCTGCAGCGAGGGAATGCCCGGCACGATGGCCGCCAGCTTTTCCAGGCAGTCGTGGGCCTTGCCCGAATAGAAATAGCCCTCGGCCGCCACCAGGACCTTGGGGGCGATCTGGCCGAAGCGGTCCAGCACGCCTTGGATGCCGAAATCGGGCGAGGCCGAGGACCAGATGGCGCCCAGGCTGGCCGCCGCCAGCATGAAGGCCACGGATTCCGGCATGTTGGGCATGTAGCCGGCCACCCGGTCGCCCGGGCCGATTCCCGCCGCCTTCAACGCCTGCTGGATGCGCGACACCAGGGCGTGCAGATCGGCGAAGGAAAGCCGCCGTTTCACCCTGTCCTCGCCCCAAAAGACGATGGCGTCGCCGGAATCGGCGCGCCGCAGCAGGTTCTCGGCGAAATTCAGCCTTGCCTGGGGAAACCACCTGGCGCCCGGCATGCGGCCGGCATCGTCCACCACCTCGCCGTCCGGACGATCGCCGATGATCCCCGCCTCGTCCCACACCAGGGACCAGAACTGATCGGGGCGGTCCACCGACCAGCGCCACAGCGCCTGGTAATCGGTCGCTCCGGCATGAAAGCGGGTGTCGGCCTGGTGCATGAACCGGGCAAGCGCCGAAGCCTCGGCACGCTCCTTGGACGGTTGCCACAGCAGAACGGACATGCTACCTCCACAATTTACGATCATTTGTTCGTTTTTACCGCGAAGCCGCAGCCGCGCCAAGGGTTGATCTTGCGGGAAACACCTATAGGCGAGACACAATTTGCCTGATTCAATCCCTGGAGCGGCGAGCAAAGTCGTAGCATACTCATCGGCTATCCAATCGAGGAATTCAGGCTTCACATGAACATTTCCATCTCCCACCAGGACGATACCCTGACCGTCCGGCTCGACGGGACCATGGACTATACCGTCACCAGCCAGATGAACGGCCTGATCACCGACATCAACTCGATCACGGCAACCCGGGTCGTCTTCGACCTGGCCAAGGTGGGACGGGTGGATTCCGTCGGATTGGGAATGCTGCATCTGGCCAAGGACGAAATCGTCGGCAAGGGACGGCGCCTCACCCTGCGCGGAGCATCGGGCAATGTGCGGCGCCTGTTCGAACTGACCGACGGCGATTCCAGCTTCGATTTCGAATAGACCACGCCCATGGCCCTGCGCCTGCTTCTGGCGGTCGGCGGCCTGCTCGCCCTTTGGTGGGGGCTGCGCTGGTGGTCCAAGGCCCCGCCCGACAAGGCAAGGAAGGCGCTGGTCGGCGCCGTGCTCGCCGCCCTGGTGATCGGCGGCGTGGCGCTGGTGGTCATCGGCAAGCTGGCCGGGCTGTTCGCCATCCTGGCCGGCCTGTCGCCGTGGATCGGCCGGGCCATGCGCCTGCATCAACTCTGGCGATCCATCCGCCGGATGAGCGGCCGAGGCGCCGCCGCCGCCGAGCCGCCACCGCCCTCTTCCCCGCCCGCCGAGACCGCCATGACCCGCGCCCAGGCCTACGAGGTGCTGGGCCTGCAGCCCGGCGCCACCCCCGATGAGGTGCGCGAGGCCCACCGCCGCCTGATGCGTGCGGCCCACCCCGACGCCGGCGGCTCCACCTGGATCGCCGCCCGGCTCAATCAAGCCCGCGACATCCTGTTGGGGTAATCGTTGCTTCCGCTGCGTGGGCATGGCAAAACATGCCGCGACCGTAACGAGGCGCGGCAAAGAGCGCCGGGCGGTCGAGACAAAGCTTCAGGAGTGATCGATGACTCGTCGAGTCCGCAAGGCCGTGTTCCCCGTGGGTGGCATGGGCACCCGCTTCCTGCCCGCCACCAAGGCGATGCCCAAGGAAATGCTGCCGGTGGTGGACAAGCCGCTGATCCAGTACGCGGTGGAAGAGGCGGCGGCGGCCGGTTGCGAGCACTTCATCTTCGTCACCGGGCGCGGCAAGAACGCGCTGGAGGACCATTTCGACCACAATCCCGAACTCGAGCGCATCCTCAAGGATCGCGGCAAGTTCGACCTGGTCGAGGCGGTGACCTCGTGGATGCCCAAGTCGGGCCAGATCTCCTATACCCGCCAGTCCGAGCCCCTGGGCCTGGGCCATGCCGTGTGGTGCGCCCGCGACCTGGTGGCCGACGAGCCCTTCGCCGTGCTGCTGCCCGACGACCTGATCCTGTCCAAGACCGCCTGCCTGAAGCAGATGGCCGCCGTGCACACCGAGGTGGGCGGCCACGTGGTCGCCGTCTCCGACGTGCCGCGCGAACACACCAAGCGCTACGGCATCTTGGACGTGGAGCACGACAACGGCCGGCTGGCCCGCGCCAAGGGTCTGGTGGAGAAGCCCGATCCGGCGGTGGCGCCCTCGACGCTGTCCATCATCGGCCGCTACATCCTGCACCCGGCGGTGTTCGACGTGCTGGACAAGAAGGAGAAGGGTGCCGGCGGCGAAATCCAGCTGACCGACGCCATCAGCCAGACCATCGGCATGGTCCCCTTCCACGGCCTGCGCTTCGAGGGCACCCGCTACGATTGCGGCGACAAGGTGGGCTGGCTGGAGGCCAACCTGGCCTTCGCCCTGGCCCGCGAGGACATGGCCGAGGCCGCCCGCGACCTGATCACCCGCTTTCACGGCTAAGGACTGAAGCGTCATGCGCATCGCCATGATCGGCACCGGCTATGTGGGCCTGGTGTCGGGAACCTGCTTCTCGGAATTCGGCATCGACGTCACCTGCGTCGACAAGGATGCCCGCAAGATCGAGCTGCTGCACCAGAACGTCATGCCCATCTACGAGCCGGGCCTGGACGACATGGTCGCCGCCAACGTGGACGCCGGCCGGCTGGCCTTCACCACCGATCTCAAGGCGGCGGTCAAGGATGCCGACGCGGTGTTCATCGCGGTGGGCACGCCGTCGCGGCGCGGCGACGGCCATGCCGACCTCTCCTATGTCTACGCGGCGGCCGAGGAAATCGCCGACGCCATGACCGGCTATACCGTGGTGGTGACCAAGTCCACCGTGCCGGTCGGCACCGGCGACGAGGTGGAGCGCATCATCCGCGCCCGCCGCCCCGACGCCCAGTTCGACGTGGTCTCCAATCCGGAATTCCTGCGCGAAGGCTCGGCCATCAACGACTTTATGCGGCCCGACCGCGTGGTGATCGGCACCGAGTCCGAACAGGCCCGCAAGGTGATGAAGCAGCTCTATCGGGTACTCTACCTGATCGAGACGCCCATCGTCTTCACCTCGCGCCGCACCTCCGAGCTGATCAAGTACGCCGGCAACACCTTCCTGGCCACCAAGATCACCTTCATCAACGAGATCGCCGATCTGTGCGAGAAGGTGGGCGCCAACGTCCACGACGTGGCCAAGGGCATCGGCCTGGACGGCCGCATCGGCAAGAAGTTCCTGCATCCCGGCCCCGGCTACGGCGGCTCGTGCTTCCCCAAGGATACCCTGGCCCTGGTCAAGACCGCGCGGGACTTCGACGCGCCCCTGCGCATCGTCGAATCGGTGGTCGCCGTCAACGACGCCCGCAAGAAGCAGATGGCCGAACGGGTGAAGGCCGCCTGCGGCGGCTCGGTCAAGGGCAAGACCATCTCGGTGCTGGGCCTGACCTTCAAGCCCAATACCGACGACATGCGCGATTCGCCCTCGCTGGATATCGTCGCGGCACTGGTCGAGGCGGGCGCCACCATCAAGGCCTTCGACCCCGAGGGCATGGAAGAGGCGAAGAAGCTGCTTCCGGCGGGCATCGAGTACTGCAAGGACGCCTACGCCACCATGCCGGGCGCCCATTGCGCCGTGCTGATCACCGAATGGAACGAGTTCCGCGCCCTGGACCTCAAGAAGGTCAAGTCGCTGCTGGCCTCGCCGTCCATCGTCGATCTGCGCAACGTCTATGTGCCCGAGGAAATGGCCGAACTGGGCTTCGCCTATACCAGCATCGGCCGGCCGTAGTTCGTTGCCCTCGGACGCCGGGCGTTTCGCCTGGCTTACGCGGCATGAGCCGCGGCGGGTTTTGCCCTTGCCGCCGCCCCTTTGACAGGTTCAGAGGGGCGGTTTTCCTTTAGTCTCCCGCCATCGGCCGGCGCTTGCCGCCGATGGCGGGATTGACCGCCGCCCGCCGGCACAGCTCGGGATAGCGCGGCTCCTCCAGCCCGATCAGCGGCAATCCGGTCTCGGCGATGAACGCCTCCACATGGGAGGCGTCGAAATCGTCGATCGCCACGCCCTTGGATCGCGCCCGGTCGACCATGTCCAGTTCCTGGCCCCAATAACCGCAGCGCGACGCCTTGATGTTGCCCTGGATGGCCTGCATGTCGGGCACCATGCAATCCATGCGGTAATAGGGCCAGATGTCGGCATAGAGGAAATCCACGAGCTCGACCCGCGCCTCGCGGGCGTCCGCCTCGACGATCTCGATCTTGCCCCGCTGGGGCCAATCCTCGAAGCCGGCGAATTGGCGGAACATGGCGATGACTTCCGGGTCCTTCTCCACCACCACCAGCCGCTCCACGGCGGCACGGGCCGAGACGGCATAGGCCATCACCCCCATTCCCAGGCCGCAGACCACCACGCTTCCCCGCGCGGCGGCCAGATGAGGCATCTGGCTTTCCATCTCGCCGGGAACCAGGCTCATCCAGGTGCGTCCGTCGCGGACCAGCAGGGCATTCATCCAGTCGAGGGGACGCGGCCCGGTGAAATAGCCGGGCGCGGCGATGATGAAGGCCCGATCCAGCCGCCAGTTGGCGGCCACCACCGGGCGATAGTCCGGCGCCGGCATGGCGGGATAGGGCAAGTCCCCCGGGGTCATCACCAGCCCTGCCGCCGCCAGCGCCGCCGGTTCGAATCCGTCCATGGCCATCTCCGCGCCCATCGCTCTCCCCCTGCTTGTGCAAGCAGAACAAGCCTATGTCATGGCGATAACATTTCAACGTGTTTTATCGTTTTGGTTAAGGCGCCGTCCCGCCCTTGCGGCGGCCATTGACACCCGCCCCGCCATCGGCCATCAACGCCATGAACATGTCGGGAGGAAGCCCAGCGCCATGGCCGCAGTGAAGACGATCGCCACCACCCCCTTTTCCGGCCAGAAGCCCGGCACGTCGGGACTGCGCAAGAAGGTCAAGGTCTTCGCCCAACCCAATTACCTGGAGAACTTCGTCCAGGCGGTGTTCGACTCGATTGGAGGGGAATCGGGCGGCCAGATCGCCGGCAAGACCCTGGTGCTGGGCGGCGACGGCCGCTATCACAACCGCACCGCCATCCAGACCATCCTGAAGATGGCCGCCGCCAACGGCTTCGCGCGGGTGATGGTGGGACGGGGCGGCATCCTCTCGACCCCGGCGGCGTCCTGCGTCATCCGCAAGTACAAGACCTTCGGCGGCATCATCCTGTCGGCCAGCCACAATCCCGGCGGCCCGGACGAGGATTTCGGCATCAAGTACAACATTCCGGCCGGCGGCCCGGCCCCCGAGGCCATCACCGAGGCCATCTACGCCCGCTCCCTGGTGATCGACAGCTACAAGACCCTCGAGGCGGCGGATGTGGACCTGGATACGCTGGGCACCCGTGCCCTGGGCGGCATGGAGGTGCAGGTCTTCGACCCCGTCGCCGATTACGCCGAGCTGATGGAAAGCCTGTTCGACTTCAGCGCCATCCGGGCCGCCTTCGCCGGCGGCCTGCGCATGAAGTTCGACGCCATGCACGCGGTGACCGGCCCCTACGCCACCGAGATCCTGGAGCGCCGCCTGGGCGCCGCCGCCGGCACCGTGATGAACGGCACGCCGCTCGAGGATTTCGGCCACGGCCATCCCGACCCCAACCTGGTGCACGCCCATGACCTGGTCGAGGCGCTGACCGGCAAGGACGCCCCCGATTTCGGCGCGGCCTCGGATGGCGACGGCGACCGCAACATGATTCTGGGCCGCGATTTCTACGTCACGCCGTCCGATTCCCTGGCGGTGCTGGCCGCCAACGCCACCCTGTGCCCCGGCTATGCCAAGGGCCTGAAGGGCATCGCGCGCTCCATGCCCACCAGCGCCGCCCCCGACCGGGTGGCCGCCAAGCTGGGCATTCCCGCCTGGGAGACCCCCACCGGCTGGAAGTTCTTCGGGACGCTGCTGGACGCCGGCAAGGCCACTTTCTGCGGCGAGGAGAGCTTCGGCACCGGGTCCGACCATGTGCGGGAGAAGGACGGGCTGTGGGCGGTGCTGGCCTGGCTGAACGTGCTGGCGGCGCGCCGGCAAAGCGTCGCCGACATCGTCACGGCGCACTGGACGGAATACGGCCGCAACGTCTATTCCCGCCACGATTACGAGGGTATCGATAGTGCCGCCGCCGAGGGGCTGATGGAGCATCTGCGCGGTCTGTCGCTGAAGGGGCGAAAGCTCGGCGCCTACACCGTCGCCTTCAACGACGACTTCGCCTATACCGATCCCGTCGACGGCTCGGTGTCGAAGAAGCAGGGCATCCGGGTGGTGTTCGAGGACGGCTCGCGCGTGGTCTTCCGCCTGTCGGGCACCGGCACCGAGGGCGCCACCCTGCGCGTCTACATCGAACGCTATGAGCCCGATGCGTCCAAGCACCACCTTGATCCCCAGGTGGCCCTGGCCGATCTTATCAAGATCGCCCGCGACCTGGCCGAGATCAAGGCCAGGACCGGGCGGACGGAACCGACGGTGATTACCTGACGCAAAGATTCACCACGAAGGCGCGAAGGCACGAAGGGGATTATTCTAACCCGTCATCGCCGGGCTTGACCCGGCGATCCACGCAGTGCCGCACCGGAAACATCGATGGGGCGGCATGGCGTGGATGCCCGGAACAAGTCCGGGCATGACGATAAGGGGAGGGGGAGGCGCGATGAGTTGGACGCTCGACCAAGCAGCTCAAATTGCAACAATTGCAGGCTTCGTAATTGCGGCAATCTCTCTGGCGGGCTTGGCATTCTCCGCCTATCGTTATGTGCAGGTTCGGGGGGCGGACCTCCGACAAAGGCGATTTGAAAATTATCATGCCTTGCTAAAGCTAGCCATTGGCGATGGTGGCGGTGAGGCAATGTTTGTAGACAGGCAGGCCGCCGCTATCTTTGAGCTTAGGAATTACAGAGAATATTGTGAAATAAGCACGCGAATTCTATCCAGACTTAAAGAGAAATGCCTCGAAGCTCCTGACTGTAACTCTCGCCCAGTACAGGCTGTCATTGACGAAATATCTCTAACGCTTTTCTCCTTAAACGAACGGTAGCACGCCCCCATGACCGCACACACCTTCCACCCCACCATCCTGCGCGAATACGACATCCGCGGCATCGTCGGTGAGACCCTGTTCCCGGCCGATGCCGAGGCCATCGGCCGGGCCTTCGGCACCCGCGTGCGGCGCAATGGCGGCCATGTGGTCGCCCTGGGCTGGGACGGGCGCCTGTCGTCGCCCGAAATGGCCGAGGCGCTGACCAAGGGCCTGATGGCGGCGGGCTGCACCGTGCGGCGCATCGGGCGCGGCCCCACCCCCATGCTGTACTTCGCCGCCAAGGTGCGCGACGCCGACGGCGGCATCATGGTGACCGGCAGCCACAACCCGCCCACTCACAACGGCTTCAAGATGGTGCTGGCCGGCAAGCCGTTCTTCGGCCCCGACATCCAATCCCTGGGCGTCATCGCCGCGGCCGGCGACTACGCCGTCGGCGAGGGCCGGGCGGTCGAGGATTCGGTGTTCGAGGAATACGTCTCGCGGCTGGCCGGCGACTATGACGGCGGGCGCGGCCTGCGGGTGGTGTGGGATTGCGGCAACGGCGCCACCGGCGAGGTGCTGCACGCCCTGGTCAAGCGCCTGCCCGGCACCCACACCGTGCTGTTCGGCGAGATCGACGGGCGCTTCCCCAACCATCACCCCGACCCCACCGAGCCCCACAATCTGGTGGCGCTGCAAGACAAGGTGCTGACCGAATCCGCCCATCTGGGCATCGCCTTCGACGGCGACGGCGACCGCATCGGCGTGGTCGACGCCGAAGGACGCATCCTCTACGGCGACCAGATCCTGGTGATCCTGGCCGAGGACCTGCTGAAGACCCTGCCCGGCGCCACCATCATCGCCGACGTCAAGGCGTCCAAGGTGTTCTTCGACGAGGTGCGCCGCATGGGCGGCAACGCCGTCATGGGCCGCACCGGCCACTCGCTGATCAAGACCCAGATGGCCGAGACCGGCGCGCCGCTGGCCGGCGAGATGAGCGGCCACATCTTCTTCGCCGACCGCTATTACGGCTTCGACGACGCCCTTTACGCCGCCATCCGCCTGCTGGGCATCGTGGCCCGCTGGGATCACATGACCATCGGCCAGCGCCGCGACAGACTGCCCCACATGATCAACACCCCGGAACTGCGCTTCGACTGCCCGGAGGAGCGCAAGTTCGCCGTGGTGGCCGAGGTCAGGGCGCGGCTGGAAGCCGAGGGCGCCACCTTCTCCGCCATCGACGGCGTGCGGGTTGACACCCCGGACGGCTGGTGGCTGCTGCGCGCCTCCAACACCCAGGCGGTGCTGGTGGCCCGCTGCGAGGCGGCCAGCTCCGAGGGGTTGAAGCGCCTGCGCCAGACTCTCGCCGACCAGTTGGCGGCCAGCGGCGTAAGTCTCGGGCATACCCACTGATGGTAGCTTGAATTTCTTCGGCTTCGGCTCCAGACTGGTCCTATTCAAAGGTAGGGGGTCTGGGACCGGTCACCCCGCCACAAAAACTAAGTCCAAGGCATAAAGGGGGACCAGCCATGTCCGTAGAAACCATTCTGAAGACCAAGGGCAGCGTCGTTTTCACCATCCGCCCCGAACATTCGGTGGCCGACGCCGCCGCGCTGTTGACCAACAAGAAGGTCGGCGTCGCCGTGGTCTGCGACGCCAAGGGCAAGCTGCAGGGCGTGCTGTCCGAGCGCGATATCGTCAAGGGTCTGGCCCAGTACGGCAAGGCCGCGCTGGAAATGCCGGTGCGCAACGTCATGTCCAGTCCGGTGGTGACCTGCGCTCCCGGCGACAGCGTCAAGACCATCATGGGGGTGATGACCGAACGCCGCATCCGCCACCTGCCGGTGCTGGAAAAGGACGAGTTGATCGGCATCGTCTCCATCGGCGACGCGGTCAATTTCCGCCTGACCGAGGCCCAGATGGAAATGAACGTGCTGCGCGACGTGGCCGCCACCCGCTGACGCGACCCAGCCGCTCCATTCTCCGACACCCCCGGAAACACTGGCTTCCGGGGGTGTTCGCATTTTTTGCAGCCCCTCCATGCAAGACAGTTATGTTGCAGTGCAAAAATCATATTGCACTGCAACGTAGTTCTGTTAGATTGGCGTCATGTTGCAGCGCACAACGCGCCCACCCCTGATAAGGATCACGCACATGACCATCAAGATCGACGGTTTCGAGAAGTTCGTCGCCCTGGGCAAGGAAAACGCCGACGCTTTCGCCAAGTCGGGCGCCGCCACCGTCAAGGCCTTCGAAGAGATCGCCAAGGCCCAGCAGGCCCTGGTCGCCGAGAACGTCAAGAAGGCCGACGCCGCCATCAAGGCCCTCTTCTCCGTGAAGAGCCCGGCCGAGCTGGCCGACCTGCAGGGCAAGCTGGCCCGCGAGGCCATCGAGGGCGCCATCGCCGACGGCCGCAAGCTGGCCGAGCTGTCGACCTCCGCGCTGACCGCCGCGGTCGAGCCGATCCAGGCCCGTTTCGCCGCGCTGACCAAGGTCGCCGCCTGATTTGATCCGACTGGGGTCCGGCGAGGTCCTCCCACCTCGCCCGACCTGGATCGAAGAGACCGCCGCCGCTTATGAATGTTCGGGGCTCTCCCCCCCATCCCGCTGCTTCCGGACATTTGCGACGACGGGCACGAGCCCCGGCCTCCCTCCCAAGGCCGGGGCTTTTTCTTTGCCGATTTCAAATCGGCATTCCTTGACCGAATTCACCAAGGCTCCTACCTTTCTTCTCGAGTAAGGAGTGAGCCCATGTCGTTCAAGGGTACCGATAGCTATGTTGCGACCGAGGATCTGCTGATCGCCGTCAATGCGGCGCTGCGCCTCGAGCGCCCGCTGCTGATCAAGGGCGAGCCGGGCACCGGCAAGACCGTGCTGGCCGCCGAGGTGGCCAGGTCGCTGGGCCGCCCGCTGCTGCAGTGGCACGTCAAGTCCACCACCAAGGCGCAGCAGGGCCTGTACGAATATGACGCGGTGGCGCGCCTGCGCGACTCGCAGTTGGGCGATAGCCGCGTCCACGACATCTCCAACTACATCGTCAGGGGCAAGCTGTGGGAGGCGTTCGAGGCCCCCACGCCGCCGGTGCTGCTGATCGACGAGATCGACAAGGCCGACATCGAATTCCCCAACGATCTGCTGCTGGAACTCGACCGCATGGAGTTCCATGTCTATGAGACCAAGCAGGTGGTCAAGGCGGAACGGCGGCCCATGGTGATCATCACCTCCAACAACGAGAAGGAGCTGCCCGACGCCTTCCTGCGCCGCTGCTTCTTCCATTACATCCGCTTCCCCGACCGCGAGACCATGGAGCGGATCGTCGCCGTGCACTATCCCGGCATCAAGCCGGCCCTGCTGCACGAGGCGCTGACCGCCTTCTTCGACATCCGTGAGGTGGCGGGGCTGAAGAAGAAGCCGTCCACCTCGGAACTGCTGGACTGGATCAAGCTGCTGCTGGCCGAGGACCTGAGCCCGGAGGATCTGCGCGCCAAGGACAAGAACTCGCTGATCCCCAAGCTGCACGGCGCCCTGCTGAAGAACGAGCAGGACGTCCATCTGTTCGAACGCCTGGCCTTCCTCAGCCGGCGGGAGGGACGCTGATGACCGTCATCCAGTGGACCGAGGCCATGAGCGTGAACGTCCCGCTCCTGGACAAGGACCACAAGAAGCTGATTCAGATGATCAACGACCTGGACCACGCGGCCCCGGACTTCATGGAGCTGTTCAACGCGGTCCTCGACTATACCACCGGCCATTTCGAGCGCGAGGAGGCCCACCTGGAGGCCATCGGCTTTCCCGGTCTGGCCGCCCACCGCGTCCAGCACGATTCCTTCGCCGACGAGGTGGCCGCCATGCTCCGGCAGTACCGCGAGCAGGCCTTCGCGACCGGTGATTCCCGCCTCAAGGATTTCCTGTGGTCCTGGCTCAAAGGCCACATCCTGATCGAGGATCAGCGCTACGCCGCCTGGACCCGGGCCAAGGGCGGCTGACACCGATGTTTCTCAACCTCTTCCTCGAACTGCGCGACGCCAAGGTGCCGGTCACCCTGAAGGAGTACCTCACCCTGCTGGAGGCGCTGGCCGACGGCGTCGCCGAGATGAACGTCGACACCTTCTACTACCTGTCCCGCTCCTGCCTGGTGAAGGACGAGCGCAACCTGGACAAGTTCGACCGGGTGTTCGGCCGGGTGTTCGACGGCATCGTGGGGGCCGGCGACGAACTGGCCGCCGCGTTGAAGGCCGCCATCCCCGAGGAATGGCTGCGCAAGCTGGCGGAAAAGCACCTGACCCCGGAGGAGATGGAGCAGATCCAGTCGGCGGGCGGCTTCGAGAAGCTGATGGAAACCCTGCGAAAGCGCCTGGAGGAACAGAAGGAGCGCCACCAGGGCGGTTCCAAGTGGATCGGCACCGCCGGCACCTCGCCGTTCGGCGCCTACGGCTACAATCCCGAGGGCGTGCGCATCGGCCAGCACGAATCGCGGCACCGCCGCGCGGTGAAGGTCTGGGACGAGCGGGCCTACCGCAATCTCGACGACGGCATCGAGCTGGGAACCCGCAACTTCCGCATGGCGCTGCGCCGCCTGCGCCGTTTCGCCCGCGAGGGCGCCGCCACCGAACTGGACCTGCCCGGCACCATCACCTCCACCGCCCGGGCCGGCGGCTGGCTCGACCTCAAGATGCGGCCCGAGCGCCACAACAAGGTCAAGGTGCTGCTGCTGCTCGATATCGGCGGCTCCATGGACGAGCACGTGCGCACCTGCGAGGAGCTGTTCTCGGCGGTGCGCTCCGAGTTCAAGCACCTGGAGCACTACTACTTCCACAACTGCCCCTATTCCGGCCTGTGGAAGGACAACCGCCGCCGCCATCAGGACGTCACCAGCACGCTCGACGTCATCCATACCTTCCCGTCCGACTACAAGCTGATCTTCGTGGGCGACGCCGCCATGAGCCCCTACGAGATCACCATGCCGGGCGGCGCGGTCGAGGAATGGAACG
Source organism: Phaeospirillum sp. (assembly GCA_030824585.1). Taxonomy (GTDB): domain Bacteria; phylum Pseudomonadota; class Alphaproteobacteria; order Rhodospirillales; family Magnetospirillaceae; genus Phaeospirillum. The sequence continues at coordinate 44,443 of JAVBXM010000247.1, read as the reverse complement.
AGGAGCCGGGCCACGTCTGGATGCGCCGCCTGCTCGACCAGTGGCCCAGCGCCGCCTGGCTCAACCCGGCGCCCCAGGCCCGCTGGCAATGGACCCATTCCACCCAGATGATCGAGCAGTTGATGGGGGGACGCATGCACCCGCTGACCCTCGAGGGGCTGGATGGCGCCATGCGCGACCTCAACCGTGCCGGCATCCACCAGTAATGACGGATAGCCGGTATTGGTTTAGCCATCCGGTATGATAGCTTGCGGCATCGGGCAGTCTTCTTGGGGGGGATAGTGCCGAATGGCGGACAGGGGCGACCGGACCCTGACTTGGCTGGGCGGAGCACGCGGCCACCTGTTCCAGGTGGTGGTGCTCGGCCTCGTTCCCGCCATCTTTCTCGGCACCCTGGCCGTCATCGCCAAAGTGGCGGAATCCCTCTCGCTGGAAGCGGCGGGAACCCAGGTGGAAGCCCTGGCCCGCATGGCCGCCGCCATCCACGACCGTGGACTGGAAAGCTCGCGCGAGGCCCTGGCCGCCCTGGCCAACGATCCCGAGGACGACGAATGCGGCAGCCATTACCGCCACTTCCTGCTGGCCATCGAGGGGCATGAGGGTTTCATCCGCATCGATCCCGCCGGACGGGTCGGCTGCAGCATCGCCCTGGGCCGGGACATCACCTGGCTGACGCGGGGTCCCCATATCGACCGGGCCCTGGCAAGCGGCACCTTCGCCACCGCCCCCTATGAACTGCTCGACGACGGCCGCACCGCCCTGCCCATGGCCTATCCCATCCTCGGCTGGCTGGGCGCGGCGCGGGGTGTGGTGGTCACCGCCCGTTCGCTGGACCACCTGGCCAAGGCGGTGGCGCCGCCCATCCTGCCCGAGGGCGCCCGCCTGCTGGTGCTGAAGGCCGACGGCACGGTGGTGGCCCGGGTGCCGGCGCTTCCCGAATCGGCGCCGGCCGTCACTCCGGTGCCCGAATTGAAGGAGGCGGCGGCAAAGGGTGCCGGCGGCTCGTTCACCGCCACCAGCATCACCGGCGAAACATCGGTGTTCGGCATCGCTCCGCTGGGCCGCATGGCGCCGGAGACCATCGTCGCGGTGACCATTCCGGTGGAAAGGCTGGGCGGTTCGGAGCGGCAATTCCTGCGCATGGCGGTGATCGCCTTCGCGGTGGCCGGCTCGGGGGCCGTGCTGCTGCTGTGGTTCTCCAGCCGCCGGCTGTTGTTCCAGCCGCTGGGCCGGCTGGCCGACGCCATGCGCCGGGTGCGGGAAGGCGACATGGGCGCCCGGACCGGCGGCGGCCTGGGCGAGGTGGGCGAGATGGGCACCACCTTCGACACCATGGTCGGCGCGCTGAACGAGCGTGAAATCTGGCTGAAGGACAGCGAGGACCGCTTCCGCGCCACCTTCGAGCAGGCCGCCGTGGGCATGAGCCATGCCACCCCCGGCCGCCGGTTCATCCGGGTCAACGGCCGCTTCGCCGCCATGCTGGGCTACACGCCCGACGAACTGATCGGCCGCTCGACCCTGGACGTCACCCATCCCGAGGACCGTGCCCTGGGCACCGACGAGATCGCCGCCATGATCCGCGGCGACCGGCAAAGCTTCGCCCTGGAAAAGCGCTTCATCCGCAAGGACGGCTCCGCCGTCTGGGTCAACCTGACCCTGTCCGCCCTGTGGCGCGAGGGACGGATCGAGTACCTGATCGGCGTCACCGAGGACATCGAGCGGCGCAAGCAGGCCGAGGCCCAATTGCTGGCCGCCAAGGAACAGGCCGAAAGCGCCAGCCGCGCCAAGAGCGAATTCCTCGCCGGCATGAGCCATGAGCTGCGCACCCCGCTCAACGCCATCATCGGCTTCGCCGAGACCATGTATTCCCAGGTTCTCGGCCCCATGCCCGACCGCTACCGCGAATATGCCGGCGACATTTCCGCCTCGGGCCGCCATCTGCTGGGCATCATCACCGACATCTTGGACCTGGCCAAGATCGAGGCGGGGCGCATGGAGCTGGACGACCGCCCCCTGGACGTGGCCCCCATGGTCGACGGCGCCATCCGCCTGCTGCGCGAACGCGGCGCCTCCGCCGGCCTGACCCTGGAGGTCGAGCTTCCCCCCAGGCTGCCCCAGGTCCTGGCCGACGAACGACGGATACGTCAGGTGCTGATCAACCTGCTGGCCAACGCCGTCAAGTTCACGCCCTTCGGCGGAACGGTGACCGTCTCGGCCACCCTGGCCCCGGACGGCGGGCTGGAGCTTCACGTCTCCGATACCGGCATCGGCATGACCGAGGAGGAGATGGCCCAGGCCGTCGAGCCCTTCATCCAGGTGGACGCCCGCATCGCCCGGCGCCACGAGGGGACCGGCCTCGGCCTGCCCATGGTGGCCGCCATCATGGAGATGCACGGCGGCACGGTGGTCATCCACAGCCGCCCCGACCAGGGCACGAGGGTGACGGTCGCCTTTCCCCCCGGCCGGGTGTTCAGCGCGGCGCAGGCGGGGTGATGAACTCGGCCATGGCGGCGATCACCTCGTCCTCGCGGCCGAAAAAGCCGTGGGGCGACATGGCCTGACAGGCGGCGGACCGCGCCGGAGCGCCGCCATCGACCAGCAGCAGCCGGCGCCGGGGCGACTTCGCCATGCTCTCCAGCAGCCCGGCGGCGTCGCCGGGCTGCGTGACCTCGCAGGAATCGCCCGAATGGGCGACGACCATGGCCGGGACGGCGAGTTCGCCCAGTCCCAGGCCCAGCACGCCGTTGGACGGATAGGAATACTTTTGGTGCCCACGGGTGATGGACGAGGTCAGGATCACTCCGTCCACCTGCCCGCCCAACCGGACCGCCGCACTGGCCGCCGACAGCGTCCCCATGCTGGTGCCGACCAGCCAGACCGGCAGGCCGCCGCTCCGGCGTTTCAGCCAGGCGGCCAGGGCGGCGATATCGGCGGCGTGCTCGCCGGAAAGGCGGAAAGGCGCCGTCATGGAACGTCCCTGGTCCGACGGCGCGTCCATGGTCGCCACCAGGATTCCCCGGCCGGCGAGAAGCCAGCGCGACCGCACCAGGAAATTGCCCCGCCCGAAGGCGACCGGTTCGGTGACGGTCTCGCCCGGCCGCACCCCGACGCTGCCATCGCCGCCGGCCAGCAGGATCGCGATGGCGGCCGCGGGTGGCGAAGGCTCCGTCAGATAGAAGGCGGTGGTGACCCCCGGGCGGCTTTCGATCTCCAGCGCCCGCTCGCCGACCACCGCGTCGGCGGCCCACGTCCCATGCCCCGCCAGCAACAACGGCAAGGCCATCAACCATCCGCGCATCCTCATCCTCCCAAGCCGCTTGGCCCCGATGCCCCCATCATGGCAGAGTACGGCGTCGCCAACACTCTAGGATCGCTCCACGCCTCATGGTCAGCGAGCTTCTACGCCCCGATTCCGAGTTCTCCCGAGCCGTCTACAAGGAAATCCGCCTGGTCATTCCCCGTGCCCACTGGCCGGTGGAGGCTTTGCGCGCCACCTTCACGCCGAGCAACGACGGACTGGCGCTGATCGCCACCTTCGAGGGGCTGTCGCCCACCTATGCCGCACTGGCCGCCCAGGTGGTGCTGCGCGCCAAGGTGGACATGGTGCTGGTCTCGCCGGTGGCGGCCCTGGCCTCGGCGGTGGTCTACACGCGGCGCTGGCGCGACACCTTCCTCTATGCCCTGCTGCCCCTGCTGTTCGCCATTCCGCTGATGGCTCCCCTGGGAGACTTCGCCATGCGGGCCAGCATCGTGCTATTCGCCCTGAACGTCGTCGCCCTGCTGGGCAGCCACGCCCGCCTGCTGCAGCGCCGTTCCACCCTGCAGCATGGGCGTTTCGTCGCCGAGATTCCCACGCCGGGCCTGCGCATCAAGGTGCCGCAGGGCACCCCGATCCATCACCAGGGTTGAAACCGGTTTGCGCCAATCGGAGCCGGGAAACGCCGGTCACTTTTCCGCCGAGGGCCGCCTCGCCCGTTTCTTGACCTCCTCCCAGACCGCTTCGTGGCGGTGCTGGGCGGAATCGCCGCATGACGGCAGGAAGCCGACCTTGGCCGGCCAGGGCGCCACCATTTCCGGCGCGGCCAGCACCGTGGGGGCCAGGAAACCCTCGCTGCCGCGGATCATGGTGGCGTAGCCGTTGAAGTTGGAATCCAGCGCCGCGTTCTCGGGCTTCAGCATGAAGGTCAGGAACTTCATGGCGTTGGCCCGGTTGGGGGGATTGCGCGGCACCACCACCACGTCGGTCCACACCAGATTGCCCTCGCGCGGGTAGGCGTAGGCCAGGCTGGGCCGCTTGTCCCTCGCCCGCATGGCGTCGCCGTTCCAGGCGACCACCAGCACCATGGTGGGATCGGCCAAGGTCGCCATCACCTGTTCGGCGGCCACCAGCCGGTTGCGGGCCAGCAGCGGCTCGAGCAGGCGGGCGGCCTTTTCCAGCTTGCCCTCGTCGATGGCGCAGCGCGCCTCGCCCAGGTGGACCAGCGCCAGCTGGACCATGTCGCCTTCGTCCAAAAGGCCGATATGCCCGTCGATCTCGGGGGGCGGCTCGAACAGCAGGCGAAGCGAATCGATGTCGCCGCGATGGATGGAGGTATCCACGGCGAAGGCGGTGGTCCCCCACTGATGGGGAATGGTGTATTCGTTGCGCGGATCGAACGAGCGCGACCGCCAGGGGTCCTCCACGTTCCAAAAGCCGTTGAGGCGGTCGGCCAGCACCCGCTCGATCAGCCCGCCCCGGATCAGCCCGCCCACGTGGTAATCGGGCGAGAAGGCGATGTCGAAGCCCGACTTGGCGCCCAGCAGGCGCTCGATCACCTCGTCGTGGCCGGCGACCACCGTCAGGGCGACGGAGATCCCGGTCTCGCGCTCGAACTTGCGCAGCAATTCCGGCGACAGATAGGAGGACCGGGTCAGCACCCGCAACTCGCTGGCCGCCCCGTCGAACGCTGCCAGCAGCATAACGGCGAGCAGCAGCAGGCGGCACAGCATCACCCGCCCACTCCGTTGCGTCCCATGCCGTTGATGGGGCGGGGCACCGCCAGATCCTCGGCCCGGCGCATGAAGGCGCCCAGCCGCGCCGCCACCCGGCGGTTGACCGAGCTGGACGGGAACTTGCCCTCGTCGTCGCGCTCGCCGGCCGGATGCCCGGTCAGCAGCGCGATGCCCTGGTCCACGGTCTCCACCGGATAGACGGAGAACAGGCCGGCCTCGGCGGCCTCGACCACGTCCCGGCGCAGCATCAGATGGGGCACGTTGTCGGCGGGAATCAGCACGCCGTGGCTGCCGTCCAGTCCCCGGGCCCGGCACAGGTCGAAGAAGCCCTCGATCTTCTCGTTGACCCCGCCGATGGCCTGGATGCGCCCGAACTGGTCGATGGAGCCGGTCACCGCCAGGCTCTGGCGGATGGGCAGGTCGGACAGGGCGGACAGCAGGGCGTAGAGTTCGGTGGAGGAAGCGGAATCGCCCTCGATGCCGCCATAGGATTGCTCGAACACCAGGGTCGCCGACAGCGCCAGGGGCAGTTCGGTGGCGTAGCGCGACGCCAGGAACGACGACAGGATCATCACCCCCTTGCCGTGAATGGGCCCGCCCAGCAGGACCTCGCGCTCGATATCCACCACGTCGCCCTTGCCGAAACGCACCCGCGCCGTCACCCGGGTGGGCCGGCCGAAGGAAAAGCGCCCCAGTTCCAGCACCGCCAGTCCGTTGATCTGCCCCACCACCTCGCCCCCGGTGGCGATGTGGACGGTACCGGCCAGCATCTCCTCCTGGACGTTGTCGCGCACCCGGTCGAGACGGCGGATCGAGGCGGCCACCGCCCGCTCCACATGCCCGGCCCGCACCAGATCGGCGCCGTCCTCCCCCGCCCAGTAATCGGCCTCGCGCACCAGATCGGCCAGGCTGGCCATGTGGGTGGACAGCCGCGTCGAATCGCCCACCTCGCGCGAGGCCTGCTCGACGACGCGGGCCACGGCGGAGCGATCGAGCGGCCGCAATCCCTCCTTGCCGGCCAGGATCGCCACCGAGCGGGCCAGCAGGGCGGTGTTGGACTCGCTGCGCTCCATGCGCCAGTCGAAATCCGCCGAAACCTTGAACAGCTCGCCGAATTCCGGGTCGTTGTGGCTGAGCAGGTAGTACAGCATGGGGTCGCCGACCAGCACCACCTTGAGATCGAGCGGGATGGGCTGGGGCTCCAGCGACAGAGTACTGATCAGCCCCATGGCCTGGCCGGGGGATTCGATGCGGATCTCGCGGTCGCGAAGGGCGCGCTTCAGGTCGTCCCAGGCGAAGGGGTGCATCAGCAGCTTGAGGGCGTCCATCACCAGATAGCCACCGTTGGCCCGGTGCAGGCTGCCCGCCTTGATCAGGTTGAAATCGGTGATCAGCGTGCCGTACTGGGCGATGTGCTCGACCCGGCCGATGAGGTTGGGCTGGGTGGGATAGGTCTCCATCACCACCGGAGCGCCGGTCTCGCCCTCGCGGCAGACCAGCACGTTGACCCGGTAGCGGCGGTAGCGGCCGTCGGGGCCGCGCGGGCGCCCCTCGCGGCGCCCCTCTTCCCGGCGTTCCGCCTCCTCGGTCTCGGGCAGGAAGTCCTGGGCGTTGAGCGCCACGTCGGCGGCCACGTCGTCCAGATAGGCCAGCACCTCGGGCTGGGCGGCCCAGTCGCCCTTGAGATCGTCCATCAGATGGGCGATGGCGTGGCCCACCGCCTCGCGCTCCAGTTCGCGCAGCCGGGCCCGCATGTCGCGGTCCCAGCGCGGCACCTGCTTGATGGTGGCCTCCAGCCGCTCCTGCAGCCGTTCCATCTCGCCGCGCAGGCGGTTCTGGACCTCGTCGGGCAGTTGCTTGAACTCGTCGGGGGGCAGCACCTCGTCCCCCTTGGACGGCGCCAGGCCCAGCCCCATGGGCGTGCGGACCAGGGCGATGCCATGGGCCTCGGCGTCCTCCTGGATGGCGGAAAAGGCCGCCTCGCGCTGCTGCTTGGCCTCGGACTCCACCATCTGGCGCCGCGCCCGGTAATCCTCGGCCTCGAAGGCGGCGGGCAGGGCATGGCCCAGTTCCTCCACCAGATGGGCCATGTCGCGCTCCAGCACCCGTCCCCGCCCGGCGGGCAGGCGCACCGCCCGGGGCCGCGCCGCTTCCGCGAAATTCTCCACATAGACCCAGTCGTCGGACGGCGGGCGGACGGCGGCGGCCTCGCGCAGGTGCCCGAGGATCAGGTTGCGCCGTCCGGTCCCCTCCTCGCCCAGGGCGAACAGGTTGAAGCCGCGGTGGCGCATGCCGATGGCGAAGCGGATGGCTTCGACGGCCCGCTCCTGACCCAGCGCCGGCCCCGGTCCGCCGGGCTCGCCGGGCAGGTCGGCGGTGGTGGCGAAGTCGAACTGGGCCGGGTCGCACACGCGATACAGGGCGGCGGCGGGCAGCGGCGCGGGATGGGCAACGGTCTTGCGCTTGGTCACGCTTCATCCTCGATGCGCTGCATGTCGTCGTCGGACAGGCCGAAATGATGGCCGATCTCGTGGATCAGCACATGCTTGACCAGGGTGGACAGGTCCTCGCCGGTTTCGCACCAGTAATCCAGGATGGGACGGCGATAGAGGAAGATCATGTCCACGTCGCCCGGCACGCCGCCGAATGCGTGGATGTCCATGGCGGAACCGCGATACAGCCCCAGGAGGTCGAACGGACTTTCCAGGTCCATCTCGCGCTCCACCTCCTCGTCGGGGAAGTCGTCGACGCGGATCACCACGTCGGCGGCGTAGTGGCGCAGTTCCTCGGGAATATCGGCGAAGGCGGCCTGGGCGATGGTTTCCAGGTCGGCCATGCTGGGGGGCGTGCTGTGGTGGGGCATGACTCTACTCATGAGGAGAATCTACCTCGTCCTTGCGGCCGGCACCAGGGGTCCCCACTCTCATGATAGCGGTGCGCCGTCGGCGGCACGGCGCATCCTCGAGGAGGCACGGCGATGAGCGGCAAGCTGAGCGAAGACGAGCGAATCCGCGCCCTGGCCGAACTGAACGGCTGGACCGAGGCGGAGGGGCGCGACGCCATCCGACGCTCGCTGCGCTTCGGCGACTTCGCCGAGGCCTTCGCCTTCATGACGCGAATCGCCCTGGTCGCCGAGCGGATGAATCATCACCCCGAGTGGTTCAATGTGTGGAATCGGGTCGACGTCACGCTTTCCACCCATGACGCGGGGGGAGTGACGCGAAAGGACATCGATCTGGCCCGCGCCATCGACGGCGCGGCCGGCCATACCAAGGCGGGATGACCGGCGGCGGCCCCGCGCTAGACCGAGATGTCCAGAACCTGGCCCAGCGCACCGCTTTTCGCGGCGGCATCGGCGACGGCGGTGGCCTGCTGCGCCGTTTGGCCGCCCTGGGTCAACACCTGGGCGATCGCCTGGGCAGCCATCTCTTCCTGCTTGATAGCCGTCAGCGGCGCCTGCAAACCAGCAGCGGCCCGCTGAAGATAGAGCGCCGAATTCCCGGCACCGACGGATGATGCGTCCATGGTCCTGCCTTTCTGGCGAACATTTAGGGGACTAGGTTAACGCATTCTTTAACAAAAGTCACGTTTCGGATTCCGAACGGAGTCAGGGGGCAAACTCCTCTCCCTGCTCCTCCCCGGCCGGCATGGCCTCCAGCCCGTCGGGCCGGTCGTCCGGGCTCATTGGGGATCGCCCGCCAGTTCCCGCATGACCTGTCCCAGCAAGCGGGCGAAGCGGGCATCGTCGGAACCGTCCACCTTGCCCACCCAGCCCCGCACCGAGGACAGCAGCGAGCCGCCGTCGCAGAAGGCGGCCAGCAGTTCCACCCGCCCGCCATCGGCCCCGGCGGCGGCCGTCGCCACCTTGCCGCCGCACAGTTCGGCGGCATCCAGGGAGGGCGGCGCCCCCAGCGCCACCACCACCCGAACCTTGGGCGCCGGTGCCGCCTGGGCGTCGGTGGTCATGGTGAAGGGCCGGGCGGGAATGGCGGCGGACATGGCCCGGGCCACCCGCGCCCGCAGTTCGGCGGCCGGATCGCCGAAGGGATTGCCGTGCACCTCAAGAAGCAGCGGGCCGGACGAGGTGGCGGCGAAGAACGTGCTCCAGGTGGCGGCATTGCGATAGCCACCCGGCACCGTGGAGGGGCCGTCGCCGCATCCGCCCACCAGGGCGGCAAGGGCGGCGGCGCCCAGCGAGAGGAGCTTCTTCATCATGCCTTCCATGGTTACCCCTGACGGACGGTTAGGCAAGACCCATGCCTTCGCCCCTCTCCCTTTGGCGTGAATCTACGTAATACTAGAGGCTCGATTTTCCCGGACACGCCTCTGGTGTTAGGGTATTCACCGGATAAGCTGCAAAAGCGTCCGTAATCCGGTCAATGAGCCGGAACAGGGAAGGGAAATGCGCGGTGCGGCGGCCAAGGGGTCGAAGCACCCCACGTCTCGGGGGAGAGCGGTATGAGCCGGCGCGTCTGCGTCTTGATCATCGAACCGAACGCCCATATGCGGCGGCTGATCGGCACGTTGATGGGAGCGGTGCCCGCCCACGAGGTGGTCGAGGCCCGCACGCCGCAACAGGCGGCGACGCTGGTGGCGGAGCGGGCTCCCCACCTGGTCATCATGGATTGGTGCGACGACCCGACCGAGGGGGTGCTGTTCCTCCACCGGCTGCGCCGGGGCGAGATCGGCCGCGCCGACGTGCCGGTGCTGGCCATCAGCCCGACCCTGCACCACGCCGTACTGGAATCGGCGGTGGAGACCGGCATCGACGAAATCATCGCCAAGCCCATCTCGGCCGTTGAAATCATCACCCGCGCCACCGACCTGATCGAATTGGATCGCCGGCGCAAGGAATCGGCGGAACAAGCCGCGGAATAAGTCCCTATGGCCGGAAACGGCGACCTTCCCGAACTTCCCCCCGAAATCCTGGCGCGCGCCGAGGCGGCCCTGGCCGGATTATCCGGCCGCTACATGGACTGGGCCGCCGCCGATGCCGCGCGGCTGCGGACCTGCCTGGGCGAGATCCAGGCCCCCGGGGCCGATTTCGGCCTGCTGCTGCCGCGCCTGTTCACCATCAGCCACGACATGAAGGGGCAGGCCGCCACGTTCGGCTATCCCCTGGTCAGTGAACTGGGAAACCGGCTGTGCCGGCTGATCGAGGCCGGAACCGCCCCGGATTCCGAGGCCGTGGCCCGCATGGTCCGGCTGGCGGAGGGCATGGAGCGGGTCATCGCCGAACGCCTGGACGGCGACGGCGGCGAGACGGGCCGCGCCCTGCTCGCCGAGGGGTGATCAGAGGCCGGCGAGGTCGCGCAGCTCCTGCACCAACTGGCGGGCACGGGCGGTCTGCCGCTGGTTCATGCCCTTGGCGACGGTATCGCGGGCCGCCTTGGCGGCTTCCTCGCCCTGGGCGGCGGCAAGCTCGTACATGACATAGGCCCGGATCGGGTCCTTGGCATAGAAGCCCTGCCCCTTGACGGCCAGATCGCCCAGGGCGAACAGGGCCTCGGCATGGCCCTGGACGGCGGCGGCCTCCAGCCACGCGACGCCCTCGACCATGTCCATGGGCAGTTCCATGCCGGCCACCTTGGCCGAGCCCAGCAGATACTGCGCCTCGGCATGGCCCCGGCGGGCGGCGGACCGCAGCCAGCGCTCGCCCTCGTTGATGCCGGGGCGCAGTTGCACCGCCTTGGCCTCGTCGGCATTGGGCGGCTTGGTCGGGTACCACACCGCACCGAACGGATGGCTCTTGCGCTCGGCCTCCTTGGTGCTCCACTCCTCCTCGGCGGGCTTGCGCCACATGGCCGGGCGGGACAGCAGCAGACGGCCGAGCCGGAAGCGGGCCTCCACGTCGCCGTGCAGCAGGGCGGCCTGGCGGTACCACCCCTCGGCCTCGGCCGAATCGGGAGGCACGCCGTGGCCGCGCTCCAGCACGTCGGCCAGCGCCATCATGGCCCGCAGGTCACCGCCCTGGGCGGATTCGGCCAGCCAGGAAATGCCGTCATGGCTGCCGATGGCGTGAACCTCGCCCTCGATGAACAGGTCGGTCCAGCGCTTGCGGGCCTGGGCATCGCCAAGGGTGCCGGCCTTGTACCACCAGTTGCCGGCGGTGTTGAGGTCGCGCTTGACGCCCTTGCCGGCCTCGAAGGCCTTGGCCGCCTCGGCGGCGGCGGCGGCATGGCCCTCGGCTCCCGCCAGGGTGAACCACACCAGCGCCGCCTGGGCATCGGCCCTGAGCCCGTGACCGCCGTCGCGATACGCCACGGCCAGCTGATACTGGGCTTCGGCGTCGCCATTGGTGGCGGCGGCCAGCAGGCCGGCATGGCGCGCCTCGGCGGCGGCGGCGGGCTTGGCGGCCTTCCTCGGCGCCGCCAGGGCGCCTTCGGCAACAGGCAGCGAGAGAACGAGCAACGCGGCGACGGCAGCGGCGATCCTCATGAAGCGGCACTTTCCACAGGCTGAAAGACGGGGGCGCATGATTCCACTTCCCGCACAGGATGGCAATCGGAGCTTCAGCATTCATTCCCCGCCGCGCTCCGGTCAGTCATTCTATCACAGAATCAGGATGATCCTTGCACTCGCACGCGGGCGCGCGTACCTTCGCCCCCCGCGAATCTCATTCTCTTTGCCGAGGACCCGACCCATGCCGTTCATCGCCGACAGGCTTTCCGCCATCAAGCCGTCCCCGACCATCGCGGTGACCCAGAAGGCCGCCGAGTTGAAGGCCGCCGGCCGCGACATCATCGGCCTGGGCGCGGGCGAGCCCGATTTCGACACCCCGGACAACATCAAGGCCGCCGCCAAGGTCGCCATCGACAAGGGCCAGACCAAGTACGTGGCCCCGGCCGGCACCCTGGAGCTGCGCCAGGCCATCGCCGCCAAGTTCAAGCGCGAGAACGGCCTGGAGTACACCGCCGACCAGATCACCGTCGGCGTCGGCGGCAAGGGCGTGATCTTCAACGCCTTCATGGCCACCATCAATCCCGGCGACGAAGTGATCGTGCCCGCCCCCTATTGGGTGAGCTATCCCGACATCGCCCTGATGTTCGGCGGCAAGCCGGTGTTCGTCGCCTGTCCCGAGGAGAAGGGCTTCAAGCTGCAGGCCGCCGACCTCGAGGCGGCCATCACGCCGAAGACCAAGTGGCTGGTGCTGAACTCGCCGTCCAACCCGACCGGCGCCGCCTATTCGTGGGACGAGATGAAGGCCCTGACCGACGTGCTGGTCAAGCACCCGCACGTGTGGATCATGTCCGACGACATGTACGAACACCTGGTCTACGACGACTTCAAGTTCTGTACCCCGGCCCAGGTGGAGCCCAGGCTCTATGAGCGCACGCTGACCATGAACGGCGTATCCAAGGCCTATGCCATGACCGGCTGGCGCGTCGGCTATGCCGCCGGCCCGCTGCCGATCATCAAGGCCATCAACATGATCCAGTCCCAGTCGGTGACCCACACCGCCTCCATCAGCCAGGCGGCGTCGGTCGAGGCCCTGAACGGCACCCAGGACTTCATCCCGAAGAACGCCGAGGTGTTCAAGCGCCGCCGCGACCTGATCGTCGGCCTGTTGAACCAGTGCCCCGGCATCACCTGCCGCACCCCGGAAGGCGCCTTCTACGTCTATCCGTCCTGCGCCGGCCTGATCGGCAAGAAGACCCCCGACGGCAAGGTCATCAGCAACGACACCGACTTCGTCGGCGCGCTGCTGGAGGCCGAGGGCGTGGCGGTGGTCCAGGGCGCCGCCTTCGGCCTGGAGCCCTATTTCCGCATCTCCTACGCCACCTCGGACGCCGCCCTGACCAAGGCCGGCGAGCGTATCAAGCGCTTCTGCGAAAGCCTGAAGTAGCCTTTCGCCGAAACGGCATGAAAAAAGGGGCGGCCCCGCGAGGAGCCGCCCCTTGTTCTTTGGCGCAAGCCGTTTCCTACACCGCCTGGGCCCGGATTTCCCGCAGGAAATCGTCGATTTCGCGGGTCAGGGTGCCGTTCTGGGTCACCATCTCGCTGGCCGAGCCGGCCACTTCCTCGGCGGCGGAGCGCGAGGTGTTGGTGCCCTCCTCCACCTTGCCGATATGCTCGGCCACCTCGCGGGTGCCGCGCGCCGCTTCCTGCACGCTGCGGGTGATCTCATGGATGGCGGCGTTTTGCTCCTCCACCGCGCTGGCGATGGAGGACGTCGCCTCGTCGACCCGGTTGATGGTCTCGCCGATGTGACGGATGGCCGCCACCGCCTTGGTGGTCTCCGCCTGGACCGCGGTGATCTGGGTGGTGATCTCCTGGGTGGCCTTGGCGGTCTGGTTGGCCAGGGTCTTGACCTCGCCGGCCACCACCGCGAAGCCCTTGCCGGCCTCGCCGGCGCGGGCCGCCTCGATGGTGGCGTTGAGCGCCAGCAGGTTGGTCTGGCCGGCGATGGCGTCGATCAGTTGCACCACCTCGCCGATGCGGCCGGCGGCGGCGGCCAGGGCCGACACCATGGAATTGGTCTGCTCCGCCTCCTCGGCGGCGGCGCGCGCGATATCGGCGGTCAGGGCCACCTGGCGGCTGATCTCGTTGCCGGACGCGCTCAATTCCTCGGCGGCCGAAGCCACGGTCTGCACGTTGCCGGAAGTCTGCTCGGTGGCGGCGACCACCGCGCTGGTCTGCTCGGAGGTCTGCTCCGCCGTGTGGGTCATGGCGCTGGACGCGCCGTTCAGGCGCTGGCCCACCCGGCTGATGGCCTCCACCGCCACCTTGACCCGGCGCTCCAGCCCCTCGGCCATGTCGCGCAGCGTGCGGTTGCGCTCCTGGGCGGCGGCCTGCTTGAGCTGCTCCTGCTGGTCGAGCAGCCGGCGGTTCTCGATGGCGCTGCCCCGGAACACCTCCATGGCACGGGCCAGGGCCCCCATCTCGTCCTGCCGCTCGGTGCCCTGGACCTCGTGGGCGATGTCGCCGTCGGCCAGGGCCCGCATGCGGGTCACCAGCCGGCCCAGCGGCCCGGTGATGGACCGGGCGATCAGCACCGCCACCACCGCCGCCAGCAAGCCGAGGGCGGCCGCCTTCATGCCGATGTCGATCATCTTGGTACGGTAGGCCTCGTCGATGTCGTCGATGTAGACGCCGGTGCCGATCACCCAGCTCCACGGCTTGAAATCGGCGACATAGACCATCTTGGGCACCGGCGGCTGATCCTTGACCCGCGGCCAGTGGTAATAGACGTAGCCGCCGCCGTCCTTGCGCGAGGTATCGACCATCTCGCGAGTGATGAAGACACCGTTGGGGTCCTTCATCTGCGACTGGTCCTGCCCGACCATCTCGGGACGCAGCGGGTGCATCACCGCGCTGTACTGGTAATTATTGATGAAGACATAGTCGTTCTTGCCGTAGCGGATGAACTGCAAGGCGGTCTTGGCCAAGGCCTTGGCGTCGTCCTCGCTCAGTTCGCCCTTGGCGGCGCGGGCCTGATAGCCGGCGACGATGCTGTTCGCCGTTTCGACCAGTTGCTTCAACGACTGTCGGCGATCCTCCACCAGGGTATCTCGCAACGACGACAGGCTTTGCGCGGTCAGCAGGCCCAACCCCGCCACCAGCAAGGCAACCAGCGCCCAGATCTTGGCACCGATCCCCAATTTCAATCCGCCCATGGGACACCTCCCTCGATCGGCCTTGCGAGCCCCCCAGCCCATCCCAGAGGTCCACACCACCCGCACAGGCCACCCTATTACATTGGGCCTAGATTAACCCTTTTTAAAGGAGTTTATCCATGGCAACGTGCGTTTCTACCATTGATTTATGCGCAGAATATTCATGTTTTTCAGTCACATGACCTTAATCAAGAATGCAGCATCCAAATGACTGATCAATATCTCAAAGTGCATAATGGACAACTCTGCCACCACGTCACCCCCCTTAACATCCTCGCTACATTATGCCACAACATTGGAGTACCTCGGGCTTCGGCCCGATAGCGTCCGACGGGGCGGGGATATTCTCGATGCACCTGACACGGGATCTCGAAATGACCGATATGCGATCGAGCCCCGTGGACCTGCTGGTCATCGAGGACAATCCCGCCGACGCCCGCCTGATCGAATTGCTGCTGAGCGAGGTGGGGGGCTTCAATTGCCGCCGCGCCTCCACCCTGGGCGAGGCCATCGCCGATACCGCCGCCAAGCCCCCCGACGCCGTCCTTCTCGACCTGTCGCTGCCCGACGCCCATGGCATCGAGACGGTGGAGCGGCTGCGCGCCGCGGCGCCGACCCTGCCCATCGTCATCTGCACCGGGCTGGACGACGAATCCATGGGATTGCTGGCCCTGCAGCACGGCTGCCAGGACTATCTGGTCAAGGGCCAGGGCGACGGCAACCTGATCCGCCGCACCATCCTCTACGCCATCGAGCGCAAGGCGGTGGAGGAGGAGCGCCGCACCACCGCCGAACGCCTGAAGCGGGTGCTGCTCCAGACCGTCCGCTCGCTGTCGCTGACGCTCGAGATGCGCGACCCCTACACCACCGGCCACCAGCGCCGGGTGGCGCAATTGTCCACCGCCATCGGGCGGCGGATGGGCCTGTCCGAGGCGGTGGTGGAAGGACTGCGCACCGGGGGATTGCTGCACGACATCGGCAAGATCCACATCCCGGCCGAATTCCTCTCGCGCCCCGGCAAGCTGTCGGCCGAAGTGCACAAGGTGATCCGCATGCACCCCCAGATGGGCTGGGAGATCATGAAGGACATCGAATTCCCCTGGCCGGTGGCCGACATGATCCGCCAGCACCACGAGCGGCTGGACGGCAGCGGCTATCCCCTGGGCCTCAAGGGCGACGAGATCATCTTGGAATCGCGGATCATCGCCGTGGCCGACGTGCTGGAAGCCATCTCGTCCCACCGCCCCTACCGGCCGGCCCTGGGCCTGGACGTGGCCGTCCAGGAACTGCGGGACCATTCCGGCAGCCGCTACGATCCGGCGGTCGTCCAGGCCTGCATCGATGTCGTGGAAGAAAAAGGGGCCGGCATCCTCGACGAGGATGCATCGCCGCCGCTATGAGGCGGGCGGCCCCGCCTCCGACAGCAAACCCCGCCTCATATGGCAAGCTGGAATCGCGGAAGACGGGATGAAGCCCGGCTATTCGGCCGCGATGGTCGCCAGGCGTCCGCCTTGGTTGGCCATGCGGCGCAGTTGGGCCATCAGCAGCTCACGCGGGTTATGGCACGAGCCGCACCACACGATGGCGGTTCCATCACCATAGGAATGGACCCGATGGTCGCTGCTCTGTTGGCAGTGCGGGCAATCGAGCACGGTCTTTGGCAGGCTCATCAACACCCCCTAGTGCCCCGATCCGGGGTACCCTTCAATACCTTGTGGGCCATAGAGTTACCTGGAATCGCTCCGGAATGGAAGGCGGAAACACCGCCCTCCCTTTCCCGCGTCCGGATCAGGCCTCGCGGATGCCGTTCAGGAAGCGGTCGACCTCGGCCCGCAGCGTCATGGCCTGGCGCTGCAGGGTCTCCACCGCCCCCAGCACATCCTTGGCCGACTGGTCGGTCTCGTGGATGGTCTGGGTCACCGCGTTGATGTTCTCGTAGACGAACTTGGTCCCCGAGGCGGCGTGGTCGATGTTGCGCGCGATCTCCTGGGTGGCGGCGCCCTGCTCCTCGATGGCCGAGGCGATGGCGGTGGTGATGCCGTCCATGGACGAGATGGTGGTGTTGATGCCGCGGATGGCGCGGACCGTCTTGTCGGTTTCCTGCTGGATGGTGTTGACCTGCGACGCGATGTCCTCGGTGGCGCCCACGGTCTGGCGGGCGAGGTTCTTGACCTCGGACGCCACCACGTTGAAGCCCTTGCCCGCCTCGCCGGCGCGGGCCGCCTCAACGGTGGCGTTGAGCGCCAGCAGGTTGGTCTGCTCGGCGATGCCGGTGATCATCTCGACGATCTCGCCGATCTTGTCGGCGGCGCCGGCCAGCCCCTGCACCCTGGTATTGACCGAGTCCGCCTCCTTGGTGGCGGAGACCGCCACCTGGTTGGACATGCCCACCTGCTGGGCGATCTCGTTGATGGAGGAACTCAGTTCCTCGGCGGCGGCGGCCACGGTGCTGACATTGTGGTTGGCCTCGCTGGCCTGATGCGCGGCGGTATTGGCCTTCTCCAGCGCCTGATCGGCGGAACTCACCATGCTGCGCGCCGTCTGGATCATCTGCTGCGCCGAGGCCGAGACCGAATCCAGCACCGCCGTCACCGCCTTGTCGAAGGCGGCGATCAGGTCCTCCAGCCGATGCATGCGCTGTTCCCGCGCGGCGGCGGCGGCCTGGGCCTCCACCTCCATCTGCTGCTTGGCGATGGTGTTGTCCTTGAAGACCTGGACGGCGCGGGCGATGTCACCCACCTCGTCCCTGCGCTCCAGGGCGGGCACGCCCACCGAGACGTCGCCGCGCGCCAGTTGCTCCATGCGCACGGTCATGTCCTCGATGGGGTCGGCGATGATCCGCTTCAAGATGGTGCGCACGCCGAACACCGCCAGCACGGTGGCGATGATGCCGCCCACCACCAGCCAGGTCAGCACCTGATGCAGGCGCGCCTCGGATTCGGCGGTGGACAGCGACGAGGACAGCACGGCGATGACGTCGCCGTCATTCATGCCCATGCCGCCGTGACAGGCGTGGCAGACCTCGTCCTTGGCGCCGTCGGTGACGCCCAGCACGATGGGCAGCGAATAGCGGTAGAAACCGTCCTCGAACCGCCCGACCGCCACCTTGGTTTCGAAGGCCTCGCGGTCGACGTCGTCCTTGGGCAGCTTGACCGGCTTGTCGGGCTCGACTTCCTTCATATGGGCGGCCACCTTGGGCCCCCAGGCGCTCCACACCTTGCCGGGATAGTGGATGTTGCGCGAATCGAACCAGTTGTTGAAGACGGCGATGCCGACGTTGTCGCCATCCTCGGGCCGCTTGGCCATGACGTTGAGGATCAGGGCGTGCAGCGAGGTCATCTCGTTGGCCGAGAGCTGCTGCAACTGGCGCTCCATTTCGGCGCGCTCGAACCGGGCGATGGTGAGGACGACAGCGGCGATCAGAATGACGACGCCGGCCCCGACAATGAGCATGAAACGGCTAGACAGCCGAAGATTCTGCCAAGCGTGCGACACGGAGACTCCCACCCGTTCAATCGCGGCCGGCCCGGTCCGGTCGCAGCGCCCATTCTAATTCCCATGCGGAGCCTATTACGAAAGCCCAGAAAAGAAAATACCGGCTTTCCGTTGGTCCGTGGAAAATCTTGAGAGCGCCGCGACCGCCTATTACCTAGGCACGCACCAGTGCGTCATAATCCGTTATCAATTGACGCGTAATATCGCCCGGCGTGAAGGTGTAGGTTCCAATCTCGCGCACCGGAGTCACCTCGGCGGCGGTACCGGTGAGGAAGCATTCGGACGCCTTGGCCATGTCCTCGGGGAAAATGGCCCGCTCCACCACCTTGATGCCCCGCTTCTTGGCCAGCTCGATCACCGTCTGGCGGGTGATGCCGTTCAGGAAGCAATCGGGGGTGGGGGTGTGCAGCTCATTGCCGAACACGAAGAAGATATTGGCGCCGGTGGCCTCGGCGACTTGGCCGCGCCAGTCGAGCATCAGGGAGTCCTCGTACCCGTCACCCTCGGCCTTGTGCTTGCTCATGGTGCAGATCATGTACAGGCCCGCCGCCTTGGACGCGGTCGGCGCCGTCTCGGGATGGGGACGCTTCCAGGTGGAGACGTTGAGGCGAATGCCCTTCATGCGGGCCTCGGGGCTCCAGTAGCTGGGCCACGACCAGGTGGCCACCGCGAAGCGGATCTTGGTGGACTGGGCGGCCACGCCCATCATCTCGCTGCCGCGCCACGCCACCGGGCGGACATAGCCGTCGACGATGTTGTTGGCCTTGACGGTCGCCATGGTGGCCTCGTCGATCTGTTCCGCGGTCCACGGCACCTCGAAGCCGAGGATACGGCCGGATTCGATCAGGCGCTGGGAATGCTCGCGCAGCTTGAACACCTTGCCGCCATACACCCGCTCACCTTCGAATACACAGGACCCGTAATGCAGGCCATGGGTCAGCACGTGGATCTTGGCGTCGCGCCAGGGAACCAGCTTGCCGTCGAGCCAGAGAAAGCCGTCGCGGTCGTCGAAGGGGAGGACTGACATGGTCGTTCCGTTCCAATAATGAGGTGGCAGCAGGGCGGGAGGTTGGAAAATTACCAATCCCTCTTGCATGACGTAACATTTATAGGCCATATATGTCAACATGACTGACGTAACCACGCCATGAGCGACATCAAGACCGGCATCAACCCGCTGTTCCTGCGCGAGGAGGAACTGCGCCAGGGGATCGAGCTGCTGTTCTTCGCCTATCGCGACTTCACGGCCGAGCCCGACGCCATCCTGGGGGAGTACGGCTTCGGCCGCGCCCATCACCGGGTGATCTATTTCGTCGGCCGCCATCCCGGCATCACGGTGAGCGACCTGCTGGAGATCCTGCGCATCACCAAGCAGAGCCTGTCCCGCGTGCTGGGCCAACTGGTGACCGAGAAATTCATCGTCCAGCGGCCGGGGGTGCGCGACCGCCGCCAGCGCCTGCTGGAACTGACCGAGAAGGGCGTCGAGCTGGAAAGGCTGCTGACCGAACGCCAGCGCGCCCGCATCGCGCGGGCCTACCGCGAGGCCGGGGCCGAGGCGGTGGAAGGTTTTCGCAAGGTGATGCTGGGCCTGGTGGACGAGGCCGGCCGCGGCCGCTTCCCCGCCCGCGCCGCCGGGCCGCGCCGGGGAGCCTGAGCCATGGAAGACGCCCACATCCTGGTGGTGGACGACGACCGGCGCCTGCGCGAATTGCTGCGCAAGTATCTCTCCGACAACGGCTATCTGGTGGCCACCGCCGCCGACGCCGCCGAGGCGCGCCAGTGCATGGCCGGGCTGGCCTTCGACATGATGGTGCTCGACGTCATGATGCCGGGCGAGGACGGCATGGCGCTGACCCGCTCGCTCAGGGCCGAGGGCAAGGGCCTGCCCATCCTGCTGCTGACGGCGCGCGGCGAGGTGGACGACCGCATCAAGGGGCTGGAATCCGGCGCCGACGACTACCTGTCCAAGCCCTTCGAGCCGCGCGAATTGCTGCTGCGCGTCGCCTCCATCCTGCGCCGCAGCCCCAGGGATGAGCCGGAACCCGCCAACGAGCTGCGGCTGGGCGCCTTCGTCTGGGATATGGGGCGCGCCGAACTGCGCCAGGACGACCAGCCGGTCCACCTGACCCAGGCCGAACGCGACCTGCTGTCCATCCTGGCCGAGGTGGCGGGCCAGGGCGTGTCGCGCGACGATCTGGCGGCGCGGACCGGCAATTCCGCCAACCCCCGTACCGTCGACGTCCAGGTGACCCGCCTGCGCAAGAAGATCGAGGACGACCCCAAGATGCCGCGCTATCTTCAGACGGTGCGCGGCATGGGCTATATGCTGCGCCCCGACTGATCGGGACGCCCGGCGTCTGAGGGGCTTTGAGCGATGAGCGAGGCGGAGCCGAAGCGCGGGCGCATTGAGCGCCCCGGAGCGCAGCGGAGGAAAGCCAAGGGCGCGGAGGCGCCCGCCCGGCGTCTGAGGGGCTTTGAGCCATGAGCGAGGCGGAGCCGAAGCGCGGGCGCATTGAGCGCCCCGGAGCGCAGCGGAGGAAAGCCAAGGGCGCGGAGGCGCCCGCCCGGCGTCTGAGGGGCTTTGAGCGATGAACCATATGGGCCTTTTGCTGAAGCGTCTGGCCCCCCAGGGCCTGCTGGGGCGATCGCTGCTGATCATCGTCATGCCGCTGGTGGTGCTGCAACTGGTCTCGGCCTACGTCTTCTACGGCAGTCACTGGGAAACGGTGGCCAAGCGCCTGGCCAAGGGGCTGGCCGGCGACATCGGCTCGATCATCGAATCCATGCGCGCCTTCCCCGGCGAGGAGGAGCGGGGCGTGATCCTGTCCATCGCCGCCACCCGCATGGAACTGGACACCCGCTTCCTGCCGGGCGCCATCCTGCCCAACCAGCCGAACGTCGCGCCATCCAGCTTTCTCGAGCGCGCCCTGGCCGAGGCCATGGAGGAACGGGTCCAGCGCCCCTACCGCATCGACACGGAATCCCTGGACCGCGAGGTGGTGATCCGTGTCCAGTTGTCCGACGGCATGCTGGAAATCTTCGCCCCCAAGAAGCGCCTGTTCAGCTCCACCACCTACGTCTTCATCCTGTGGATGATCGGCACCGCCATGCTGCTGTTCGGCATCGCCACCCTGTTCATGCGCAACCAGGTGCGCAGCGTACGCAAGCTGGCGGTGGCCGCCGACCGCTTCGGCAAGGGCCAGGACGTGGCCGACTTCAAGCCCGAGGGCGCCCGCGAGGTCCGCCAGGCCGCCCAGGCCTTCAACCTGATGCGGCAACGCATCCAGCGCCAGATTCAGCAGCGCACCGAGATGCTGGCCGGCGTATCCCACGACCTGCGCACGCCGCTCACCCGCATGAAGCTGCAACTGGCCATCATGGGCGACATGGAGGGACGCGCCGAACTGGACGAGGACATCGCCGAGATGGAGCGCATGGTCGAGGGCTATCTGGCCTTCGCCCGGGGCGAGGGCAGCGAACAGCCCGAGCCGGTCGACCTGCCGGGGCTGGTGGACGAGGTGGTGACCCGCTTCCGCCGCCAGGGCGCCACCATCGACCTGCACCACGAGGGCGAGATCGTCATGCCGCTCCGCCCGGATTCCCTGGCCCGCGCGCTGGGCAACCTGATCGGCAACGCCGTCCGCTATGCCGGCCATGTCTGGGTGCGGGTGGGGTTGCGCGGCGAGGTGGCCGAGGTCCTGGTCGACGACGACGGCCCCGGCATCCCGGCCGACCGGCGCGAGGAGGTGTTCAAGCCGTTCACCCGGCTGGAAAGCTCGCGCAATCTGGCCACCGGCGGTGTCGGGCTGGGCCTGACCATCGCGCGCGACATCGTGCGCACCCACGGCGGCGAGGTCCTGCTGGAGGACTCGCCGCTGGGCGGATTGCGGGCGCGCGTGCGTTTGCCTTTGTGATAGGTTTTCCCTGAACGGCCAAAGGGGATGCGGAGCATGCGGACGGTGCTGGTGGGAAACATCAAGGGGGGCTGCGGCAAGACCACGCTGGCCACCCATATCGCCGCCGCCTTCGCCGGCAAGGGACTGGTCACCGCCATCGGCGACTGCGACCGCCAGCGCTCCAGCCTCAACTGGCTGCGCCGCCGTCCCGCCACGCTCGCCCCCATTGGCGGGCTGGACTGGTCCAAGGACGTGGGATCGCCCCCCAAGGGCCTGGACCGGCTGGTGATCGACGCCCCCGCCGCCATGCACCACAAGGATGTCGAGGACCTGATCGACATCTCGGAGGTCGTCGTCGTGCCGGTGCTGCCCGGCGCCTTCGACGAGGATGCCACCGCCCATTTCCTCGAGCGCCTCGCCAAGGTCAAGGCGGTGCGCAAGAACAAGCGGGTGGTGGCGGTGGTGGGCAACCGTCTGCGGCCGGGCACCAAGGCCAGCGACCATCTGGACGGATTTTTCGGCGGATTGGGCTTTCCCGTGGTGGCGCGCCTGCGCGACAGCCAGATCTATACCGCCGTGGCCGCCGCCGGTTCGACGGTGCTGGAGGCGGGCGACCGCCGGGCCCGCTCCTATGCCACCGAGTGGATTCCGCTGCTGGCCTTGATCGAAAGCAAATGACCGCCGCCGGAAAGCCGGCGCGCATGCTTCGCATTTTCGCCATTTCCCTCTCCGCCCCCTGATGCGCTAAGCTCGCCGCGCCAGATAGAACGACGGAGCGCGGCACAGTGCACCCAGCGGCGGCCCAGCCGACCCTCCTTCCGGAGTCCGCCCGCCCGGCCTCCCGCCATATCCGCCTTCTGATCGCGGTGCTGGTCACCGCCATCATGATCCTGCTGGCCGGCGGCACCACCGTCTGGATCGTGGTGAGCCGGCAGGAGATCCTGCGCGACGCCGACACCGGCCTGCGCCATACCGCGCACCTGCTGGCCGAGGCGGCGGCCTCCAACTTCATCACCGTGGACAAGGTGCTGCTCGCCAGCGCCGAGGTGGCGGCGCTGCAGGGACGGAGCGCCGGCCTGCTGACCTTCCTCCGGCGGCAACTGACCGAGGCCCCCGCCGCCCGGGCCCTGCTGGTCATCGGCCCCGACGGCATTTCCCGGGTCGCCACCAACCTGCCCGATCCCCGCAGGCCGGTGGACCTGTCCGACCGCCCCTATTTCCGCCATCACCTGGACGGCTCGGCACCCGCCCTCTATGTCAGCGGCGTCATCCAGAGCCGGAACGACGGCCGCTGGATCATGGTGCTGAGCCGGCGGATCGAAACACCGGACGGCGCCTTCGCCGGGGTGGTGGCCGCCACCATCAACCTGGAGCAACTGGCCTCGATCCTCAGGGCGGCCGCCCGCAATACCCGGGATTCCGCCCTGCTGGTCACCCCGGACGGCGCCATCCTGGCGCGGACTCCCGATCATGAGCGCTATGTCGGCAAATCCCTGGCGGGCATCGCCGCCTTCGAGCGGACCAGGACCGAGGCCAACGGAGGCGGCGAGGTCGCCGCCTCCCCCCTGGACGGGCAGAGGCGGCTCTACGCCTTTCACAAGGCCACCAGCCACCCGGTGATCGCCGTAACCTCCCACGAGCAGGACGCGCTGCTGACCGACTGGCGCCGGCATAGCCTGCTGCTGGCGGCGGCGGCCATCCTGGTCGGGCTGGTCATCGGCACCCTGGCCCTGATCCTCGTCCGGCAACTGGAACGGATGCGCGACACCTTGGAGGAGCTGGCGCGGTCGCGCCGGGCCGCCGATGCCGCCAACCGGGCCAAATCGGCCTTCCTGGCCAATATGAGCCACGAGCTGCGCACGCCGCTCAACGCCATCATCGGCTTCTCGGACGCGCTGATGGAAGGCATCCCCGGCCATTCCTGCCAGACGCGCTGCCAGGACTATCTCGGTCATGTCCAGACGTCGGGACGCCATCTCCTGACGCTGATCAACGACATTCTCGACCTGTCGAAGATCGAGGCCGACCGGCTGGAGGTGGCGCCCGTCCCCACCGTCGTCGCCGGCCTGGTCGGGGAATGCGTCGGGATCATCCGGACGCAAGCCGAGGCCAAGGACATCTCGATCACCACCGCCGGACTGGGCCGGGATCTGGTGGCCATGGTCGACCCGCGCCGCCTGCGGCAGATTCTGCTCAATCTGCTGTCCAACGCCGTCAAGTTCACCCCCCAGGGCGGGCGGGTCATCTTGGAAGTCGAGCACGATTCCGGCCAGCTTTCCCTGACGGTCAACGATACCGGCATCGGCATGGCCCCCGAGGAGATCGCCGTGGCGCTGACGCCGTTCGGGCAAAATCCATCGGAACTGGCCAAGGCGGAGGCCGGAACCGGCCTGGGACTGCCGCTGTCCAAGCGTCTGGTGGAACTGCACGGCGGGTCCCTGTCCATTGCCAGCATTCCCGGGCGCGGCACCACGGTCACCGTGCACATCCCGCTGCCGCCGGCCGCCCCCTGACGGTCGCCCCAAACGAAACGGCCGCCCCCTTGCGGGAGCGGCCGTCGGCGTATCATCTCTCGGCGGACGAGAGGATTACTTCTTGCCGGCCTTCACGAAGACCTCGCGGGCCTCGTCCAGGCTCTGGGTGAAGCGCTTGTTCAGCAGGTCGAAAGCCTCGGAATTGGCCTTGGCGATCATCTCGGCCAGCTCGCGGGCGTTGGACAGGGCGCGCTCGAAAGCGTCCTTGGCGAACTCGGCCTGCTTGGCGGCCTTGTCCTGGGGAGAGCCGGGCTCCGCGAAATCCTTGGAGACCTGGGCGACCTCGTCCATGGTCTGACGCAGAATCTCGACCTGACGCTTGACCACGTTCTGCAGGCCCTCGAAGGCCAGCTTGTTCGCCTGGGTCAGCGCTTCGATGTTCTTGCGCTGGTTGGCGACGATGGTCTCGACGTCGACGCCGGGAACCTTGAAATCGCCCAGATACTTGGCGACATCGAAATCAAAGAACTGCTCTGCCTGCTTGCCGGCCATGATAGAATCTCCAACCCGGGTATTTTTGTTGCGGTGCAGCGAACATAGTCGCGCGGACGGTTTCGAGTCAAACAGAGTCGTACCGAACGCACCGCATAATATCCAAATACCTATCTCGCGCTAACGGAATGGTTATCCCGCCAGCTCCCGTCCCCGGTGGGTGGCGGCGGCGACCGCCTCGGTCATCAGGCTAGGAATTCCGCGGTTTTCCGCCATCAGCACCGACAGCGCCGCCGCGGTGGTGCCGCCGGGCGAGGTCACGTTCCTGCGCAACTGTTCGGTGCTTTCCGACGACAGGCGGAGCAATTCGCCGGCCCCCGCCACGGTGGCCCGTGCCAGCCGCTCGGCCAGGGCGGGCGGCAATCCCTGGGCAAGGCCGGCGGTCTCCATGGCCTCGGCCAGCAGGAAGATGTAGGCCGGGCCGGAACCGGACACGGCGGTGACCACGTCCATCAGGCCTTCGTCCTCGACCCAGCCGACCTCACCCACCGCCTCCAGCAGCGACTGGCAAAGGCTGCGTGCCCCGGCGGACACCGTGTCCTCGGCGCAGCATACCGTGATGCCGCGCCGCACCGCCGCCGGGGTATTGGGCATGGCCCGCACGATGACCGCCTTGGCGCCCAGGCGGCCACGGAAGAAGGCGATGGTCTTGCCGGCGGCGATGGACAGGAACACCGAGCGTTCGAAGCGGGCATAGGGCGGCACCACCTCGGCCATCACCTGGGGCTTGACCGCGAAGATCACCACGTCGGGAACGAAGTGCGCCGGAACGGCCGCGTCGGAAGTCACCACCCGCACCGCCCCCAGATCGGGGGACGAGGGGTCGACCACCACCACGTCGGCGGCGCCGATGCCGCGCTCGAGCCAGCCGGCCAGCATGGCCGAGCCCATCTTGCCGCAACCGACCAGCAGAATCTTGGTCATGACACTCTCCACGCCTGGATCACCCGAGGTGTCCGGCATGGCACGGGGAACGGAGCGAAGTCAAGCCTCGCCCACGGTCTCCAGCAGCGAGGCGGCAATGGCCTCGGCGGCGGTCTTGCCGCCCCAGATGACGAACTGGAAGGCGGGATAGAAGCGCTCACACTCGGTAACGGCGATGTCCACCAGGTCCTCGACCTGCTCGGGCGCGAAGCCCGCCCCGCCGCGCAGCAGCGAGGTATGGCGGAACATGGGCACGCCCTCGTCCTCCCACAGGCCGAAATGGCCGATCCACAGCTTCTCGTTCAGGGTGGCGAGCAACTCGTGAACCACCGCCCGGCGGGCCGGCGGAATCTTCATGTCGAAGGCACAGGTGAAGTGCATGGCCCCCATGTCTTCGCGCCAGGCGAAATAAAGGCTGTAATTGCACCACTGCCCGGGGGCCTCGGCGGCCAGTTCCTCGTCGTTGCGCCGGTCGAACGCCCAGTCATTGGCGGCAACAACCTGCTCGACAAGGTCGACGGGATTGATCTGGGGCTCTTCCTGATACGTGGCGGTCAAGGTCATGCCTGTGCCCTCCCTTGGCATGGCTACCGTCGATTCTGCCGGCCTGAATCAAAAGATTGTGTTCGCGCCTGCAGAATTTATACAAGGGGTAGCCTACCCAAACGCCAACGACGGGCGCAAGGTTTTATTTACGGAGTATTTATGAATTTATGTGGATAACCCTGGATTGGTGCGGCCCCTTGGGCCTAGCCATGCCCCCAAAGGGGCATGGCGGCGCGGGATCAGGCTCCCTTGGGAGCGGCCTTGGGCTTGGGGGCGGCCTTGGGTTTGGCCGGAGCCGGAGCGGCGGCGGACAGGGCGGCCAGCTTGGCCTCCAGCTCGGCGATGCGGGCGGCCTGGGCCTCCTGCTCCTCGCGGGCCTTGATGGCCATGGCGCGCACCACCTCGAACTCCTCGCGCGGGACAAGGTCCAGGCTGGAGGTGAAGCGCTCGAACTGCTGGCGCATCATCGCCTCCATCTCGGCGCGCAGACCGGACAACGCACCCAGGGCACCGGAGGCGACACGGGCGAGATCGTCGAAGAAGGGTTTCTGGCTTTGCATGATGGCCTCTTGGAAAAACGGACCTTCTATTATGGCCCTATGCCTCGTCCTTGTCACTGACTCCGGCTTCGGCGAAGGTGGCCATGCCGGCGTGGCAGGCGGCGGCGGCCTTCAGCACGCCCACCGCCAGGGCGGCGCCCGATCCCTCGCCCAGGCGCATGCCCAGGTCGAACAGCGCGGTCTTGCCCAGGGCGGCCAGCAGCCGCTTGTGCCCCGGCTCCACCGAGACGTGGCCGACCATGCAGTGGTCCAGCGCCCCCTTGACCTCGGCCTCCAGGGCGGCCACCGCCGCCGTGGTGACGTAGCCATCCAGCAGCACCGGAACCCGCTTCAGTCGCGCCGCCAGCACCGCGCCGGCCATGGCCGCCAGTTCGCGGCCGCCCAGGCAACGCAGGATATCCAGCGGGGCAAGCCCCTTGTGCCGCGCCACGCCTTGGCCCACCACCTCGATCTTGCGGGCCAGGGCGCCGCCCTCCACGCCGGTGCCGCGCCCGGTCCAATCGGCGGCATCGCCGCCGAACAGTGCCGCCGACACCGCCGCCGCCGGGGTGGTGTTGCCGATGCCCATCTCGCCGATCACCAGCACGTCGGCGCCGTCGGGCACCGAGTCCATGCCCGCCCGGAAGGCCGCGACGAACTCCGCCTCGTCCAGGGCCGGCCCCCGGGTGAAATCGGCGGTGGGCCGCTCCAGGTCGAGAGCCTGCACGTCCAACTCGATGCCGAAGGTCTTGCACAACTGGTTGATGGCGGCGCCGCCGCGCTGGAAATTGGCGACCATCTGCACGGTCACCTCGGCGGGAAAGGCCGAAACGCCCAGCGCCGCCACGCCGTGATTGCCGGCGAACACCCGGGCCACCGGACGGGCCATGGCGGGCGGGTGGCGACCCTGCCAGGCGGACAGCCAGGCGGACACGTCCTCCAGGCGGCCCAGGGAGCCGGCCGGCTTGGTCAGTTGGGGCTCGCGCGCCGCCCAGGCGGCCGAGGCCGCCGCGTCGGGACCGGGCATGCCGGCCAGCAGGGAACGGATCTGGGCAACGCTAGAAATAGACGAATTCAAGGATTTTCTCCCCAACATATTGCGGCTCGGCCTTGGCCGTCCTATAAACCATCGCCATGAGCGAGTCACCTGTCATCGACGACAATCCGCCACCGCGATCCTGGCTGGGCGACGCCCACCTGGCGGCGGTATTCCTTACCCGCCTGCCGCTGCCCGATGCCGGCATGGGCGACCTGGCGCGATCCATGCGCGCCTTCCCCCTGGTGGGGGCCGGCCTGGGCCTGGGCGCCGCCGCCATCGCCTGGGCGGCGGCCAGCGTCCTGCCCGCCCTGCCGGCCGCCCTGGTGGCCGTCCTGGCCCTGGCGCTCGTCACCGGCGCCCTGCACGAGGACGGCCTGGCCGATCTGGCCGACGGGCTGGGAGCGCGCGGCGACCGCGAAAGGCGGCTGGAGGTCATGCGCGATTCGCGCAGCGGCGCCTTCGGGGTGCTGGCCCTGATCTTCACGGTGGGCCTGCGGGCCACCGCCCTGGCGGCCATTCCCATGGGGTGGAGCCAATGCGCCGCCCTGGTGGCCGCCTGCGCCCTGTCGCGCGCCCTGATCCCCGCCGCCATGCAGGTGATGGGGCCGGCGCGCCGCGACGGCCTGGGAGCCGGCGCCGGCTGCCCCGACGCCACCATCGCCGCCACCGCCGCCGGCCTGGGCCTGCTGGCCTGCCTGGCCGGACTGGGATTGAGCGGCACCCTGGCCGCCTTGCTGGCCGCCCTGGCGGCGGGCGGCGCCGTGGTGTGGATCGCCCGGCGCGCCCTGGGCGGCTATACCGGCGACGTGCTGGGCGCGGTGCAGCAGGCAACGGAGATCGGCGTGCTGCTGGCCGCCGCGGGAGTCCTTTCATGAGCACCAATTCCACCCGCTGGTGGCTGCTGCGCCACGCCCCGGTCCCCTGCCCGCACGGCCGCATCACCGGCCGCCTGGACGTGGCCTGCGACACCTCGGAGGACGAGGTGTTCCAGTCCCTGGCCCGCGCCCTGCCGGTCAATCCGGTGCTGGTGGAAAGCGGCCTGATCCGCTGCCGCCAGACCGCCGGGGCGCTGGAGGCGGCCGGCCTGCTGCTGCCGCCGCCCATGATCGAGCCCGATCTGGTCGAACAGGATTTCGGCCGCTGGCAGGGCCGCTCGTGGCTGGAACTGGAAGCGGCCAAGGACCCCGACCTCGCCGCCTTCTGGGCCAATCCCGCCGATTCCACTCCGCCCGGTGGCGAAAGCTTCGCCGCCATGGTCGAGCGGGTCCGCGCCGCCCTGGAACAGATCACCGCCGCCCAGGCGGGCCGCGACATCCTGGCGGTGGTCCATGCGGGAACCATACGGGCCGCCCTGGCGGTGGCCCTGGGCCTGACGCCGGAGCAGGCGCTGCGCTTCGCGGCCAAGCCGCTGTCGCTGACCCGCCTGGACTCGACGGCGTCGGGCTGGCGCGTCGAAACGGTCAACGCCCAGCCCTATGCCTGATGCCGAGGGGACCGAGAGGGGAAAGCCCCCCTCGGCCCACGGGATCAGAACTTCACCGTGACCGCCGCGTTGAACGAGCGTCCCGGCGCCGGCAAGGCTCCCACCTGGCCGGTCGACTTGTGGCGCGTCCATTCGGAATAATCGACGCCGCCCAGCGGGTGGTAGTAGCGCTTGTCGAACAGGTTCTCGATGCCGAGATTGATCTGGAAATTCTCCCACTCGTAGCCGCTGCGCAGGTTGAGCAGGGCATAGCCCGGCGTCTTGGGTTCGTTGCGCAGGGGATCGACCCCCGCCTTGGTTCCCACCAGTTGCACCTCGACGGCATTGGTCCAGCCGCCCAGGCCGTGCTCGATGGCGGTTTTGCCGTTGATGGGCATGACGTGGTACATGGACTTGCCGGTGTTGACCATCTCGCCATGCAGCCAGCCGATGACCCCCGAGACCTTGAAGTCGCCGTATCCCGTGTCGCGGGCCAGGAAGGTGCTGCCCGAGACGTCGACGCCGTACATCATGGCGTCGTGGTTGGCGAACTTGAGCAACGGGAAACGTGAGCCGCGGGTGGTCGAGGTACTGACATAATCGACCCCGATATAGTCGGCGATATAGGTGAAATACGGCGTCATCCTGGCCGCCCAGTCCTTGCGGCCCGCGTCGTGCAGGGCGAAGGACGTGCTGACCGTGTGGGCCACCTCGGGCCGCACGCCCGGGTCGCCCACATAGCCGTTGGCGTCGCCGAACCAGTTGATCATGGCGCTATCCATGGCGGTCGTCGACCAAGCATAGCGCTCGTAGAGGTTGGGCGAACGGGACTTCCTGGCATAGCCGAACTCGCCGGCGCTGACCGCGCTGGGCTCGTAGCGGACCAGGGCGGTGAGGTCGAAGTTGAAGTCGGTCTTGGCGTGGTTCTTGGCGTTGAAGGCCGCCGCGTTGGCGGCCTCGGTGCCCGAAGTGGCGTAGCCGGCGACGTTGCCGGTATCCATCACGACGGTGTCGCTGCGCACCCCCAGCAAGGTGGTCCATTGCGGCGACCACTTCTCCTCCCACTCGACGAAGGCGCTGATCACGTCGCGGGTGCCGTCGTTGATGGACTTGAAGGTATTGGGCGACATCATCATGCTGCCGGCCACCGGCGGCCACCAATCGTCCAACTGGAAGCGGTGGAATTCCTGGCCGATCCGGATGGTCTGGCTTTCCGAGACCCGGACATCGCCCTTGACGGCGTAGCCGACATCCATGGCTTCGGTGCGCATGGGCATCTGCCCGCCCTTTTCGCTGGCGATCTGGTCCATGGAGTGCTTGACCTGCTGCCAGTAGGCGCGGGTCTCCAGCTTGCCCCAGCCGAATTCACCCTCGTAGCGGCCCTTGCCGTGCAGGCCCCGGTTGCCGGTCATATCCATATGCTGGTTGGAAAAGCCCTGGTAGGGGATGTCGTGCTGGCCGGCCTGCAGCACCAGCAGATGCCCCTCGTGCTGGGCGCCGAAGGTCAGGGCGTGGTTGCGCGCCTCGTAGAGGGTGGAGAGGACGGCCGTGTTGTCACCGCCGGCATAGTAGTCGCGGCCCTTCGACCACGACCCGTCATAGCCCAGGCTGAAAGTCTCGTTGGCGCCGTGCAGGGCCAGGGAACCGCCGATCCCGTCGTTGACGCTCTTGTAGAAGGCCGAGGCGCTGCCGCCCACGGCATAGCGCTCGCCCGGCCTGGCGAAGACCGGCGGGGCGGACTTCACGGAAATGACGCCGCCGATATTGTCGCCGCCGACGCTGACCGGGGTGATGCCGCTCCACACCTCGACCTTCTCGACCTTGGAGGAGTCCATATAGGACAGCGGCGGGTTCATGTGGTTGGAGCAGGCCGAGGTGACCTCCATGCCGTCGACCACGATCTTCAGCCGGTCGTCGGCCAGGCCGTGGATGTCGGGCAGGCTGGAAACGCCGCCGTTGGAAATGAGGTTGAGGCCCGGCGTGCCGGACAGCAGCCTGGCGGTGTCGCCGGCGGCCTCGGTCTTGGCGGCCTCGGGCACGCTGAAGCGCGGGGCGCTGATCACCACCTCGGGAATCGCCTGGGGGTCCTCGGCCCGGGCGGCCCCGGCCATGAGGGTGGTGGCGAGAATGGTCGTGCTGAGCAGGCGAACGCGGCCGCGCCGACGTCCGCCACGATGAATCGCGTGGCAGGTCATGATGGTCCTCGATGAATGAATCGCTGAAGGCGGCCCGGACGAACGGGCCGTTATCTAGGCGGCGAGGACCGGAGGAGCGCGGGCGGGATGGACGGAGAACGGCGGCTCGGCCGGGGCCGGCGATGGAGCCGGCGCGGTCGGTGCGGCAACCACCGCGCCGAGCGGCCGGGCCGACAACGGAGCGGGCGGCAGCACCTTGCCCGACAAGACACAGCAATGGCCGCCGCAATCATGGTCCGCCCCGGCGGTCTTGGCCGGATCGCTCACATGACCGGCCACGGCGCAGAGATCGGCGGCAACGAAGGAATCCGGCCCGCCGGCCCCCAGCGTCCCCGGAACCGGCGGGGCGGTGCCCAGCAACAGGGCGAGGGCCAGCAGCCACGCTGCCGCGCGCCTTATCCAGCCGCTTCCTGATGTCCGGATCATGCGCGAAAGCCCCCTGCGAACCGCGACCCTAGGTTCGGAAGCATCCCTCCGCAAGTCCGACAGAAGTTTAGGGGCTATTTCTTCCCCTTCTTATCGTCCTTCTTCTCTTCTTTTTTCTCTTCCTTGTTGAGGACGATGGGGACGGTGGAGGTGAGCTTGAGGGTCAGCGGACACATTTCCGTCTCCTCGCCCGCCTTGATGCATTTGGCCGGCGGCCAGTCGTAGCCGCTGGTGGGGACCAGGGTGAACTGGGTCGCCCCCAAGGTGCAGGAGAACAGCCGGCCGGTGCGGCCGTTGGGCGGCAGGGTGGCGACGGTGATCACCCAATTGTCCACCAGTTCGTCCTTGGCCCCGAAGGTACGGCCGATGAAGCCCAGCGCCACGTTGGCCGAGGAATAGTTCTCGATGGTGAAGTTGACCCGGCACTTGGCCGAACCCGAGCCGGCCCACATGGTGGCGCTGACCGAAACGACCCCCAGGCTTTCGCTGGCCTGCGGCGGCGGCACCACGATTTCCCGCGGACCGGGAAGGGTCGCCCACATGGCGCCCTGGGATTCGCCGCCGCTGCTGCCGCCTTCCTTGCCGCCCTTGCCGCCGGCCACGGCCGGAAAAGCCGCCAGGGCCATGAGCAGGGCCGTCACCATGATCGATCGGGTCACCTTGGGTCCGCTCCTCATTCGCTTTCCGCTTCGAGGGTATCACCCCGGTCGGCCATTGCAATGCCTGGCCGATCGCCTAAGTTCCCGAGAGGAGCGACCCGCGAGGCAACTGGCATGATGCATGCTTGTTTTCCGGGAACACAGGAACGGGGACGGGTCATGGGATTGCGGGTCATCGTGGTCGACGATGAGCGGGACCGGGCGGAAATGGTCCGCGACGCGCTGGAAGCCGACGGCTTCACCGTGGTGGCGGTGTTCGCCAGCGGCGCCGGGCTGCCCGCCCGGGTGGCGGAACTGGCCGCCGACGTGATCATCGTCGACATCGATTCCCCCGACCGCGACACCTTGGAGGACATGCGCCGGGTCGGTATCGAGCAGGGCCGCCCGGTGGTGATGTTCGCCCAGGACGGCAAGCCGGAAACCATCAAGGCCGCCGTGGAGGCCGGGGTTTCCGCCTATGTGGTCGACGGGCTGAAGCCCGACCGGGTCCGTCCGGTGATCGACGTGGCCATCGCCCGCTTCGCCCAGTTCCAGTCCCTGCGCGGCGAACTGGACAAGGCGCGGACCACCCTGGCCGAGCGCAAGCAGATCGAGAAGGCCAAGGGCATCTTGATGAAGCGGCGCAAGGTCGAGGAGGACGAGGCCTATCGTCTGATGCGCCGCATGGCCATGGACCAGAAGCAGCGGCTGATCGACATCGCCAACAAGATCATCGAGGCCGCCGAACTGCTCGGCTAGCATGCCGCTTTTTTAATCCGCATCCTGATTGCGGATTAAAATTTATGCATTTCCAATGAATGATTGGCACCATTCCTCCCGTTCCCGGGCTGGCACGCCCATTGCTTTTCCCTATGGCAAATCGGCCGGCCTCAAGGACGAGGTCCGGCCCGGAACAAAGGCGTTCCACGAATCGACGGCCCCGCCGGGGGAGATCCGTCCGTTCGCGGAGCGCCTTTTTTGCTGGAAGGATCGCAAGCGATGAATTTCAAGGATTTCAAGAAGGCGGGGCACTGGCCGACACTGCTGGCCTCGTTCCTCTATTTCGACTTCAGCTTCATGGCCTGGGTCACGCTCGGCCCGCTGATCGTCTATATCGCCGCCGAGCTCAGCATTCCGGTGGGCGAGAGGTTCACCATGGTGGCCATCCCGATCCTGGCCGGCGCCATCCTGCGGGTGCCCATGGGCGTCTTCTGCGACCAGTTCGGCGCCAAGATCACCGGCACCGTCGCCCAGGTCGTCGTCATCGCCGGCATCGCCTACGCCTGGGCCTTCGGCCTGCATTCGCCGCTGGAGGTGGAATTGCTGGGCGTGGTCCTCGGCCTGGCCGGCGCCTCCTTCGCCGTGGCCCTGCCCCAGGCCAGCAAGTGGTATCCGCCCCAGTACCAGGGCATCGTCATGGGCATCGCCGGCGCCGGCAACATGGGCACGGTGCTCGACGCCCTGATCATCCCGTCCCTGGCCGAGAAATACGGCTGGCAGACCGCGCTCGCCACCCTGCTGATCCCCCTGATCCCCACCTTGCTGTTCTACGTGGTGTTCTCCAAGGAGGCGCCGGGAGCCCGCTCGCCGGTGACGCTCGCCAAGTACAAGGCCATCTTCGCCGACCGCGACAGCTGGTGGTTCATGTTCTTCTACTTCATCACCTTCGGCGGCTTCGTCGGCCTGGCCAACTCGCTGCCGCTGTATTTCACCATCCAGTACCACGTGTCCGGCGTGACCGCCGGCCTGATGGTGGCCATCGTCGTGATGTTCGGCTCGTGCTTCCGCCCGGTGGGCGGCTACGTGGCCGACCGCATCGGCGGCATCCGCACCCTGCTGGCGCTGTTCGCCATCGTCTCGGTCACCTATCTCGGCATCGCCTTCCTGGGGGCCGGCCCCGCCCCCGCCAGCGGCGGCACCGGCGCGGTGGCCGGCTGGGCCATGCTGGACATGCCGCGCGAGGCCTGGCTGGCGGTGGTGGTGTTCTCGGTGGGCGTGCTGTGCCTGGGCATGGGCAACGGCGCCGTGTTCCAGTTGATCCCGCAGCGTTTCCGTGGCGAGATCGGAACCATGACGGGGCTGGTGGGCTGCTTTGGCGGCATCGGCGGCTTCTTCCTGGCCAAGACTCTGGGCATGTCCAAGGAAATGACCGGCAATTTCAGTATCGGCTTCCTGTTCTTCAGCGCCCTGGTGGCGGTGGGCTGGATCGCCCTGTTCGGGGTGAAGCGGCGCTGGCGCACCACCTGGGGCGCGGCGTCGGGCGCCCGCGTCTGATGGCGGGGTCCTTGCGCGTTCGCGTCGGCGTCGCCAGCGAAACGGGGCGGCGCGAACGCAACGAGGACTTCGCCGGCGCCTGCCTGGGCAGCGACGGCCAGATCGCCGGGCGCGGCGTCCTGGCCGCCCTGGCCGACGGCATGGGCGGCGCCAAGGGCGGGCGCGAGGCCGCCGAACTGACGGTGCGCGGCTTCCTCGACGGCTATTTCGAGCAGCCCGAGACCCTGGGGCCCCAGCGCAACGCCACGCGGGTGCTCGACACGCTGAACCGCTGGGTCCACACCGTGGGCCGCACCGACACCACCCTGGCCGGCATGGCCTGCACCTTCACCGGCCTGGTGGTCATGGGGCGCACCCTGCATGTTCTGCACGTGGGCGATTCAAGGCTCTACCGCCTGTCCGGCGAGCATCTGTCGCGGCTGACCCAGGACCACGTCATGAGCCGGGCCGGCCTGTCCCATGTGCTGCTGCGGGCCATCGGCCTGGAGGATTCGGTACGGCTGGACTACGCCCACCACCCGGTCTCGCCCCATGACCGGCTGATGCTGTGCAGCGACGGGGTGCACGGCGCCCTGGCCGATCCCGAGATCGCCGCCATCCTGGGCCGGCGCTCGGCCCCCGAGGAGACCGCCCACGACCTGGTGGCCGCCGCCCTGGCGGCGGGGGGCGACGACAATGCCAGCGCCCTGGTGCTGGACGTCATCGACGTGCCGGCCATGGACCAGGACAGCCTGGGCCTCGCCCTGGCGCCGCTGTCCATCGGCGACCTGCCCCGGGCGGGCGAGTCGGTGGACGGCTACCGCCTGGACTCGCAACTCTCCGACGGCCGCTATTCCCGCCTGTTCCTGGGGCGCGACGAGACCGACGGGCGGCAGGTGGTGCTGAAGTTCCCCCATCCGCGCGTCGCCAGCGAGGCCACCTACAAATCCGCCTTCCTGCGCGAGGCATGGATCGCCGCAAGGGTGCGCAGCCCGTGGATCGCCGAAGTGCTGGAGCCCGCCCCCGGCCGGCAGTCGCGGCTTTACTCGGTGATGCCGTTCTACGAGGGCGAGACCCTGGAGGCCCGCCTGAAGCGCAAGCCGCCGCTGGGCCTGGACGAGGGCCTGGACATCGCCATCAAGCTGGGCAAGGCGGTGGCGACCCTGCACCGGGCCGGGATCATCCACCGCGACATCAAGCCCGACAACATCATCTTGGAAAAGGGCGGCTCGCTGCGCCTGCTCGACCTGGGCGTCGCCCGGATACCCAGGCTGGAGGAGTTCCGCGCCGAGGACATCCCCGGCACTCCCAGCTTCATGGCCCCCGAACTGTTCGCCGGGGAGGCGGGGGCCGAGGCCTCGGACCTGTTCGCCGTGGCCGCCACCCTGTTCCGCGCCTTCACCGGCGCCTATCCTCATGGCGAGATCGAGCCGTTCTCGCGGCCGCGCTTCGGCCGCCCGGCGGCCCTGACCCAAGTGCGGCCCGACCTGCCGTCCTGGCTGGAAGCGGCCATCACCCGCGCCCTGTCGCCCAGCCCCGCCGACCGCCAGGGCGACGTCATCGAGTTCGTGCTGGAGCTGGAGCACGGCTCCGCCCTGGTGGAGCCGCCGCCCCTCAGGAAGCCGCCGCTCTACGACCGCGACCCGGTACGGTTCTGGCAGACCGTCTCGGCCCTGCTGGCCGCCGGGCTGTTGGCCGCCCTGGTCCTGCGATGAATTGCCTATATTTTAATCTGTGATTTGATTGTGATCAAAATATAGGCATACACACCGTACCGCGGTGCAGCAAAATCCCTGAATTGGTCAAATTCCCTTCTGGCACGATGGTTGCTTTGTCTGACATGCGACGGCGGAACTCCTCAATGGCGAGGTCCCGCCGCACGAAATGACAGACGGCCATTCCGGCGACGATGCCGGCCCGGCCGAGAAGGAACAAAGGCGTTCCACGGAATTACGCTCCCCCCTGCATGGGATGCGTGACGCCGCGGAACGCCTTTTTTGCGTTTTGACCCCTTTTTCGTTCTGACCAACGAAGGACATGACGACCATGACCAGCAGCAACAGCACCAAGCCGACCAAGGGTATCTCCCGCCGTTCCGTCCTGGCCTCCGCCGCCGTGCTGGCCGCCGCCCGCGCCGCCCTGCCCGGCGGGGCCTGGGCCGCCGCCGGCGACGCCCCCGAGGTCAAGGGCGCCGTGTTCGGCTTCATCGCGCTGACCGATTCCTCGCCGCTGATCATCGCCAAGGAAAAGGGCTTCTTCGCCAAGCATGGCATGCCCGACGTCCAGGTCCTGAAGCAGGCCTCGTGGGGCACCACACGGGACAATCTGGAACTGGGCTCGGCCGGCGGCGGCATCGACGGCGCCCATATCCTGACCCCCATGCCCTACCAGATGAGCTCGGGCCGCATCACCAAGAACAACGCCAAGGTGCCCATGAACATCCTGGCGCGCCTCAACACCAACGGCCAATGCATCTCGGTCGCCAACGCCTACAAGGAGCTGAAGCTGACCACCGAGGCCAAGGCCTTCGGGCCGGCGCTGGCCAAGGGCCGGGCGGCGGGCAAGGAGATCAAGGTGGCCATGACCTTCCCCGGCGGCACCCACGACATGTGGCTGCGCTACTGGCTGGCCGCCAACGGCATCGACCCGGACAAGGACGTCTCGACCATCGTGGTGCCGCCGCCCCAGATGGTGGCCAACATGAAGGTGGGCACCATGGAGGCCTTCTGCGTCGGCGAGCCGTGGAACGACCAGCTGGCCCACCAGGGCATCGGCTTCTCGGCGGTGACCACCGGCGAATTGTGGAAGGACCATCCGGAAAAGAGCCTGGCCATGCGCGCCGACTGGGTGGAAAAGAACCCCAAGGCGGCCAGGGCCGTCACCATGGCGGTCATGGAAGCCGCCCAGTGGTGCGAGGCCAACGTCGAGGAGATGTGCAAGATCGTCTCGGGCCGCGAGTGGTTCAAGGTGCCGGTCGAGGACATCGTGGCGCGCGCCTCGGGCTTCATCAATTACGGCGACGGCCGCCTGGTGGAAAAGAGCCCGCACGTCATGAAGTTCTGGAAGGACTTCGCCTCCTATCCCTTCCAGAGCCACGAGCTGTGGTTCCTCACCGAGAACCAGCGCTGGGGCTACCAGCCCATGGAACTCGACACCAAGGCGCTGATCGCCCAGGTCAACCGCGAGGACATCTGGCGGGCCGCCGCCAAGGACCTGGGCGTGGCCGCGGCGCAGATCCCCACCTCCACCTCGCGCGGCATCGAGACGTTCTTCGACGGCAAGACCTTCGACCCCGCCAACCCCACCGCCTACCTGAAAAGCCTCGCCATCAAGCGCGCGGCGGTCTGACGACGGAGGATGACATGACCATGGTTGGAAAACTCACCGCCCTCACCGCCGATCCGGCCCAATCCATCCCGGCCAAGCCGGCCCCGCCCCCCGGGGCGGCGGCCAAGAGGGCCCGCGAGATCGCCGGCCGGGTGCTGCCGCCCGTCCTCGGCCTGGCGGTGGTGCTGGGCCTGTGGCAACTGGCCTGTTCCGGCCCCAACGCCATGCTGCCCGGCCCGGCCAAGGTGGTGCGCGACACCTGGCCGCTGATCGTCGATCCGTTCTTCGATCACGGCGGCGTGGACAAGGGCCTGTTCTGGCACCTCTTCGCCTCGCTCAAGCGCGTCGCCGTCGGTTTCAGCCTGTCGGCGGTGGCCGGCGTGTTCCTCGGCGTGCTGATCGGCCAGAGCACCATGGCCTACCGCGCGCTGGACCCCATCTTCCAGGTACTGCGCACCGTGCCGCCGCTGGCCTGGCTGCCCATCTCGCTCGCCGCCTTCCGCCAGGCCGACCCTTCCGCCATCTTCGTGATCTTCATCACCTCGGTGTGGCCGATCATCCTCAACACCGCCGTCGGCGTGCGCAACATTCCCCAGGATTACCGCAACGTCGCCATGGTGCTGCGCCTGTCGCCCATCGAGTTCTTCTTCAAGATCGTCATCCCCGCCACCGTTCCCTACATCTTCACCGGCCTGAAGATCGGCATCGGCCTCTCCTGGCTGGCCATCGTGGCGGCCGAGATGCTGATCGGCGGCGTGGGCATCGGCTTCTTCATCTGGGACGCCTGGAACAGCTCGCTGATGAGCGAGATCATCCTGGCCCTGATCTATGTCGGCCTGGTGGGCTTCATGCTGGACCGCATGATCGCCTTCGTCGGCCAGAAATTCTCGAGCTAAGAAGGATCACCCGCCATGAGCGTCTATCTCTCCATCGAGAACGTCGGCATCACCTTCAAGACCGACAAGGGATCGTTCTGCGCCCTGGACGACGTGAGGCTCCGCATCGACAAGGGCGAGTTCATCTCGGTGATCGGCCATTCCGGCTGCGGCAAGTCCACCCTGCTCAACATCGTCGCCGGCCTGCTGCAGGCCACCGAGGGCGGCGTGCTGCTGGAAGGCCGCGAGGTGGACTCCCCCGGCCCCGACCGCGCCGTGGTGTTCCAGAACCATTCCCTGCTGCCCTGGCTCACCGTCTACGACAACGTGCGCATGGCGGTGGACAAGGTGCTGGGCGGAACCAAGACCAAGGCCGAGCGCCACGACTGGACCATGCACAATCTCGCCCTGGTGCGCATGGACCAGGCCAAGGACAAGAAGCCGGGCGAGATCTCGGGCGGCATGAAGCAGCGGGTCGGCATCGCCCGCGCCCTGGCCATGGAGCCCAAGGTATTGCTGCTCGACGAACCGTTCGGGGCGCTGGACGCACTCACCCGCGCCCACCTGCAGGACAGCCTGATGGAAATCCACCACCGCCTGGGCAACACGGTGATCATGATCACCCACGACGTGGACGAATCCGTGCTGCTGTCCGACCGCATCGTGATGATGAACAACGGCCCGGCCGCCACCATCGGCCAGATCCTCGACATCGACCTGGAACGCCCGCGCCGCCGCGTCGATCTGGCCGCCGACCCCCATTACAACCACCTGCGGGCCGAGGTTCTACGCTTCCTGCACGGCCACGCCCCAGCCAGCCACGCGGCTTGAGATTAAAATTTGAACAGTGAATTTTTGTCAGCCTAAAATTTAGGCACACTTGCCGGCCGATCTCCGCCAAACCGCCATTCGGGCCTTGGCACGGGGTATGCAAAGCAGCAAGCGAGTTTGCGAAAGCGGCACCGGGCCTCAATGGCGAGGCCCCCGCCGCTGAAAAAGCCCACCGGCCGCGACGAGGCGGCCATTGGGCGAAGGAACAAAGGCGTTCCACGGAAAAATCGGCGCTTCCCCTTGCGGGGCCGGCGCCGGGCATTCCGCGGAGCGCCTTTTTCGTTTGGCCGAGGGAACCAAGAGATGAGAGTGGAAAAGACCCGTCTGAAGCTCGGTATCGTCCCGCTGATCGATGCGGCCCCCCTGGTGGTGGCCAAGGAGCGCGGCTTCTTCGCCGAGATGGGCCTCGACGTCGAACTGTCCCGCGAGGCCTCGTGGGCCTCGATCCGCGACAAGGTGGCGGTGGGCGCGCTCGACGGCGCCCAGATGCTGGCCCCCATGCCGCTGGCCATGAGCCTGGGTCTGTCGCCGCTGCGAGTGCCCATGGCGGCCGGCATGGCGCTGAACCTGGGCGGCAA
Organism: Phaeospirillum sp.; assembly: GCA_030824585.1. Lineage (GTDB taxonomy): Bacteria > Pseudomonadota > Alphaproteobacteria > Rhodospirillales > Magnetospirillaceae > Phaeospirillum. The sequence continues at coordinate 3,784 of JAVBXM010000247.1, read as the reverse complement.
CACCATCGCCATCGGCAACGCCCTGTGGGAGCGCATGGAGGCCGCCGATCCCGAATCCATGGCCGCCCGCCCCGTCTCGGCCCGCGCCCTGAAGCGGGTCATCGAGGCCGACAAGGCCTGCGGCCGCCCGCCCATGACCTTCGCCACCGTCTATCCCTACTCCCCCCACGCCGCCGAGCTGCGCCTGTGGATGGAAGCGGCGGGCATCGATACCCAGCGGGACGTCGCCTTCACCGTGGTGCCGCCGCCCCAGATGATCTCCTTCCTGTCGGCGGGCAACATCGTCGGCTATTGCGTCGGCGAGCCCTGGGGCAGCCTGGCGGCGCGCATGAATCTCGGCCGCATCGCGGCGACCAGCCGCGACATCTTCGCCGGCCGGCTGGAAAAGGTCTTCGCCGTCACCCAGGGCTGGGCCGAGACCCATCCGGAAACCCATCTGGCGGTGCTGCAGGCGCTGATCTCCGCCGCCCAATGGTGCGACGACAACCGCTGCGAACTGGCCGAGCTGCTGGCCCAGCCGCAATACGTCAACGCCCCGGCCGAAGCCCTGATGGCGCCGCTGCTGGGCGAACACGGCCTGCCCAGGGACCTGCTGACCTTCCACGCCTTGGCCGCCAACTTCCCCTGGCGTTCCCAGGCCATGTGGTACCTGGAAATGATGAAGCGCTGGGACATGGCGCCCGCCGCCCTGGATTCGCGTGCCGCCGCCGAAGCCGTGTTCCGTCCCGACCTCTACCGGGTGGCCGCCCTGGCGCTGGGCCTGCGGGTCCCGCTGACCGACTACAAGACCGAGGGCGGGCATGCCGCCCCCTGGAGCCTGCTGAAGGCCACCCGGCCCATGGAGATGGGGCCGGACCTGATGCTGGGCGGGCTGACCTTCGATCCCTTCACCTCCCGCGTCACCGCCTTGCCCCCGACGGCAAAGACCGAATCAGGAGACCTCACATGAATGCTGTTCCCCGCCAGAAGCTGGTCGTCATCGGCAACGGCATGGCCGGCATGCGCACCGTCGAGGAATTGCTGGCCATCGCCCCGGCCCGCTACGACATCACGGTGTTCGGCGCCGAGCCCCACCCCAACTACAACCGCATCATGCTGTCCTCGGTGCTGGCCGGCGAGAAGCAGGTGGACGACATCGTCATCAACCCGCGCGCCTGGTACGCCGACAACGGCATCACGCTCCACACCGGCGATCCGGTGGTGGCCATCGACCGCGCGGCCAGGACGGTGACCTCGGCCGCCGGACAGGTGGTGCCCTACGACCGGCTGCTGCTGTCCACCGGCTCCAAGCCGCTGATGCCGCCGCTGCCCGGCCTGGAACTGCCCGGTGTGGTCGCCTTCCGCGACATCGCCGACGTGGACAAGATGCTCGCCGCCGCCGAGGCCAAGCAGCGCGCCGTGGTGATCGGCGGCGGCCTGCTGGGCCTGGAGGCCGCCTGGGGCCTGCGGCGGCGCGGCATGCCCGTCGCCCTGGTCCACCTGATGCCCACCCTGATGGAGCGCCAGTTGGACGTCGAGGCCGGCGGCCTGCTGCAGAAGGACCTGACCGAGCGCGGCCTGCACTTCTTCACCTCGGGCCAGACCGAGGAGATCATGGGCGAGGAGGACGGCCGCGCCACCGGCGTCAAGCTGGCCGACGGCCGCGAGATTCCCGCCGATCTGGTGGTGGTGGCCATCGGCATCCGCCCCAACGTGGACCTGGCCAAGGCCTGCGGCCTGGACATCAACCGCGGCATCGAGGTGGGCGACGACATGGCCACCTCGGACCCGGCCATCTACTCGGTGGGCGAGTGCGTCGAGCATCGCGGCCAGATTTTCGGCCTGGTGGCCCCCATCTGGGAACAGGCCAAGGTCTGTGCTTCGCGTCTCGCCGGCCGCGACGATTCCAGCTACGTGACGCCGCCGCTGTCCACCCGCCTCAAGATCACCGGCATCGACGTGTTCTCGGCCGGCCAACTGGCCGCCCAGGACGAAGCCGACGAGGAACTGGTCTACCGCGACTCGGCCCGGGGCATCTACAAGAAGCTGGTGATCCGCGCCGACAAGGTGGTGGGTGCCGTCATGTACGGCGACGTGGCCGACGGCTCGTGGTACTTCCAGCTGATGCGGGAAAAAGCCGACGTGGCCGCCATCCGCGACCGCATGATCTTCGGCCAGGCCTATGCCGACACCACCTGCAAGGGCGCGGGCGGCGTCAGCGTCGCCGCCATGAGCGACGACACCCAGGTCTGCGGCTGCAACGGCGTCTCCAAGGGCGCCATCGTCAAGGCCATCACCGAAAAGGGCCTGACCAGCCTGGACGAGGTCAAGGCCCACACCAAGGCCAGCGCGTCGTGCGGCCAGTGCGCTTCCGTGGTCCAGGCCATCCTGACCCACGTCACCGGCGAGGTGGTGGAGGCCAAGGCCGCCGGCATGTGCGGCTGTACCGATCTCTCCCATGACGAGGTGCGCAAGGCCATCCTCGCCCAGGGGCTCAAGACCCAGGACGCGCTGCGCGGGGCGCTCGGCTGGCGCCACGCCGATGGTTGCGCCAAGTGCCGCCCGGCGCTGAACTACTACCTGCTGTGCGCCTGGCCGGCGGAATACGTCGACGATTACCAGAGCCGCTTCATCAACGAGCGCGTCCACGCCAACATCCAGAAGGACGGCACCTATTCGGTGATCCCCCGCATGTGGGGCGGGCTGACCAATCCCACGGAGCTGCGCGCCATCGCCGACGTGGTGGACAAGTTCAAGATTCCCACCGTCAAGGTCACCGGCGGCCAGCGTCTCGACCTGCTGGGCGTCAAGAAGGAAGACCTGCCGGGCGTGTGGGCCGATCTGGGCCGGGCCGGGCTGGTCTCGGGCCACGGCTACGCCAAGGGACTGCGCACGGTGAAGACCTGCGTCGGCTCGGAATGGTGCCGCTTCGGCACCCAGGATTCCACCGGCCTCGGCGTCAAGCTGGAGAAGCTGATGTGGGGCTCGTGGACACCGCACAAGGTCAAGCTGGCGGTATCGGGCTGCCCGCGCAACTGCGCCGAGGCCACCATCAAGGATATCGGCGTGGTCTGCGTCGAGGCCGGCTACGACATCTCGGTGGGCGGCAATGGCGGCATCGAGCTGCGCGGCACCGACCATCTGGTCCGCGTCGCCACCGAGGACGAGGTGATCGAGTATTCCGGCGCCTTCATGCAGATCTACCGCGAGGAGGCCCGCTACCTGGAGCGCACCGCGCCGTGGATCGAGCGGGTCGGCATGGACTACGTCAAGAAGCGGGTGGTCGAGGACGCCGAGGGCCGCCGCGCCGCCTTCTCCCGCTTCGTCTTCTCGCAGAAATACGCGCAGATCGATCCGTGGGCCGAGCGGGCCAGCGGCGAGGTCGACGCGCACGAGTTCAAAACCCTGGCCGAGGTGGGCTAAAGCCATGCAGGACTGGATCAAGATCGGACGTGTGGACGACATCCCCAAGCTGGGCGCCCGCACCGTGCAGACGGCCAAGGGCGACATCGCGGTGTTCCGCACCCGGGACGACGAGATTTTCGCCCTGTTCAACCGCTGCCCCCACAAGGGCGGACCGCTGAGCGAAGGCATCGTCACCGGCCGTGTGGTGGTGTGCCCGCTGCATGCCTGGACCATCGACCTGGAAACCGGCGAAGCCACCGCCCCCGACGAGGGCTGCACCCGCCCGGTGGAATCCAAGGTGGCCGACGGCCAGGTCTGGCTGAAGCTGGAACTGGCGAAAAAGGCGGCCCATGGCTGACGCCCCCTCCCCCAAGTAAGCCGAGGGAGGGGGTAAGACAGT
>JAVBXM010000126.1 GCA_030824585.1 Phaeospirillum sp. | reverse complement strand
TGGCGCAAGGTTCTCGACATCGAGGCCGGACAGTACCCCGACGTGCGGCGCATCTTCCTGCCCACCGGCTGCCAGCATTGCGACGAGCCGCCCTGCATGGAGGTCTGCCCCTCGACCGCCACCAGGAAGCGGGCCGACGGTATCGTCACCATCGATTACGATATCTGCATCGGCTGTTCCTATTGTGCCGTCTCGTGCCCCTACGAGGCCCGCTACAAGGTGGATTCCGCCGAATACGTCTATGGCGACGGACCCATCTCCCAGGAAAAGGCCCGTCTGGCCCAGCAGAAGATCGGCGTCGTCACCAAGTGCACCTTCTGCGTCGACCGCATCGATGCGGGAGTCGCGGCGGGCAAGGTGCCGGGCGTTCACCCCGAGGCCACGCCGGCCTGCGTCAATTCCTGTCTGTCGGGGGCGTTGCGCTTCGGCGACAAGGACGATCCGGACAGCGCGGTGTCGCGGCTGATCGCCGAGAACAAGTGGTTCCGCCAGCACGAGGACGAGGGCACGGGACCGGGATTCTATTATCTGTGGGACGGAGGACGGCCATGAGGCAGATGATCACCGCCCGGCTGCAGCGCAGTTGGGATCTGCGCGCCGCCGGCAATTTCATCGGCGGCGGCGGCGGCACCGGTCTGGTGCTGGCCGTGACCGTGGCGACGCTTTCCACCGGGGCCGACTTGCGCCTTGCCCTGCTGGCCGGACTGGTCCTGATCGGGCTGGGCCTCGCCATGGTGTGGCTGGAGATCGGCAAGCCCTGGCGGGCGCTCAACGTCTTCTTCCACCCCCAGACCTCGTGGATGACCCGCGAGGGCATCGTCGCCGCGCCGCTGATGGCGGCCGGCGGGGCGTACTGGCTGTTCGGCCATCCGGCCCTGCTGCTGCCGGCCGCCGGGCTGGCCGCCGGATTCCTGTACTGCCAGTCGCGCATCCTCAAGGCCTCGCGGGGGATTCCCGCCTGGAAGCAGGCGGAGATCGTCCCGCTGATCATCACCTCCGGGTTGGCCGAGGGGGCGGGAGTGCTGGCCCTGCTGTCCGAGCCCACTCCGGTGGTCCTGGCCTGGGCCCTGGCGGCCGGGCTGGCGCGGGAAGGGGCCTGGGTGCTGTACCGGCGCGGCCTCGCGGCCTCGGGTGCCGCCTCGGGAGCGCTTGGCACCTTCGCCTCGCCCCCGGCCCAGGCGGCGCGGTGGGCGCAGTGGCTGGCCCTGGCCCTGTGGGTCATGGCCCTGGCCGGTCTGCCGCTGGCTCCGCTGGCCGGTCTGCTGGCGGCGGTATCGGGCTGGGCGATCAAGGCGCTGCTGATCACCCGCGCGGCTTTTACCCGGGGGGCTTCGGTCCCCCATGCCCCGGTGCGCGGACGCGGTCTGCCCATGGCGTTGGGAGGGCGGTGATGAGCAAGCTCGTCGACGGCACCTGCCACGTGGCGGCGGTGCGCCTGGACCGTTCGGTGGTGGACGAGGAGGTGTGCTCGGTGATCACCGAGGACACCCTGACCATCAGCGTCGAGGGCGTGGGGACCTACACCCTGATGTGGACCCCCACCGGCGGCGGCCCCCGGGCCATGGCCTACACCCCGGCCGACGGCATCCTGGGCGAGGCCGGGGTGGCCGAGCCCCTGGCCATGGCGGTGGGTTTCCTGTTCACCGAGGGAATCATCGAGACGGTATCCGACCTGCGCGCCGTGGCCTTTTGTCCCGACGACGCCAAGGTGGTGACCGCCTATCTGGCTGAGACCGCCAATCCGCGCACCCGTCGTCGCGACGTGATCATGAACAGCTCGTGCGGGGTCTGCGGCGAGGGCGGGCGGATCGAGGACCTGATCGCTGGCCTGCCCCAGGCGGGCGAGGGCATGGTGGTCGAAACCGCCACCCTGCATCGCCTGATGGCCGAGATGGGCCAGCGCCAGACGGTGTTCGCCGCCACCGGCGGCGCCCACGCGGCGGCGGTGTTCGACGGGGCGGGCCGCATCGTCGCCAGCGCCGAGGATCTGGGCCGCCACAACGCGCTCGACAAGGTCATCGGCCGCTGCCTGCTGGACGGGGTCGACACCTCGGCCTGCGGCGTATTGCTGTCGTCCCGCCTCAGCCTGGAGATGGTGACCAAGGCGGCACGGGCCCGCTTTCAACTGGTGGCCGCGGTATCGGCGCCCACCTCCCTGGCCGTCGAGGTGGCCGAGCGCCGGGGCATCACGCTGTGCGGTTTCCTGCGCGGCGACCGCTGCACCGTTTATGCCCATCGCCGGCGCATCGGGGAATTGCGCGGCTGGGTGAATTGATATCGCCGGCATCCTGAGCCGAGCCAAGGAGGTTCCCTTCCGCTGATGGCCGGAGCGGCTTGCTCCGTCTTGATTGTTTGCTAGGTAAACAATCTTGTTGCCAAAGTCGTTGACCTGGTAAACAATGCCCGGAAATGGAATGAGGGTATCGCCATGCCGGGCAGCCAGATCAACGCCGTCGAGACGGAAGAGGGAACCGGAACCTCGTTCGGTCCCATGACCGACGAGTTGGGGTTCCATCTGCGCCGCGCCCAGGTGGCGGCCTTCAAGCACTTCGCCCATACCGTCACGGCGTCCGAGGGCATCACCCCCGGCCTTTACGGCATGCTGCAGGTGATCGCCAACAATTCCGGCCTGACCCAGAGCCGTCTGGCCGAGGTGATGGAGGTGGACCGCTCGTCCATCGTCAAGGTGGTCAATGCCCTGGAGGACAAGGGGCTGATCCGCCGCGACGCCGCTCCCAACGACCGCCGTTCCTACCATCTGCGCATGACCGCCGAAGGCAAGCTGGCGCTCCATCGCATCGAGGAGGCGGTGGCCCGCCAGGACCGCGACTTTTCCGCCGATTTGTCCGAGGACGCCCGGCGCCTGCTGATCAGCCTGCTCAAGCGTCTGTACTAACAACAAGACCCAAAGCTTCCGAGGGAGGAAGACCTTGAAAAGCATCCTGCGATTGACCCTCAACGGCCGCGCCCGCGAGGATCTGGTGCCCGACAACATGCTGCTGCTCGACTACCTGCGCGAGGTGACCAATCTCACCGGCACCAAGCAGGGCTGCGACGGCGGCGAGTGCGGCGCCTGTACCGTGCTGGTGGACGACCGGCCCCGGCTGGCCTGTTCGACCCTGGCCCATCAGGTGGCCGGCAAGAAGGTGGAGACGGTGGAAAGTCTGGCGACCCAGGGCACCATCTCCAAGCTGCAGGCCGCCTTCCATGAAAAGCTGGGCACCCAGTGCGGCTTTTGCACCCCCGGCATGCTGATGGCGTCCGAGGCGCTGCTGCGCAAGAATCCCAGCCCGAGCCGCGATCAGATCAAGGATGCCCTGGCTGGCAATCTGTGCCGCTGCACCGGCTATGTGAAGATCATCGAATCGGTTGAAGTGGCCGCCAAGGCGCGCTGCTCCTGTCAGGAGGCGGCGGAATGAGCCCGAAATTCCCGAAGAACGGCACGGTCGGCGCCCGCACCCCCCTGGTCGACGGCGTCGAGAAGGTGACCGGCAAGGCCAAGTACACCGCCGACATCGCCGCCCCCGGCGCCCTGGTGGGGCGCATCCTCAGGAGCCCCGTGGCCCATGCGCGCATCGTCTCCATCGACACCTCGGCGGCCGAAGCGCTGGACGGCGTGTTCGCCGTCTGCACGGGCGCCGAAACGCCGGTCCCCTATGGCGTGCTGCCCATCGCCGAAAACGAATACCCGCTGGCCCAGGACAAGGTCCGCTATCGCGGCGATCCTGTGGCCGCCGTCGCGGCCATCGATGAACTGACCGCCGAACGGGCCATCAACCTGATCAAGGTCGAGTACGAGGTGCTGCCCGCCTACATGACGCCCAAGGCGGCCATGAAGGACGGCGCCGTCGCGCTCCACGACGACAAGCCCAACAACGTGCTGCGCGAGGTCCATGCCGAGTTCGGCGATGTGGAGGCCGCCTTCGCCGAGGCCGAACTGATCCGCGAGAAGGTCTACACCTTCGCCGAGGTCAACCACGTCCACATGGAGCTCAACGCCACCCTGGCCGAGTACGATCCGGTCCGCGACATGCTGACGCTCAACACCACCACCCAGGTGCCGTACTACGTGCACCTCAAGGTGGCGGCCTGCCTGCAGATGGATTCGGCCCGCATCCGGGTGATCAAGCCCTTCCTGGGCGGCGGCTTCGGGGCGCGCACCGAGTGCCTGCACTTCGAGATCATCGCCGGCTTGCTGGCCCGCAAGGCCAAGGGCACGGTGCGCCTGATCCAGACCCGCGAGGAAACCTTCATCGCCCATCGCGGCCGTCCGTGGACGGAAGTGAAGATGAAGATCGGCCTGAAGAGGGACGGCAAGATCGCCGCCCTGGCGCTCGAAGCCACCCAGGCGGGCGGCGCCTATGCCGGCTACGGCATCATCACCATCCTCTATACCGGCGCGCTGATGCACGGCATGTATCACATCCCGGCCATCAAGCACGACGCCTGGCGCGTCTATACCAATACGCCGCCCTGCGGCGCCATGCGCGGCCACGGCACGGTGGATACCCGCGCCGCCTTCGAGGCGCTGCTGACCGAGATGGCCGAGGAACTGGGCATCGATTCGCTCAGGATTCGCCAGATCAACATGCTGGAGAAGATTCCCTACACCACGCTTTATGCCCAGAAGGTCATGAGCTACGGCGTGCCCGAATGCCTGGAGAAGGTCAAGGCCGCCTCGGGCTGGGCCGAGCGCAAGGGCAAGATGCCCAAGGGACGCGGGCTGGGCATCGCGCTGTCGCATTTCGTGTCGGGGACCTCGACGCCCAAGCACTGGACCGGCGAGCCCCATGCCACCGTCAATCTCAAGCTGGACTTCGACGGCGGCATCACGCTGCTGACCGGCGCCGCCGATATCGGCCAGGGCTCCAACACCATGGCCACCCAGGTGGCGGCCGAGGTGCTGGGCGTGCACCTGTCGCGCATCCGGGTGATCTCGGCCGACAGTGCGCTGACGCCCAAGGACAACGGCTCGTACTCGTCGCGCGTCACCTTCATGGTGGGCAACGCCTCCATCTCGGCGGCCGAGGAACTGAAGGCCGTCCTGGTCAAGGCGGCGGCCAAGAAGCTGGACGCCCGCGAGGAGGACATCGAGGTCATCGACGAGGTGTTCATGGTGGCCGGCAGCCAGGACCCCGGTCTGACTTTCCAGGACGTGGTCAAGGCGGCCCTGATCGACACCGGCACCATCACGGTCAAGGGCACCTACACCTGCCCGACCGAATTCCAGGGCGACAAGAAGATCCGCGGCAGCGCCATCGGCGCCACCATGGGCTTTTGCTATGCCGCCCAGGTGGTCGAGGCCAGCGTCGACGAGATCACCGGCCGCGTCACCGCCCATAAGGTATGGGTGGCCGTGGACGTGGGCAAGGCGCTCAACCCGCTGGCCGTCGAAGGCCAGACCCAGGGCGGTGTGTGGATGGGCATGGGCCAGGCCCTGTCCGAGGAAACCCGCTGGGACGACGGCAAGATGATGCACGGCAACATCCTCGACTACCGGGTGCCGACCATGGCGGAAAGCCCGGATATCGAGGTGATGATCGTCGAAAGCCTCGACCCCAACGGCCCGTTCGGCGCCAAGGAGGCCTCCGAGGGCATGCTGGCCGGCTTCCTGCCGGCGGTGCACGAGGCGGTCTACGAGGCGGTGGGCGTGCGCTCCACCAAATTCCCGCTCAGCCCCGAAACCATCACCGAACTGCTTGACGCGAAGGAAGCCGCAGAATGAATATCCTTCCCGATTTCCGCACCCTTCGCCCCGCTTCCCTGAACGACGCGGTGGCCGCCCTGGCCGCCGGGGGCGAGCCCCTGGCCGGCGGTACCGACCTGCTGCCCAACCTGCGTCGCGGGCTGGGCAAGCCCGAGACCCTGGTGGATCTCACCGGCATCACCGGCTTCGCCGCCGTGTCGGTGGGAGCCGACGGCACCCTACGCATCGGTGCCGGCGCCACCTTGGAAGCCATCGCCGAGGATGCCCGCATCGTGGAATCCTGGCCGGCGGTCGCCCATGCCGCCTCCCTGGTGGCGGGACCCAGTCATCGGGCCGCCGCGACGCTGGGCGGCAATCTGTGCCAGGACACTCGCTGCGTATTCTATAACCAGTCCGAGTGGTGGCGGTCCGGCAACGGCTTCTGCCTCAAATACGAGGGCGACAAGTGCCACGTGGTGGTCAAGTCCGACCGCTGCTACGCCACCTATCACGGCGACGTCGCCCCGGCCCTGATGGTGCTGAACGCCTCGGTCGAGATCGTCGGCTCCAAGGGCGTGCGCCAGATCGCCATCGCCGATCTGTTCCGGGAAAGCGGCGCCGAGCATCTGAGCTTGGAAGCCGGCGAGGTGCTGGCCGCCGTGCTGGTGCCGCCGGCCACCGGCTGGGTCGCCGCCTATTCCAAGGTCCGGGTGCGCGACGCCATCGACTTCCCGCTGGCCGGGGTGGCGGTGGCCATGAAGCGTGACGGCAACGTCATCGCCGGCCTCAGGCTCGCCATCACCGGCACCAATTCGGCGCCGCTGATGGTTCCCACCGACGCCCTGTGGGGCCGTCCGTGGAACGATGAGGCCGCCGAGGCCCTGACCCAGGCGGTGCGCAAGGTGTCCAATGTCCTGAAGACCACGGTGGCCGGGGTGAAGTACCGCCGCCGCGTCCTGCTGGCGGTGGCCCGCAAGCAGGTGGACGACCTCTGGAGTGGCAAGTAGGGAGAAACGCCATGTGCCTCGACGCCATCAAGTGCGACCCCGCCGACATGGCCGCCGATGATTGCGAGGTGCTGGCCACCGCGCTGAAATGGATGGACGAGGGCCGCCGGGTGGTCATGGCCGTGGTCATGGCCACCTGGGGCTCGGCGCCCCGGTCCATCGGCTCCTACATGGCGGTGGATGCCGAAGGCACCTTCGCCGGTTCGGTGTCGGGGGGCTGCGTCGAATCCGCCGTCATTTCCGAGGCGCGCGAGATGGAGCCGAATGAGCCGCCCCGGCAACTCGCCTTCGGTGTCGAGGACGAGACCGCCTGGCAGGTGGGCCTGCCTTGCGGCGGCAATATCCGGGTGGCGGTGTTCAATCCCGAGCGCGACCTGCTGGAGGAGGCGGTGCGGCAGCAGGCCTCGCGCCAGCCCACCGCCCTGGTCCTCGACCTCGCCACCGGTGCCCAGGCCCTGGTCAGCGACGAGAGGGTGAGCGGGTCGCTCACCCTGGACGAAACACGGCTGGTGGCCGCCCAGATGCATCTGGGGCAGGGGACCTGCGGCGTGGTGGCGGACGAAATCTTCGTGCGCACCCACGAGGCGCCCTGGACCCTGATCATCGGTGGGGCGGTCCATATCAGCCAGGTCCTGGCCGGCATGGCGCGGCAGGCGGGCTTCGCCGTCACCGTGGTCGACCCCCGCCGGGCCTTCGCCGACGAGGCGCGCTTTCCCGGCACCACCCTGATCTGCGGCGAGCCCGACGAGGTGCTGGCCGATATCACCATGGACCGCCGCACCGCCGTGGTCAGCCTGACCCACGTGCCGCGCCTCGACGACGCGGCGCTGCGGGCGGCGCTGAGCTCGGAGGCCTTCTACATCGGCGCCCTGGGCAGCACCCGGACCCACGCCAAGCGCTGCCAGCGCCTGGAGGATTTGGGGGCGGCGCTTTCGCGCATGGCCGCTCCGGTGGGCTTCGATATCGGCGCCCGCACCCCGGCCGAGATCGCCGTGTCGATCCTGGCCGAGCTGATCGCGGCGCGGCGGGGAAAACCGATGCGGGTGCGCTGAGGCGCATGGGCCCCACCCCAACCCTCCCCCGGCAGAGCCGGGGGAGGGGGCTTTCCTTACTTC
>JAVBXM010000101.1 GCA_030824585.1 Phaeospirillum sp. | reverse complement strand
GTAGCTCAATGGTTAGAGCCGGCCGCTCATAACGGTCTGGTTGCAGGTTCGAGTCCTGCCGGGCCCACCAAACTCTGTAAAATCAATGAAGTAGCCTTGATGCGCCCCTGGTGGGACATCAAGGTGGAACATTGGCTTTGCACGCTCCCGCCTATCTGCACCTCTCGCGGCACCGGGTTTTCTACCTGCGTTGGCCGCTGCCCAAGGCCCTTCATCCCCAGGGCAGACCTTCCACGGTCAAGGTGTCGCGGGAAACCCGTGATAAGCGCCGGGCCTTGCAACTGGCCCGATCCTTGGGATACTCAGCGGAACGCTTGATCGCCAAGGGAACCGCAACGGGCATGAAATGAAATTGCTGATTGCCACCCAGCACCACAAGTAAGAGGGTTCGCCCTCAGATAACAAATTTAGCGCATATTATGTTATCGTCAGCTCGTCGCGGAACGTCGAGGAGTGCGCACATGAATGTGTCGATCGGAGACCGTTGGGAACGGTTCGTGGAGCAGGCCGTCAAAGCTGGGCGTTATGGTTCGGCCAGTGAGGTGGTGCGTGAAGGGCTGCGCCTCGTGGAGGAGCGGGAGGCCAAGCTGCAAGCCCTGCGGGCGACCCTTGAGGCATCCATTGCCGCTGGCGGCGAGGTGACCGAGGACGAATTGGATCAGGCCCTGGCAGCCCATGGCGAGGAGTTGAGACGCAAGGGTACCGGCGAGTGAGGCAACTGATCTACCTCGCCTCGGTACGGCGGGATTTGCTCGACATCCTCTCCTATGTGGCCGAGGAAAGCGGTAGCGTAGCGGTCGCCCAGGGTTTCGTGGCCCAGCTTCGTTACCGTTGCCGCGCCCTGGCCTCCAAGCCAGGCACGCTTGGCCGGGCTCGGCCGGAACTGCATCCCGAGGTTCGAAGCGTCACCCACAAGGGCTACGTCATCTTCTTCCGTTACGTCGAGGATCGGTTGGAGGTGGTGAACATCCTTGAAGGCCACCGCGACATCGACAGCTATTTCTCGAATTCGGCTGAAGCGGAATCCTGAGCCGCCGATTGGGGCGCCGGTTCGGCCACCAGCGTCGCCACCGCCGCCTTGTGCTCGGGCTCGAGATGGGCATAGCGGAGCGTCATCTGGTGGTCCGAGTGCCCCATCCGCATCACTGACCGGTCTTTTCGGCATACTCGCAGATGACTGCGAGGTAGTTCGGTGGGTCGATGGCGTCGCCGTTTTCCTTTGCCTGCCGACCCCAGCGGCAAGCTTGTCCTGCGTCTTTCTTGGAGTAGTAGGCATAGGAAATCTGGGCTCGGGCATTGCGGGCCTTCGGCGAAACAGCGAGAGCAGTCTGGCCCTGAGCAATCGCTTCGTCATGGCGGCCTTGCATGTTTAGCAGGCGAGCGTAGTCAGAGTAGGCCGTGGGGGTCACCTCGGGCTTGGTCAAAGCCATCCTGAAGTACTTTTCCACTTCCTGTGCCGATCCGCCTCGTTGTGCGGTTATAACTGCAAAGCCGTGGTAAGCATCTCCATTATCATGGTTGAGAAGCCAAGCCTGATTGAATCTCTTCATGGCAGTGTCAACGTCTCCTTTGAAGAAGTACTGCCATCCAAGCTCAACACATTTCTTTGATCCGCTTTCTCTGGTGTAGCCCATCGAGGCGTTCTGCGCCAAGAACTCCTCATCCGACTTTTTCATGGTCTCGGTCTTTTCCTGCCCCCCATACATGGGTTGCAGGTTGATTGGCAGAGGGTCGGCCTCTGCCCTGAAAGCCATCACGCCGGTTACGACCATTATGGCTGTTACAACCTTTCGCACGATCACCCCCCAGATAAAGACAACCGAAGGATGCCAAGCTAACACTCCCAATACCTCGACGTAAAGGCATGTACGGTTGGAGGTGGAGGAGTTGTGCAGGCTTGGCCAAGACAGCGATGGTGCGGCTTTACCGCAACCAACAATGCCCTTCTGCGCGAAGCACCCTACGCCGGCTGTGACATCGATAGCGGCAAGCAGCGCCCCGAGGATCGGGCTACATGGCGCGGGCCGCCCCAACGAAAAGCCCCCGCCGGCATCCCGGCGGGGGCTTCGCAATCGGACCTGATGCGGCTCGGATTAGACCGAGTAGTACATCTGGAACTCGACCGGGTGCGGGGTGTGCTCGAAGCGGTAGACTTCCTCGTACTTGAGCTCGATGTAGGCCTCGATGAATTCCTTCGAGAACACGTCGCCCTTGCACAGGAAGTCGTGGCTGGCCCGCAGGGCCTCCAGGGCTTCGCGCAGGCTGCCGCACACGGTCGGAACCTGCTTGAGCTCCTCGGGGGGCAGGTCGTACAGGTTCTTGTCCATGGGATCGCCGGGGTGGATCTTGTTGGCGATACCGTCCAGGCCGGCCATCAGCATGGCCGAGAAGGCCAGGTAGGGGTTCGCGCCGGGATCGGGGAAGCGGACTTCGACGCGCTTGCCCTTCGGCGAGGCCGAGTAGGGGATGCGGCACGACGCCGAGCGGTTGCGGGCCGAATAGGCCAGCAGAACCGGGGCTTCGAAGCCGGGGATCAGGCGCTTGTAGCTGTTGGTCAGCGGGTTGGTGAAGGCGTTGATGGCCTTGGCGTGCTTGATGATGCCGCCGATGTAGTACAGCGCCATGTCCGACAGGTCGGCATAGCCCGAACCGGCGAACAGGGGCTTGCCGGCCTTCCAGATGGACTGGTGGACGTGCATGCCCGAGCCGTTGTCGCCATAGATCGGCTTCGGCATGAAGGTCGCGGTCTTGCCGTAGGAGGCGGCGACGTTGTGGACCACGTACTTGTAGATCTGGATCCAGTCGGCAGCCTCGACCAGGCCGCCGAACTTGATGCCCAGCTCGTGCTGCGACGAGGCCACTTCGTGGTGGTGCTTCTCGATGGGCAGGCCCATCTCACCCATCACGGTCAGCATCTCGGCGCGCATGTCCACGTGGCCGTCGACCGGCGGCACGGGGAAGTAGCCGCCCTTGACGCCCGGGCGGTGGCCCAGGTTGCCCTCGGCGAAGTCGCGGCCCTGGGCCTCGACGCCGTCTTCCGAGCGCAGCTCGTAGTAGCCCTTGTTCATGCCGAGCTCGTACTTGACGTCGTCGAACACGAAGAACTCGGCCTCGGGGCCGAAATAGGTGGCGTCGCCCACGCCCGAGGACTTCACATAGGCCTCGGCGCGCTTGGCGATGGAGCGCGGATCGCGGTCGTAGAGCTGGCCGGTGGCGGGCTCGACGATGTCACAGTTGATGATCAGCTGCGACTGGGCGGCGAAGGGGTCCATGACGGCCGACGAAGCGTCGGGCTTCAGGATCATGTCGGACTCGTTGATGCTCTTCCAGCCGGCGATCGACGAGCCGTCGAACATGATGCCTTCGTTCAGCATGTCCGCGTCCACGGTGGACACGTGCTGAGCGGTGTGCTGCCACTTGCCGCGCGGATCGGTGAAGCGGAAATCGACGTACTTCACGTCGTTTTCCTTGATCAGTTCGAGGACCTTCTTGACGTCGTCGGACATGGTCACATTCCTGAGAGTTGAGAGTTGAACACGCTTGCCCGTCCCGCGCCCCGGAAGGAGCGGCGGAAGGGACGAAAAATTCAGATGGCGTCGCTGCCGCGCTCGCCGGTGCGGATGCGGATGGCCTCTTCCACCGTGGAGATGAAGATCTTGCCGTCACCGATGCGGCCCGTATGGGCGGCCTGCTGGATGGCCTCGACGGCACGCTCCACCAGGTTGTCCTCGATAACCAGCTCGATCTTGACCTTGGGGAGGAAATCCACCACGTACTCGGCGCCGCGATAGAGCTCGGTATGCCCCTTCTGCCGGCCGAAACCCTTGGCTTCGGTCACGGTAAGACCCTGGAGGCCGACCTCGTGAAGGGCTTCCTTCACCTCGTCGAGCTTGAAGGGCTTGATGATGGCTTCGATCTTCTTCATGAACCCGCCGTCTTTCGAATTGGCGTTGAGAACCCGCGTCAAAACGCGCGTCTCATTTAGCACGCATCATGCCAGTTCGGCCACCGTGAAAACACGGGGGCAGCCATGAATCTCGGCCCAAAGATGCCCTCTTTTCAGGCATTTACGCCTATTTCGTGGGCAAATCTCATCCCCTTCACCTCCCCCCACCTTCCAGGCTAGGCTGGTGCCCCCAGAATCCGCTCCGGAGCAGCTCCGTTGAAGACCGCCAACTCCATCCTGTCGTCGTTCGGCACCACCATCTTCGAAACCATGAGCCGGCTGGCCCAGGCCCACGGCGCGGTCAATCTGGGCCAGGGCTTCCCCGAGGGGCTGGAACCGGCCGACGTCGTCGCCAAGGCGGCCGAGGCGGTCAGCCACGGCCCCAACCAGTATCCGTCCATGATGGGCATCCCGGAACTGCGCCAGGCCATCGCCGCCCACGACCGGCGTTTCTACGGCCTGGGCCTCGATCCCATGGCCGAGGTGATGGTGACCTCGGGGGCCACCGAGGCCCTGGCCGCCTGCCTGTTCGGACTGATCGAGCCGGGCGACGAGGTGGTGCTGATCGAACCGCTTTACGACAGCTATCTGCCCATCATCCGCCGGGCCGGGGGAGTTCCCAGGCTGGTGCGGGTCGCCCCGCCCCACTGGGACCTGCCGCGCGAGGCCCTGGCGGCGGCGTTCTCGCCCCGGACCAAGCTGATGCTGCTCAACACGCCCATGAACCCGGCCGGCAAGGTGTGGAACCGGGACGAACTGGATTTCGTCGCCGGGCTGCTGGAGCGCTTCGACGCCTATTGCGTCTGCGACGAGGTCTACGAGCATCTGGTCTATGATGGGCGGCGGCACGCGCCGTTGATGACCCTGCCCGGCATGCGCGGGCGCTGCCTGAAGATCGGCTCGGCGGGCAAGATCTTCTCGCTGACGGGGTGGAAGGTGGGCTGGGTGATCGCCGCCCCCGAGGTGCTGGGGCCGGTGGCCAAGGCCCACCAGTACCTGACCTTCACCACGCCGCCCAATCTGCAGGCGGCGGTGGCCTGGGGCCTGGGCAAGGACGATTCATACTATGACGGGCTGACCGCCATGCTGGCCGAGCGGCGCGACCGCCTGGCCGCCGGCCTCGGCCGGGTGGGCTTCGAGGTGATGCGGACCGGCGGCAGCTATTTCATCACCGCCGGCTTTGGCCCCCTGGGCTTTGCCGGCGACGACCAGGACTTCTGCCGCCACATCACCGAAAAGGCCGGGGTGACGGCCATCCCGGTCAGCGCGTTCTACCAGGGCGGCGACGTCAACCGGTTCGCCCGCTTCTGCTTCGCCAAGACCGAAACGGCCATCGACGAGGCGATAGAGCGGCTGGAGCGGTTTTTCCGAGGATAGCCCCTTGACGGGCGCCCCCGGATTTGGCTAAACATGCGGCCTCTCCCGGTGGCGGGTGTAGCTCAGTTGGTTAGAGCGCCAGTTTGTGGTACTGGATGTCGGCGGTTCGATTCCGCTCACTCGCCCCATTCCCCCTTCTTTCGGTCCCTATGGTACCCGGTCCTTGACAAGACCGGGGGTCACGGCTTGCGGACCACCCAGTAATCGCCGTCGATGTCGCCGCCCGAACCGCCACGGATGCGGGCGCGCTCGCACGCCATTTCGGTCAGGCCGTGACGGGTGATCAGGCCGCGGATATAGGCCGGCGACTGGGCGTAGCGGCCGGAGGGACGCAGGGTGTAGCCCTCGCCCTCGCCCGTCTCCACCGAGAACAGCAGCCAGCCGCCGGGCGCCAGGGCGCGGGCGGCGCCGGCGAAGATATCCTCCAGGTCTCCCAGGTAGATGAACAGGTCGGTGGCCAGCACCGCCGACAGATTGACGCTGTGAGCCAGGGCGGTGGCGGCGTCGGCTTCCCGCAGCTCGGCATAGAGACCGGAAGCCGCCGCCAGTTGCAGCATGCGCGGCGACAAATCGACGCCGACGAAGCGGCTGGCCGCCCCCTGAAACGCCTGGGCGGTCAGGCCGGTGCCGCACCCCAGGTCGATGACGGTGTCCAGCGGAACTCCGCCCCCCACCCGGTCGAACAGGGCGCGCAGGGTGGCGGGGGCCTGATACTTGACGTCCTCGACCAGATGGCTCTCGAAGCGGTCGGCATAGGTATCGAAAAAGCCCCGCACATAGTCGGCGGGGGCTCGCCCGGGATTGGCCCCGGTCAGGGCGGCGATCATGTGGCTGGCCTCGCCGTCCTGGGGATCGAGGCCGAGCGCCGTGCGATAGGCCGCCACCGCCTCGGCGTTGCGCCCCAGCTTCTTGGCGGCGTGACCCGACGCGCGCCATAGCCGCACGTCGCCGGGATGGCCATCCCGCACCGGACGCAACACCGCCTCCGCCTCGGCATGCCGCCCCGCCTCTCCCAGGATGTCGGCAAGGCGCAACGCCGTGTCGGGCCCGGGCTGAAGGGCAAAGGCCCGCCGGCCGAGATCCTCGGCCTCGTCGCGCCGCCCTTGGGCCAGGCACAGCCCGGCAAGGTTGTGCAGGGCCAGGGCGGCCTGGGGAGCGAAGTCCAGAACGGCACGGTAGCAGCGTTCCGCCGCCGGCAAATCCCCCGCCACCTGCTCCAGCCCGCCCAGGTTGGTCAGCGCCGCCTCGTGGGTCGGAGCCCGTTCCAGGCATTTGCGCAACGCCGCCCGCGCCTCATCCATCCGCCCCAGGGCGGCCAGCACCACGCCACGGCCATACAGGGCATCGGCGGAGCCCGACACCGCCGCCCGATCGAGGAACCTCAAGGCCAGGGGCAGGTCTCCCGCCTGGTGGGCGGCCACCGCCAGCGCCATCAGGCCGGGATGGGCGGGCGGCACCTTGGCCAAATCCCGCGACACGGTCCGGGCCTTGGACAGATCACCGGTCCGGGCCTTGCCCAGGGCCTCTTCCACTCGATCAAGCTTCGCCATGGGCTCTTTCCGCTATGTGTTGCATCAGATCGGCCAGAATGGCCGGCGCCTCGCCATGGCGCAAACAATCCGGCCGGATTCCACCCTGCCCGGCCGCCAGCCATCCGGCAATGGCCGCCGCCGCCCGGTCCGGATGGGTTACCAGGATGATGCCGGGCCGCCGCACGGTTTGGCCCAGATCGGCCCGGACCAGCCCCGGCTGCAGGCTGAGCGCCGGCTTGCCCTGCAGCCAGGCCTCGTAGAGCAGGATGGAGGCCATGCCGGCCACCCGGTCGGCGGCCAGCACGGTCTGCCGCCCGGAAACATCAATGGCCAAGCCGCCGTCAAGCTTGCCCCGGCATTGCCGCCAAAGATCGTCCAGGACGACCGGATCGTCGCGGGGATGGGGGACGATGGCCACGTCCAGGGTTCCGGCATGGGGCTGCAATTCCCGGCACAGCAGGGCCAGCGCGTCGCGCTCGGTATAGCCGCGCCAGCCGGGCGTCCCGGGGCCGGTGCCCTGGTCATGGGCCACCGGCTCACCGATGAAGGCGATCAGCTCCCGCCCGCCACCGCCCAGGCCCAGCCGCGTCCGCACGCCCCGCCGCCAGTCCGGGCCGGCGGCGGCGATCTCACCGGCCAGTCCGGCCAGTCCGGGATGGCCGGTGACCCGCAGGCAGGATGGCGGAACCCCCTCGGCCACCGCCTCGTCCCGTGCCTTGTCATCCATGACGGCGTAGAGATCTGGAACCAGCGGCGCGCCGCCATCCATCTCCAGGCGGGCCCGGTAGTTCATCCAGTTGTCCAACACGCAGACCACAGGGATTCCCCGCTGGCGGGCGGCACGGGCCAGGGACAGGGGCAGGTGGTCGGTCAGGGAGGTGCCGAAGCAGAGCCGGCCCATTCCGGCCGTCTCCAGCCACCCCCCGGGATCGCCGTCCGGCGGGGGCGCCAGCCGGGTCAGTCCCGGCGGGGCGTTGCGGCCGAGAAAGCCGTGGTCGAGAACCGCCACCGGCTCCCCCCGCGCCGCCAGCAGCGCCGCGACGGGCAGGATGGCGTTGGCGCCCCCCGGATCGGCGGCGGCGAACAGCA
>JAVBXM010000249.1 GCA_030824585.1 Phaeospirillum sp. | reverse complement strand
ATCCCGGCATGGCCGTCTACGCCCTTGACCGCGTCGGCCAGGCTGCGGGCCTCGGCCAGACGATCCAGCAGGCTCCGCATCCGCCGGCGGGCCAGCCGCAGTTCCACGGTCTTGGCCAGCCACACGCTCCAGGTGGCCACCGAGGCCAGGATCAGCCCGACGATGACCCCCTGCACCACCAGGTCGGCGGACAGGAACATGATCCACGGCGACAGCTCGTGGGGCAACGGGCCGGCGGCGGGGGAAAAATCCGGGGAATGGGGCATGGTGATGGGTCCTGTTCAGCATCGTTGGCGGTAGGGACGGGCGGCGGCCCACCGAAGTATGACGTCCGGCGAAGGGAATTCCCCACCCTCCAACTGCAAAAAATTATCAATCGCAACACTCTCGTCCGGGGCTGGCCGGCCCCGTCACTTTCCCTCCGCGGGAACCGGACACGGACCGGCGGCCGACCAGATGCTGTCGCGGGGGCCGTTCGCCGTCCGCCGCCGCGCCGCCCGTGCCATGGCGGCGAAGCACAGGGCGCCGCACAGCGCCACCAGTTCGACGCCGAACTCGCCCTCCATGGCGGGCTCCAGGCCCAGTTCCGGCACCGTCCGGGCCAGCAGGGCGGTCAGGGGGATGGCGGCGGTGGTCGCGGCGGCCAGCCACAGCAGATCGCTCCCGGCCCGCGCCGCGCCGCGGACGACGGCCCAGGTCACGCTGCCCAGGAACAGCGCGTAGTAGAGGCCGCGATGCCAGGCGTTGACGTCCTCGACCCGCCCGGGCAGCCACTGGCCGGCGGCAATGGTCAGCGACAGCCCGCAAACGCAGCCCAGGCAGACGCCGACGGTGGCGGCGGCCATCAGGCGGACCGAGCGGGGCTGTTCCACCGGCCCGCCCTCGCGCCGCTGGGTCTTGCGCCGCGTCTCGATCCACAGGAGATTGCCGGAATAGAACAGGAAGGCGCCGGCCAGGCCGAGGAAGAAATAGCTCCAGCGGATGGGGGTGCCCCCGAAACTGCCGAAATGAAGGGAGAAGAACGAGGCCACCGTCGCCGACCACGGTCCCTGGTGCCCCGGCAGGTACTCGGTATTGACCACCTCGCCGGTGAGCGGGCTGATCACGGCGAAGCCCTTGCCCCGCACCAGATAGCGTGGATCATGGCCCCAGACCCGCACCAGGGCGCCCCGAGTCCCGCCCTCGCGGTACTGCAGGCTGACCGGCTGGAAGCCGGGTTCCGTCGCCACGACCCGGGCGATCAGTTCCTGGTGCGACAGCATCGCCGCCGGCCGCTCGTCCGGCCTGACGGCATTGAACGGGCTGCTGGCCCGCATGACCTGGCGCAGGCGCCCCTCGTAGACCACCGCGTCCAGGCTGTCGTAGATGGTGTCGTGCAGGCCGAACACCACCGAGGTCAGGGCGATGACCATGTGGAACGGCAGGCTGACGATGCCCACCAGGTTATGGGCGTCCAGCCACAGACGCTTCAGGTTGGGTCCCAGCCGCAGGGCGAAGAAGTCCTTGACCAGCGACGGCAGCAGCACGACCACCCCCGACACCAGGGCCAGCAGGTAGAGGGCGCTCATCACCCCGGTAAAGGCGGTGCCGATGTCCAGATCCCCGGGAATCCCGGCGGTGCGGTGGAGGAAATCAACGATCTGGGCCAGGGCCGAGGGAGAGCGCTGGACGATCTCCAGTTCCCCGCCCTCCGTCAGTTCGGCCACCCAGGGGCTTTCGTCCTGGCGCGATTTCTGCCAGCTCAGCCGCCCCGGAACGCCTCGGCCGTCGCCCAAGTAAAGGGTGAAGTCCTTGCGGGCGTCCGGCCGCGCCGCCAGGGTCCGGGTAATCAACTCGTCCACCCGGTCCGGCGGAGTCAGGGCCGCCGCCGGAGGCGACGCCCAGCGGGCCAGCGGCTCCTTGAACATGGTCAGCGCCCCGGCGTAGAAGGCGATGAACAGGGCCAGCCCCGCCACGATGCCGGTCCAGGTATGGATGGTCTTGTAAAGGCGGATCAGGTCGCCGCGTGTCAACCGGGTCATGACATCCTCACCGGGTGAGATGGCGGCCGATGAACAGGCCGGCATAGGCCAGGGCGCAGGCGCCCCCCAGCCAGATCCAGGCCCGCAGGCCGTCGCGAAACAGGAAACAGGCGCTGAGGATGCCCAGCCAGAGCGGGACCACCAGCCACATGATCATCTGGTATTTGTTGACCGCCGCGATGCCGCCCGGCCCCACCCAGGCGAAGAGGCCCGAGATGGCGACCGCCAGGGCGAAGCCCAGCAGCGTTCCGGCCAGGGATTTGGCGATCCAGTCGTTGCGAAAGGCCGGCATGGCTAGGGCCTCCGGCGCTGGGCAAGCAGGGCGGCGACGGCCGGCAGGGCGGTGAAGGCCGCCATGGACAGGGTCAGCACCATGAACAGCGCGGCGGCGGGATGGGCGGCCCGGCACCACCACAGCCACGCCAGCAGCAGCAGGGCGCCACCGCCGCCCCGGCCGGCCAGGGCCGGCCAGGGCCGCACCAGCCATTGCTGGCGGGGGGCGGCGAGATAGAAACACACGCCCCCTCCCAGAGTGGCCGCCAGGGCCGGCAACTGAACCTCCGGGGGCATCAGAACACCACCGTCGCCGACAGGTTGAAGGTCCGCGGCTCGGACACCGTCAGATAGCCGTCGGAGAAGCTGCCCACCCAGTAATTGTCGTTCATCAGATTGGTGACGAAGGCGCGCACCGTCAGATTGGTTTCGTGAATGGGCAGGGTGTAGTTGGCGCCCACGTCGAAACGCCACCATTCGGGAATGGTCAGCGTATTGCCCGAATTGGCGAACTGCTTGCCGGTGTAGACGGTACGCCCCAGCAGGGTCAGGCCGTCCAGGAAGGGCGGATCGACCTCGACGCCGAAATTGCCCTGCCATTCCGGCAGGCCGTAGGGAACGGTGCCGAGCAACCCCGGGGCCGCGGCCTTGACCATCTTGCCGTCGGTGAACACCATGCCGCCCTGCACGCGGACCCGCTCGACCACTTCGCCGAAAACGTTCCATTCGATGCCGCGATTGCGCTGTTCGCCTTCCATGTAGACGTTGCCCACGTTGGACAGGGTGCGGCGGTAGATCTGGAACAGGCTCAGCGTGTTGGCGATCTTGCCTTCCTCCCACTTGATGCCGCCTTCCATCTGCCAGGTTTTGAAGGGGGCGAACATGTGGCCGTAATTGGAGGCGGCGGTGTTGGTGACGCGGTTGCCCTTGCTCAGCGCCTCGATGTAATTGGCGAAGACCGAGACGTTGTTGAGCGGCTTGACCACCAGCCCGGCCGCCGGCGACAGCGCGAACTGGTCGTATTTCCCCGAGAACTTGCCGTTGGCGTAGTAGGTGTCGCGGATTTGCTGCCGGCGCGCCCCCAGGGTCAGTTGCACCCGGTCGTCCAGCACCGACAAGGTATCGGCCAGCATGATGCTGGTGAGCGTCAGATCCTCGGTCTTCAGCGGCGGACCGGAATCGCGGGCCAGGGTGGGCCAGACGTTGCTATAGATGCTGCCGCTGTTGGCGGTGCTGGTGGCTGTCGCCGAGGACAGGCCGATCTCCTGCAGCAGGTTGGAGGCGCCCGCCACCACCTGATGCCCCACCGCGCCGGTCTCGAACTTGGCCCTCAGCCCGCTCTCCATGGAATAGGAATCCAGGTAGTCCTGGCGGAACGTGGTGGTCGGGGTGTAGACGCCCGCCGGGTTGCTGATGTTGCGGGCGTGGGTCGAGGTGATGAAACCGTGCTGATGGTGGTCCAATCGGCCGAACGAGGCGTAGGCCGTGACGTCGCGGGTAATGTCGTATTCCACCCGGCCGATGGCCGCGGCGTTGTTGATCTTGCCGAAGGCGCCCTTGAACAGGTTGGTCTCGCCGTCGGGCGCCTTGGGCACCGAAGTGATGTTGGTCAGGAAGTTGACCATCGCCGGACTGCCGTTGTGGAACACCTCGCGGTTGCTGTAGGCGTCCAGCGAAAGGCGCAGATTTTCACCCGAATAGTCCAGGGCGATGGCCCCCAGCCGGCTTTCCTTGTCCTGGCCCCGGATGGCGGTATCGCCCTCGCGCCGCACCAGATTGACGCGGGCGCCGAACTCGTTGTCCGAGCCGAAGCGGCGGCCGCTGTCCAGATGAACGCCCGGCTGACCCGGACTGGTATAGTCGACGGTGACGGCGGTGGTTGGCTTTTCGCCCGCCCGCTTGGTCACCAGATTGACCGCGCCACCCACGCCGCCGGACGGTGCGGCGCCGTTCAGCAGGGCATTGGGACCGCGCAGCACCTCGACCCGCTCCAGAAATTCGGTGGGGGTATGCCCCAGCGGTGCCAGGCCGTACATGCCGTTGACCGCGATCTCGTTGCTGAGAACCTCGAAGCCGCGGATGGTGAAGTTTTCCTGCATGTGGCCGCGGGTGACGGTGAAGCGCACGGAGGGATCGTTCTCCAGTACGTCGGCGATGGTGCGGGCCTGCTGGTTCTGGATATTCTCAGCGGTGTACGACATGGCGCTGAACGGGGTGTCCATCATGTCCTTGTTGCCCAGCACGCCCAGGCGCGCGCCGCGCGCCACCGTCGAGCCCGCGAAGACCGGCGGCGGCGCCGAGATCTGCGCCTGGACCGGGGCGGAGGTCCGCCCCTCGACGCTCACCGCCTCGATGGCGATGGCTCCATCCCCCGCCGCCGTCACCTTTTCCAAAGTCACGGTATTGCTGCCGGTGAAGCGCCAGACGAGTCCCGAGGCCGTCAGCAGCCGCGACAGGCCCTGGGCCGCCGTAAAGGTGCCCGACAGCGCCGGACTGGTCTTGCCCTTGACCAGCTCGGTTTCATAGAACACCTGCAGACCGGTGCTGCGCGCGAAGGAGAGCAGGGCGGAATTCATATCCTGGGCCGGGATGTCGAAGGCCTTGGATGCTTCGGCCTCCGAAGCCGGCCGTCCCCCCTCCTGTGCCGCCCCGCTCCCGGGCTGGACGACCATTCCCGCCAGCAGGGCGACCGCGCTCGCCGTCGCGGCAAGCCCCCTGCGGAAGGATTTGCCCGCCACCTTCCGACCCGACACTTTCAACCCCATCATCCATTCCTTTCGTCCGCGGCCATTTATGCGAATGCGTTTTAATCGCATATAGTCATGAGACGAAGACGGACGGGGGAGTCGGTAACGGGAACGTGATTTTTCTGTCCGCCCTCCCGATCGGCCGGGTCCTGTTCAGTAAAGCACCGTGAGAAGCGACGGAATCGATGTGCTGTGGAGGTTCAACACCTGTCCGATGGTGACCAGCGCGCCGTCGGGATCGGCGGCATGGAATACGCCGCTGACGGCCCGGGTGGCCAGGACTCCGTCGGCAATGACGATGCGTCCCCGGCGATAGCGGTTCAGCTCCGCCACTACCTCGGCCAGAGGGACGTGGTTGAAAACCAGCCGGCCCTCGCGCCAGGCCATGGCCTGGGCCGTATCCACGGCTCGCCCCGGGGCGAGGCCGTCGGCCGAATACCGGACCGAACGGCCGGCCGGCAGGACGACCCGGCTCGGCCCGGAACCGCTCCTTTCCAGGGCAACCTCAACGTCGTGCTCGGCGACGCTGACCTCGATGGAGTGTGGCAGATGGCGGACCGAGAAGCGGGTGCCGAGCGCCCGGGCGGTGCCGTTGGCGGCCGCCACCACGAACGGCCGATCCTCTCCGGCCCCCATGGGGGCGACCGTGAAATGGGCCAGCCCGGCCAGGAGTTCGACCCGGCGGGCCGTCGCGGAATACCGTACCGTGACGGCGCTGTCGGGCCCCAGATGCACACGGCTGCCATCGGCCAGGGCGACGTCCCGCAATTCTCCCGTGCCGGTGCGGTAATCGGCGGTCAGGACCGCCAGGGGGCGCCCATCCAGCCAGAACGACAGGCCGCACCACAAGGCCAGGGCCAGGCAGGCCGCCACCGCGCCCCTGGCCGCCGGCCATCCGGCGGCGTAGATCCGCCGCCCTGCCGCCGCCCGGGGTGGTGGAACCAGGTCCAAGGCCAGCGCGCCGGGGGAAAGCCGCAAGCCGTCCATTCTGGCCCAGGCCGCGCGGGCGTCCCGCAGCGCCAGCCGGTGGAGGGGGCTTTCCTCCAGCCAGCAGGCGAGGCAGTTCCGCTCCTGCTCGGTCAGTTCCCCGGACTCCAGGCGCACCACCCACTCGGCGGCCATGGTATCCACGCTATCCCGGCTTTGTGATTGTTCGCTCACGTCCAGACCCAAATTCGGTGGCAGGCGCCAGCCTCTTCCCAAGGTACGACGGTTTTGCCGCCGCGATTCGGTAAATTCCCGGCAGGCCCGGCAATCAACGGAAGCGCTGCATGACATGCTTGATCGCCTTGGCCAGATGCTTTTGAACCGAGCTGTCTGAAATATCCAGCCGCTCGGCGGTCTCGCGGTAAGTGAGCCCCTCGATCCGAACCAGGGCGAAAACCTGGCGCGTCCGCTCGGGCAGTTCCAACAGCGCGTCGCGGACACGCGACAACTCGTCGTGTCCGGCGGCCTGACGCTCGGGGGAGGGGCGTTCGTCCGCGATGCACGACAGCAGATCGTCGGGCATCAGGTCGGTTCGCTCGCGCTGCCGCTGCCGCATATGATCCACGGCGAGGTTGTGGGCTGTCCGGTACAGATAGGAACGTTGATGCAGGACTGCCGCGCCGCCGCTTTCCGGCCGATGCTGTTCCGCAAAGCGCAGGAAGGTCTCCTGCGTCAGGTCGGCGGCCGTCTCGGCATCCCGCAATTTCCGGGTGAGATAGGCCCGCACTTCCCGCCCGTGGGCCAGGAACAGCCTCCTTAAATCCATACCTGCCAGTCCGCTTTGCCTGCCCCATTCCGAAGGCCGACCGTAGCATTATTGATAATGCCTATCAATCGCACTATTGCGAAGCCTTGTGCCATCCGGCCTATCCCCAAAGGCCAGTTCGCACGACGTCCGATGGGCGGGCTCTCCCGGGTAGGCACGGGATAGGCCGTGGCATGACCCGCCCCGGAACTTTCAGCGAGATGAAAGTTCCGGGAGAGGTTCCGCGGCTTACCGGAACTTGGTGTCGCTCAGTTCCCAATCACCGTTCTTCACCTCGATCATGTGATAGGCATCGGCCCCCAGGCCCAGGTGGTCGGTGGCCGACATGTTGACCATGCCGGCGGTGCCGATGAAGTTCCTGGTCCTTTCGATTTCGTCCCTGAGCCTGGCCTTGTCGGTACCGCCGGCCCGCTTGATGGCCTCGACGGCGATCATCAGCGAATCCCAGCCGTGCCCGGCCAGGGTGCTCACGTCCATGGGCTTGTTGCGCTCCTCGAACATCCGCTTGAAGTTGACCACCACCGGCCGCTGCGGGTCGTCGGCGGGCAGTTGCTCGGCGACGATCAGGGCTCCGGCGGCCAGCCGCATGCCGTCAGCGGCATTGCCCACCAGACGCAGAAACTCCCGCGATGCCACCCCCGGCGACTGGTAGACCGGAATGGTGAAGTTGAGCTGCCGGATGTTCTTGGTCACCACGGCGGGGCCGTTGCCGCTGCCGAACACGAACAGGGCCTGGACCCCGTTGATGCCCCGGATCTTGGTCAGGGGGGCGGTGACGTCGGGATCCTTGGGCGAGTAGACCTCGTCGGCAACGATCTCGATGCCGTGCTTCGGGGCCAGGGCCACCGTATGGTCGCGGCCGGATTTCCCGAACCCGACGTTCTCGGACAGGATGGCCATCTTGGTCAGGCCGCGCGCCTTCAGCTCGGCCAGCACCCGGTCGGCGGCCATGCGGTCGGTGGGGGGAACCTTGAACACCCATTTGCGGACCGGATCGACGATGCCGACGCCGCCACCCAGCGAGATGTAGGGGATTTCGGCGCGTTCGATCAGGTTGAGCACCGCCATGCTGGTCGGAGTCCCCGAGCCGCCGATGATCAGGTCCACCTTGTCGTTGTCGATCAGGCGCTTGACGAAGGTGGCGGCCTTTTCCGGCTCGGAGCCGTCGTCGTAGGTGATGAGCTGGATCTTGCGTCCCAGCACGCCGCCCTCGGCGTTGATCTTTTCCACCAGCATGTCGAACGTCCGCTTCTCGGGGTCGCCCATCAGCGACATCACCCCTGTCACCGACAGAAACGTTCCGATGCGAATGTCCTCGGCGGCGCGCACGGTGGTGCTGTCCGCCAGGTTCACGACCAAGGCCAGGGCGATCCCGACCAAAGGCTTCCAGATCATGATGTCCTCCCTCTGTTCGATTATGTTTCCGGCACGCTGTTCTCCCGCACGACTTTGACCCCCACGGCGGCGGTACCTGGGACGGCCCCGGTCTTGCGGACCGAGACGGTGGCCCGGCGCACTCGGGGGTCGCTGAGGCAAAGCCCCGCGATGCGCTCGGCCAGGGTTTCGACAAGTTCCACGTGCCCGGCGGCGGCCAGAACCTTGACCCGCTCGCTCAGGCGCTCGTAGCAGACCACCGGTTCGTCGCCCAGGGCGCGGCGCTCACAGTCCAGTTCCAGATCGACCCGCACCGGCTGGGCCTGATCGCGTTCCCACGAATGCAGGCCGATGGGCATGTACAGTTGCAGGCCATCGATCAGTACCCGGTCGAGAGTATCGGCTGCGGACATGGTCATTCTCCCGGCGGCGGGCGGCGGGCGTGGCGAAGCGCCTCGGGCCGCTCGAACGGCGATTGCGGCAGGATCAGGGGGGCGAAGGCCCCGCCCTTGCGGATCGGGGCCGCGGGCTCGCCCCAGCGGGCGCGCGGCAGGGCGGTGGCACCGGCCAGCAGCGTGGCCATGGGGACCCCGGCGGCGGCCATCAGCAGCATCTCGTCGATCAGGCCGTCGCCGTGGGGCACGCCCTGTCCGCCGGCATCCGAGCCGCAATACAGCATTACCCCCAACTGGGCGGCCCGGGCGATGGACTCGGCGTGGCGTTCGAGGATGGTATCGAGGCGGGCCAGCACCTCGGGGCCGAAGCCGGAAATCTCCGGGGCGAGGCGGCGCTGCGCCGCCACCGGCGCCAGGGTGGGTGTCCAGGCGATACCCTGGCCAGCCATGGCGCGGAGCGAGTTCTCGTCCATCAGATAGCCGTGCTCGATGGAATCGAACCCGGCGGCGATGGCGATCCCGAGTCCCTCGGCGCCGTTGCAGTGGGCGAAGGCCGGGCGGCCCCGCTGCCGTGCCGTGGCGACCATGGCGGTGGCGGTGTCCCCATCGAATTGCGGCCGCCCCTTGACTTCGCCCGAGACGAAGTCGATCACCCCGGTCAGCAGCACCTTGATGTCGTCGGCTTGCTCGCACAGGCCCGCCACCGTGGCCGCCGCCTCGCGGTCGTCGGCGATGGCCGCCCCCAGGAAGGAGCCATAGCGCCCCGGCCGGTGCAATGCCGGACCGGGCGAGCGCAGGCGGATCGGATGGCGGCTGCGGGCCAGCCCCTCGCGCAGGCCGTGATTGATGCCGCGCGGGTCGCCGGCATCGCGCAGGACGGCGAGTCCGGCCCGCCAGGCCGCCTCGGCATTGGCCGTCGCCACCGCCAGGGTGCTGTCCCCGTCGGCGGCCATGGCTTGCTTGCGCCGGGCCGGGTCCAGTTCGGCCCCGTCGAGAAAGACGTGGATATGGGCGTCCACCAGCGACGGCATGATGAAGGCCGCCTCGGCCGGTCCCTCGGACGGTTCGATGCCCAGGATGGCGGACCCGTCGTGAATCACGGCGTAGGGGCCGTCGGCATGCAGCCGTTCCCCGTCGAAATAGGAGCCGACGATCAGGCGCTTCATGGCCGGTACAGCCTTCTCACCTGCTTGAGGGCGTCGAGGCCCGAGCGGGAGATGAAGTCGCGGAACACCGTCATGACGAAATCGTCCTCGGGCAGCAGGTGGTATTCCTTCCACGGCGTGCCCAGGATGGTGTCGAAGCCCAGTGGCGTGGCGATGGTCAGGAAGGCGCATTCCAGCTTGTGCTTCAGATCGTCGCCCCCGGCGGTCTTGGCCGGCAGTTGCTGGCCGATGTTGCTGATGCCGCCGGTGATGTGCACGCCCGCCAGTTCCGGAAGGGTGCCGATGGTCTGGATGGCGTCGAGCGCCATGCGGGTCAGCCCTTCGCTGTCGGCGGCCATGGCGCTGACCGAGACGTCGACGATGATGTCGTCGTGCGGCACGCCGATCTTGTCGGTGTGTCCCACCATGCGCCGCGCCGCGCCGATCACCTGCTCCGCCTTGACGTTGCGGCGTCCGGCCCCGTCCTCCAGCCGTTCGGAAGCCATGACGATGATCTTGCTCGGACGGATGGTCAGCAGTTCCAGCATGCCGAGATGGGTCTCGGCGATGGAGTTGATCATCGGCTTGGCGCCGCCCGCCCTCTCGGCATCATAGGTGGTGAGGTAGAGGGTCTGCAGTTGCAGCGAGGCGGAGTCGAAGGACAGGGGCACCGGCACCACCGCCTGGATGCCCTCGACCACGGCGCGGGCGAAGCCGTGGTCCTTCTCGCCGGCCATGCCGGTATTGACGTTGAGGTATTTGGCTCCGGCCTCGGCCTGTTTGACCGCCAGGGCCTGGATGCCGGCGATGTCCTTGGTCTCGAACAGCGCCCGCGTGCTTTTGAAGCCGGGATTGATGCGCTCGCCGATGATGGTCCACTGTTCGTTCAAGGAAAGCCTCCGTTGGTTTCGGTCAAAGTCCCATCCGGGCGATGAAGCGTTTCTGGAAGTCGGGACGGGATGCCAGTTCGAGGTATTCGGCGCTACGCGCGATGTCCGTGGCCCGGCGCCGCGCCATCCGGCAGGCCAGCATCCGGCGCACTCCGGCCCCGGCGGCGTTGCCCATCCGGTCGAAGCATTCGGGCGCCAGGCCGGGCAGCATGCCGATGGCCACCGCGTCGGCCGGATCGAGGTGCTTGCCGAAGGCTCCGGTGATGATCACCCGGTCGAGGTCGGTCTCGGTGATCCCGGCATGGTCGAGCATCAGGTCGAGCCCGGCCCGGATGGCGGCCTTGGCCAGTTGGACGTTGCGGATGTCGGCCTGGGTGAACGCCACCGCCAGCCCGCCGGTGGCGGCCTCGTCGGCCAGGATCACCTCGCGGGTTTCGCCGGCCTCGCGCACCCGGGGATGGCCGAGGCCGAGGCGGCCGCGCCGGTCGACCATGCCGGCCTTGCGCAGTTCGGCCAGCAGCGACAGCACGCCCGAGCCGCACAGCCCCACGGGTGGGGCATCCTCGATGGTGGCCAGCTCCAGGCGGTCGCCGGTGATGGTGGCCTTTTCCACCGCCCCCGGCGCGGCGCGCATGCCGCTGGTCAGCACGCCGCCCTCGAAGGCGGGGCCCGAGGGGCATGACGCGCTGACCAGCCGGCCGTTCCGCCACAGGGAAATCTCGGTGTTGGTGCCGATGTCGAGCAGCGCCCAGCACCCGTCGGGTGGCGTCTCCAGCACTTCGATCAGCGCCGCCACATGGTCGCTGCCGACGAAGCCGGCGATGTTGGGCCCCACATGCAGGCGGGCGCCGGGGGCCAGCCCGAATCCCGCCGCCGGCCGGTCGCAGGCCTCCGACAGCACCGGCCGGTAGGGCGCCTTGACCAGGGAGTCCACCGCCAATCCCAGTAACAGGTGCTGCATCACCGAATTGCCCACCACCGCCAGTTCGATCACGCTTTCCGGTGCTCCGCCGGTCAGGGTGCAGGCCAGGTCGAATATGGCCTCGACCGCGAGACGACGCAGTTCCGCCGCCGCCGCCGGGTCGCGCAGCGCCCGGCCGCCCCGGCTGATGACGTCGCCGCCATAGATGCCCTGCGGATTTTCGGCGGCGCCGCGGGCCAGCACCGTGCCCGTTTCCAGATCGATCAGGGCGGCGGCGAGATTGGTGGTGCCCAGATCCACCGCCAGCCCCAACCCCCGCTGCGCCACCGGCTCGACCACCGGAACTCGGTCGGCGCCGGAATCCTGGCCGCGCGGTACCATGGTCGCCGCGCTGCGGGCCGGCACGTGGACCCGGCACGAGCGCTCGATTCGCGTCTGGCAGGCCCGGCGCCAGCCGGCGGCCAGTTCGGCGACGGAGAAGACGGTGCGGTCGGCCGCCGAGACCTCGGGGGGGCTGTCGCTCTCGATCCTGACGGCGCAGGCGCGGCAGCGCCCCCGTCCGCCGCAGGCCGAGCCGATGCGCGCCCCGGCGCGCCGCGCCGTTTCCAGCAGCATCTCGCCGGCCTGCACGCCCATATGGAGCCCCGAGGGTTGGAAGGATACGTGGACGCTGGTCATCGGCACGCCTTCCGCGTCTCGGCCGGCTTGCGGCAGCGCTCGAAGAACTTGCACTCGCGGCAGGAACTGGCCCGGCTCCAGCGCCGCATCCCGTCGCCCACCGCCACCACCATGGACAGGGATTTGAGCGGCGACAGCAGCCCGCCCGCCACCACCGCCACCCCGGCGGCGGCCGGAGCGCCGATTTCGGCCAGGACGGACTGGGCGGAAAGGGGCAGGCCGGGGTCGCCGGGGAACAGCGGGCCGCCAGCGTGTTTTCCGTCGCGGCGGGCGGCGAGGCGCAGTCCGGCCAGTATCCGCTGGCCCAGCCGCCACACCGCCTTGCTGCCCACCTGATCGTAAAGGGCGGCCTCCACCGCCTTTCCCTGGGCGAAGCAGGCCGAGGTGTGTTCGGCATAGGCGTTCCCCAGGGTGGCGAATACCACCGCCGCGCCCGACGCCCCGGCGAAGCGGTTGACGAAACCGCCCCGCAGTTCCAGGCCGCCGTCCAGGCGCAGGCAATCGCGGCCCTCCATCCGCGCGGCGACCACGCGGACCGACGCCCTTGGGCTCAGCAGGCCCTCCATCTCGGCTTCCAGCGCCGCCAGCCGCCGGATCACCGCCGGGTGCGACGCGGCGCGAACCGTCGCCAGCGCCTGCCGCGCCAACCCCTTGCCCAGGCGTCCGGCGTCGATCTCCATCACGCCACCTCGCGGCGGCCGCGCGGGCCGGCCAGACCGGCCTCGGCGATCACGCCGCCCACCAGATCGAGATGATGGTGGAACATCAGGTGCACCCCGGCGACGCCCTCGATGCGGCGCAGCGCGTCGATCACCTCCACCGCCAGGGCGGCGCCTTCGGCGACGGGGTCGGCGGCCTGTTCCAGCCGGGTGACGACCGCATGGGGAATACGCACGCCCGGCACCTTGCGGACCAGCCAGCGGGCGGTGCGGGCCGAAGCCACCATGCCGACCCCGGCGATGAGGTGGCAGCGGCGGTGCAGCCCGGCGGCCCGCACCCGCTCCATGTAGCGGGCGAAGGCCGCAAGGTCGAAGACGTACTGGGTCTGGACGAACTGCGCCCCGGCCGCCACCTTGGCGGCGAGGCGCTGGACACGGGCCGGTTCGGGCGGCGCGAAGGGGTTGTCCACCGCGCCGATGAAATAGGCGGGCGGCACCGCCAGGGCGCGGCCCGACAGGAAGCGCCCGCCGTCGCGCAGCGTCTTGGCGGCGGCGAGCAGGGCCACGGCGTCCAGATCGAACACCGGCTTGGCCTCGGGATGGTCGCCGTTGAGCACGCCGTCGCCGGTCAGGCACACCACGTTCTCGATGCCCAGCGCGGTGGCGCTCAGCAGATCGTTCTGCAGCGCGATGCGGTTGCGGTCGCGGCAGGTCATCTGCATCACGGCGTCATAGCCGGCCCGGCTCAGCAGGGCGGCGGCCGCCATGCTCGACAGGGCGCAATGGGCGGCCGAGCCGTCGGTGACGTTGACGGCGTCGACCCAGGGGCCCAGCTTCTCGGCCTGGGCCAGCAGAGCCGAGCCGTCGGCGGCGGTGCCCGGCGCGATCTCGGCGGTGACCACGAATTCGCCGGCCGCCAGCTTGGCCTGCAGCCGTCCCATGACCTGCGGCCGGTCAGGCGGCAGGTCGGGCACCGCCGGCTTGGCGTCCAGGACCTCGGCCAGCCAGGCGGACTTGCCCGCCCGGCGATGGTCGAGCAAAGGCTGGCGCGGGGGCAGGGTACCGCCCAGCCGGGTCCAGATGTCCTTCCAGGCGCAGGGCATGGCGGCGTCCAGTTCGCAGGTTCCGTCGGACCGCACGCCGCCGCAGGGACCGTTGCGCAATCCCTTGGGGCAACGCATGGGGCAGCCCAGTCCGGTGGTGTCCAGCACGCATTGCCCACACATCCGGCAGCCGAACAGGGGGCGTTTCAGCCGCCGCTCGACCCAGGCCAGCGGCCGCTCCAGCCGCCGGCGTCCGAATACGGCCGCCAGCGGGCGCAACAGCTTTAGACCGGCGTGCCAGAGGGCGGGACCCATGGCCGTCCTCCTCCCTCAGCCGCCGTACTTGCGGGCGGCGGTGAACATGGCCCGCACGTTCTCCACCGGTGTTTCATCGGGAATGCCGAAGGCGCAGTCGAGGATCAGCTTGCCGCCCTTGTTGAAGACGTTGTCGACCAGATGGCGGACCGCCGCGTCGACGTCGGCGGGCGTGCCGGTGGTCATCATGGAGGGAGAGAGGTTGCCGCGCAGCGCCACCACGTCGCCCAGCACCTCGAACGCCTTGACCATGTCGGTGCGCTCGAACCAGTAGATGCACTTGCCCGCTGGGATATCCTTGATGTGCTCCAGGCGCTTGGTGCAGTCGCTTTCCCACATGGGGATGGGGATGATGTCGGCGGCGATCAGGTCGAGCAGCATCCGGCGGAACGGCGGCCACCAGAAGGTGGTGAACTGCTGGTCCGACATGAAGGAATCGGGCGCCCAGTGGGTGGGGATGAACACGAAGGGATTGCCGCTGGCCTTGACCGCCTCGATGGTGCTGCGGGTGATGATGATCCGCACCCGCTCCAGCATCTCCAGCAGCTTGTCCTTGCGCCGGAACAGATCGGTCATGATCTGCTTGGCGCCCCGGAAATAGTCCGCGATGTAGTCGTAGGGCGAGACCGACGAATACATGTACGAGGCCGGATAGCCCAGCGCCGCCATCCTGTCCTCGAAGGCGATGTGGCGCTGGAACAGGGCCTCGGCCTCCTCGCCCGCCGCGATCATCCTTTCCAGCGCCTGCCGTACGCCGGGACGGGCGAAGGCGCGGGTGCCCATGACCAGCCGGGTATAGTACATGCTCGGCAGCACCGGCAGTTCGTCGATACCCTCGAACGCCCCGGCGACGCGGGGCAGGTACTTGCGCAGGTAGAACCCGGTGGGGTCGAGCAGGAAGTCGTCGTATTCGTCGGCCTTCATGTACTCGCGGTCGAGGTACTGGAACGGCTGGTTGTCGCCGACGCCGTGGCCGGGCCATTGCAACTGCTTGAAGTCCAGCGCCTCCAGCGCCTGGCCCGAGGCGGTGGCCAGGACCATCGGGCTGTGGCCGTCGGGCTCGAATTCCAAGATGGCCCGCTCGGCGATCTCGGCGGTCTTGTCGTAGTCGTACATCAGCCGGCGGCAGGTGATGTCGCCGTACTTGGCCAGCCAGAAGGTCGGCTGCATGCCGATGGGCAGACGGTCCGGCTGCCGCAATGCGACGCAATCCATCACCCGGTTCCAGCGGGCATCATAGGCGGCCTTGGCGGCGGGGGTCTGGGCGGGGATGCCGGGCATGGTCATGCCGCCCGCGCCTTGCCGAGCCAGGTCTGGCACAGCGAGACGGCGGCCATGGCGTTGAGGCCGAAGGCGTCGGCGCCGGTATAGGCCCGCACCGTCTCGTCCACCTGGCCGCCGCCGATCATGATCTTCAGCCCGTCGCGCATGCCGGCGGCGGCGATGGCTTCCACCGTCTCCTTCATGGAATCGAAGGCCAGTGTCAGGAAGCCCGACAATCCCACCACCGCCGGCCGGTGCTCCTGGATCTTGTCGATGAAGGTGGCGACCGGCACGTCGATGCCCAGGTCGATCACCTTGAAGCCGTTCACCTCCAGCATGAAGGTGACGATGTTCTTGCCGATGTCGTGCAGGTCGCCGTGGACGGTGCCGATCATCACCACCGGTCCGGCCGCCGCTCCCGAATCGCCGTCCTTGGCCAGCAGCAGCGGCTTTACCATGGCGCCGATCTGTTCGAGCATCTCGCCCGCCATCATCAGCTCGGGCAGGAAGTACTCGTTCTTCTCGAAGCGCGCGCCGACGATGTCCATGGCGGCGCGGCAGAGGTCGAGGATGCGTTGCGGATCAAAGCCGTCATCGATGGCCTGGCGCGCCAGGCGCAGCGCCTCGTCCTCCTCCATGTCGGCGATGGCGATCACCAGGGCCGTTTCATCCAGCGCCATTGTTTCCTCCCTCAATCCATATCCGGGCCAAAGCCATCCGGCCTGCATGGGTATTGTCACCATAATAGTAGGTATACTGTCAATATTTTTAGGTGTTTCCGGGGAAGGCTCGGCGGCGGGAGAGGTCTGGCGGAATTTTTGGATAACACTATGTTATATAACGTATATGATTAATTTAAATCCGTTTTTGAGAGTGCTGATAATGTGCAATATTGAAATATTGCACCGCAAAATGATAGGTCTGCGCCATAAATTTGGTGAGCATACTGTCGATATCCGGCCGGAAAATGAGCCGATTGAATTGCCGGGGGAAATACGATGAGATGCGGCGTCCTCGAAGGAGGGAACTGTCGTGAAGGATGAGGCATGTCTGATTTGCTGGCGGACGAAAAAGGCCAGGACACCCTCCCGATCTACGGCAATCCCGGGCATCTGGCGCGCAGGTTCCATCAGATCGCGGTTTCGATCTTTCTGAACGAAACCCAGGCGTTCGGCATTACCCCCGTCCAATTCGCGGCCCTGACCGTGGTCAGCGCCTATCCGGGGGTCGATCAGCGGTCGCTGGCGCGGATGATCGCCTTCGACCGCTCGACCATCGGCGACGTGGTCATCCGGCTGGAGAAGAAGGGACTGCTTCAGCGCCGGAACGGCAAGGACAAGCGCATCAAGTGTCTTTTCATTTCCGGGGAGGGCTCCGCCATGCTCGAGGGGCTGGCCGGACCGATCGGCAGTTTCGAACGGATATTGCTGGAGCCGCTGGCGGAGGGGGAGCAGAAGATCTTCATGTATCTGCTCCACAAATTGGTGAACCAGAACAACGAGCTCAGCCGGGTACCGCTGGAAGTGGGATGACCCGTTTGCGGGTATGGCAAAACATCCCAGCTTCCCGGGAGAATATCACCAGCCGCCGCCGGCCGCGGCGTAGATGGCGACCAGATTCCGGCGGAGGCCGGTATCGGAGGACGCCTGGGCCGCTTCGGCGTCCAACAGGTCGCGCTCCGCCACCAAGACGTCGAGCAGGCCGGTATAGCCGTTGGTGTATTGGGTATGCGCCAGCTCCGAGGCCCGGCGATTCTGGGCCACGCCGGTGGCGAGCGCGACGTTGCGGCCGGCTTCGTGGCCATAGCGCGACAGTGCGTTTTCCATATCCTCCAGCGCTTCCAGCACGCTGCGCTGATAGGCCAGGAAGGCCTGGCGCTGGCGGGCGTCGGCGGCGTCGATCTGGGATTCGATGCGGCCGAAATTGAGAATGGGCTGCACCAGGGCCAGGCCGATACCCCAGGGGGTGGCATTCATCGGGGTGGCGGTCTGGGCGCCGAACAGGGCCGACAGCGAGATGTTGGGAAACAACTCGGCGGTGGCGGCGTCCTTGGCCGACAGGCTGGCGGCGAAGCGGCGCTCGGCGGCGCGCACGTCGGGCCGTGCCGCCAGCACCTTGGCCGGAGCAGCGACCACGATGGCCGGGTCGAGGGGCCTGGCCGGCGGCAGGTCGGCCAGTAGGGTGTCGCGGCCGCCGGGCACGCGGCCCAACAGCACGGACAGCCGGTTCAGCGCCACATCGCGGGCGGTCTCCAGGGACGGAATCAGGGCCTCGGTGGCCGACACCCGGGCGCCGGCCCGCTGCACGTCGAAATCGCTGGCCAGGGCGCCCTGGCGCTGGGCGCGGATGATCTCCAGGGTGCGGCGCTGGGTTCCCAGGTTCTGCCGCGTCAGCTCGATCTGGCGGATGGCGTCGCGCAGATCGAAATAAGTCCGCGCCACCTCGGCCAGCAGCGCCACCCGCACACCCTGGCGGGTGGCCTCCTCCGATTGCAGCAGGGCGTTGGCCTCGGCCATGCGGGCCTGATTGCGGCCGAACAGGTCCAGTTCCCAGGTTGCCCTGAGATCGATCTGGGCCACGCTCACCGCCTTGTCGCCGGTGGCGTAGCCCTGGTTGGTGCGCTGGGCCGAGCCGGCGGCACTGATTTCCGGCAGCAGGCGTGAACGGGCAAGGCCGCGCGCGGCCTGGGCCTCCTCGACCCGGGCCTTGGCCATGGCCAGGGTCTGGTTGCCGGCCAGGGCATCGGTCACCAGGGTGTCCAGGGTGGGATCGCCGAAGCGCCGCCACCAGGTCTGCTCGACCTCGGCGTCGGGGCCGAGGACCAGCGGCGCGGCGGGATCGGCCTGGGCCGGGGCGGACCCGGTCAGGCGGCTCCACAGGGACGGGGTCTCGATCCCGGACTCCTGCGGCCCGGCCGGGCTGGTGCAGGCGGCGAGCAGCAGCCCGGTCAGCACCAGGGCGGAGGGGGCGATCTTGCGCTTAGACATGGTGGTGCACCTTTTCGGTTCCGGTGACGCGCTTTTCCAGCGCGCGCATGAGGACGTAGAAGACGGGGGTGAGGAACAGGCCGAAGAACGTGACGCCCAGCATGCCGAAGAACACGGCGACCCCCATGGCGTGGCGCATCTCGGCGCCGGCCCCCGACGACAGCACCAGCGGCACCACCCCCATGATGAAGGCGAAGGAGGTCATCAGGATCGGGCGCAGCCGCAGATGCGCCGCCTCGACGGCGGCTTCCACGGTGCCCTTGCCGGCGATCTCCAGCTCGCGGGCGAACTCGACGATCAGGATGGCGTTCTTGCAGGCCAGGCCGATCAGCACGAACAGGCCGATCTGGGTGAACATGTTGTTGTCGCCGCCGGTCAGCCAGACGCCGGCGATGGCCGACAGCAGGCACATGGGGACGATCAGGATGATGGCGGCGGGCAGGAACAGGCTTTCGTACTGGGCCGCCAGCAC
Organism: Phaeospirillum sp.; assembly: GCA_030824585.1. Lineage (GTDB taxonomy): Bacteria > Pseudomonadota > Alphaproteobacteria > Rhodospirillales > Magnetospirillaceae > Phaeospirillum. Next base: position 40,893 of record JAVBXM010000249.1, on the reverse strand, counting down.
CAGGAAGACCAGCAGCACGCAGATGGGAAACACCAGCATGGCGGTGTTGCCGGCCAGGATCTGCTGGTAGGTCAGCTCGGTCCACTCGTAGCCCATGCCCTTGGGCAGGGTCTCGTCGAGGATGCGGGTCATGGCCGCCTGGGCCTGACCGGTGGAATAGCCCGGCGCCGGGCCGCCGTTGACGTCGGCCGAGCGGAAGGCGTTGTAGCGCATGGCGCTGTCGGGGCCGGTGGTCTCGGTCACCCGGATGATGGAGCCCAACGGCACCATGCGGCCCTCGAAATTGCGGATCTGCAGCTTCAGGATGTCGTCGGGCTTGGACCGGAACTGGCGGTCGGCCTGGGCGATGACCTGGTAGGTGCGGCCGAACTTGTTGAAGTCGTTGACGTAGAGTGAGCCCAGATAGATCTGCATGGCGCTGAACACGTCCTGGACGTCCACGCCCAGTTGGGCGGCCTTGGTGCGGTCCAGCTCGGTATAGAGCTGGGGCATGCCGATCTTGTAGCTGGAGAAGACGCGGGCCAGCTCCGGCGTCTGGGCGGCCTTGGCCTGCACCGCCTTCATGGTCTGGTCCAGCGCCTCGTAGCCCTGGTCGGTGCGGTCCTCCACCTGCAGCTTGAAGCCGCCGATGGTGCCCAGGCCCTGGACGGGGGGCGGCGGGAAGATGGCGATGAAGGCGTCCTTCACCCCCAGATACTTGGTCTGGAGCTTCTGGGAGATGGCGAAGCCCGACAATTCGGCCGAGCGGCGCTCCGCGAACGGCTTCAAGGTGACGAAGACGATGCCGGCCGAGGGGCTGTTGATGAAGCCGTTGATGGACAGGCCGGGAAAGGCTACCGCGCTTTCCACGCCCGGTTCCTTGAGCGCGATGTCGGACATGGCGCGGATGACGCTCTCGGTGCGCTCCAGGGTGGCGCCGTCGGGCAACTGGGCGAAGCTCACCAGATATTGCTTGTCCTGGGTGGGGACGAAGCCGGGCGGCACCGCCTGGAAGCCCACATAGGTGGCGCCTAGCAGCAGCAGATAGATCAGCATGGCCGCCGATTTGCGTCCCAGGATGCCGGTGACGCCCCGTCCATAGGCGTGCGAGCCGCCGTGGAACACCCGGTTGAAGCCGGCGAAGAAGCGGCCGAACACCCGGTCCATGCCCCGGGTCAGGGCATCCTTGGGGGCGCCGCGGCCCTTCAGCAGGGTTACCGCCAATGCCGGCGACAGGGTCAGGGAGTTGAAGGCGGAAATCACCGTGGAAAAGGCGATGGTCAGGGCGAACTGGCGGTAGAATTGACCGGTCAGTCCACTGATGAAGGCGATGGGCACGAACACCGCGCACAGCACCAGGGCGATGGCGATGATGGGGCCGGTGACCTCGCCCATGGCCTTGATGGTGGCGTCGCGGGGGGAAAGGCCGTTCTCGATGTTGCGCTCGACATTCTCCACCACCACGATGGCGTCGTCGACGACGATGCCGATGGCCAGCACCAGTCCGAACAGGGACAGGGCGTTGATGGAAAAGCCGAAGATGTGCATCACCGCGAAGGTGCCGACGATGGAGATGGGCACCGCCAGCAGCGGGATGATGGAGGCCCGCCAGGTCTGGAGGAACAGGATCACCACCAGCACCACCAGGGCCACCGCCTCCAGCAGGGTGTGGACCACCGCTTCGATGGAGCCGCGCACGAACACGGTGGGATCGTAGACGATGGCGTAATCCAGGCCTTCGGGGAAATTCTTCTTCAACTCGGCCATGGTGGCGCGGACCTGATTGGAAATCTCGATGGCGTTGGAGCCCGGCGACTGGAACACCGGGATGGCGACGGCGGGTTTGTTGTCGAGCAGCGAGCGCAGGCCGTACTGGGCGGCGTCGATTTCGACCCTCGCCACGTCCTTCAGGCGGGTGACCACGCCGCCATCGCGCTTGATGATGATCTCGGCGAACTGGTCGGCATCGGTCAGCCGGCCCTGGGCGTTGATGGGCAGTTGCAGTTCGACGCCGTTGCCATAGGGCGGCCCGCCGATCACGCCGGCGGCGACCTGGACGTTCTGGCGGCGGATGGCGGCGACCACCTCGTCGGCGGTCATGGCCCGCTGGGCCACCTTTTCGGGGTCGAGCCAGATGCGCATGGCGTAATCGCCCGAGCCGAACAGCTGGACGCTGCCCACGCCCTGAATCTTCGCCAGCTGATCCTTGACGTTGAGCAGGGCGTAATTACGCAGGTACAGCATGTCATAGCGTTCGTTGGGCGAGGTCAGGTGCACCACCATGGTCAGGTCGGGCGAGCTTTTGACCGTGGTGACGCCCAGTTGCCGGGTGACCTCGGGCAGGCGGGGCAGGGCCTGGTTGACCCGGTTCTGCACCAATTGGGTGGCGAGATCGGGGTCGGTGCCGATCTTGAAGCTGATGGTGAGCGTCATGGTGCCGTCGCTGGCGGCCTGGGAGAACATGTAGAGCATGTTCTCGACGCCGTTGATCTGCTCCTCCAGCGGTGTCGCCACGGTCTGGGCGATGACCTTGGGATTGGCGCCGGGGAACTGGGCCTTGACGATCACCGAGGGCGGCACGACCTCGGGGTATTCCGAGATGGGCAGCAAGACCATGGAGATCAGGCCCGCCAGCAGGATGACGGTGGAGATCACCCCGGCGAAGATGGGGCGGTCGATGAAGAATTTGGACAAAGTCATGGCGTGGCCTTCTCGTGACGAGGGCGGCAAAAGCGAAAAACGGGGATGCGGCGGCTCAGTTCGCGGCGATATGGCGTCCGTTGGCGCCCAGCGAGGCCTCCTGAACGGTGACCGCCATGTTGGGGCGGACGTGCTGCAGCCCGTCGACGATCACCTTCTCGCCGGCCTTGAGTCCGGCCAGGACGATGCGGCTTCCGTCCACCTGCGGCCCCAGTCCGACCTCGCGATAGGCAACCTTGCCGTCGTCGCCGACCACATAGACGAATTTCTTGCTCTGGTCGCTGCCGATGGCCCGTTCCTGCACCAAAAGGGCCGGCTCGTCGCCGCCGCTGGCCACCTTGACCGAGACGAACATACCCGGCATCAGGGCGCCGTCCCGGTTGTCGAAGCGGGCGCGGGCGCGGATGGTGCCGGACGCGGTGTCGATGCGGTTGTCGAAGCTTTGGATGGTGCCGAGATAGGGATGGGCCTCGTCGCCGCGCACGGTGATCTGGACCGGGATGCGGCGCTCTTTGTCGCGCGAGCCGTCCTGGGCGCGGATGCCCTTCATGTAGGTCTGCTCGTCCACCTCGAAATCGGCGTAGATGCCGTCGTTGGAGACGATGGAGGTCAGCAGCGGCGCGCCGGGGCCGGCCTGCACCACGTTGCCCAGCGTGATCTCGGCGCGGCTGACCCGGCCGGCGATGGGCGCCTTGACATAGGCGTGGTCCATGTTGATGCGCGCCTGCTTCAACTCGGCCTCGGCGGACAGCACCGCGGAACGGGCCACCTTTTCGGCATTGGCGCGCTCGTCATAGAGGCGCTGGGCGATGGCCTCGGTCTTGATCAGGTTGACGGCCCGGTCAAGTTCGGTGCGGGCGAAGACGGCGTTGGTCCGGGCGGTGGCCAGACTGGCCTCGGCCTTGGCCAGGGCGGCTTCGAAGGGGGCGGGGTCGACCACGAACAGCACGTCGCCGGCCTTGACGGTCTGGCCGTCGGTGATGCGCACCTGGGTGAGGCGGCCGCTGACCTCGGGCCGGATTTCGGCGAAGTCCACCGCCCGCATGCGGCCCGAGAACGAGGACCAGACCTGGACGTTGCGGGGCGCCATGGTCTGCACGGTGACCGGAACCGCCTGGGCGGCGGCGGCCTGGGCCGGCTGGCCGGGAGCGCCCCGGAGCAGCACCGCGCCGCCGCCCAGGGCGGCCAGGGCGACGGTGGCGAGAAGGAGGGCCCTGCCTTTGCTGAAGAGGCGGCCTTTGTTGGAGATGGGGGCCCTGGCGAAACGGGGAGAAGCGGTCATGGGGAAACTCCTTCGATGTCTATGACCGGCTGTCCAGGAGACATAATACCCTAGTATTTGACCGGTCAGTCTACTCGATGATCCAAAAAATGCCGCCCCGGGGCGGCTTGGGGCGCGGCGGCCCCTTTCCAACTCTTCCGGGCGGCAAAGAGCCCGGTCGGCAAAGCAATGGCGAACGGTATGCTAGGAGGCCGAGCCGGCCTTGTCCTGGATACCCAGAAGTCCCAACAATCCCGGCCTCAGATCGCGTTTGAGCAGGCCCAGATCGTTCTGAATCCGGGCCAGGGTCATCTGTCCCAAAAGATAGGCGAAAATCTCGTGGGCCTTGGCTTTGACGTCGGTGTCGGGGGGCAGCGACCCCTCGGCCACCATGTCGCGCAGGGCGTTTTCGTAATAGCGCTTCTTGCGGTTCGCCAATTCCTCGAACTTGACGCGGATGCGTTCCTCCAGCCCGGCCATCTCGCAACCCAGCGAGGTGTCGGAACAGCCGCAGACCCGGCCGTATTTCTCCAAGGTCTCGGTCTGCTTCTCGACCACCACCTCCATCATGCGCTCGAACCGCCTCAGGGGCGGGGTGTCGGGCGAGAAGATGGTGTCGTAGAGCGGCTTAACCTCGTGATAGGAGTGCTCCATGGCCGCCACGGCCAAATCCACCTTGGAGGGGAAGAAGTGGTAGAAGCTGCCCTTCTTGACCCCGGCGGCCTTGCAGATGTCGTCGACGCTGACCGAGCCGTAGCTGCTCATCCAGATCAGCGCCAGCGCGGTATCGATCAAAATCTGCTTGGTGTCGGGCGACGGGCGGCCCATGGAGAAACATCCCAGAAAATCAAATCTGGTCCAGACTAGTGCGTGCTTGACTGATCGGTCAAGAACTTTTCGCCGGCCCGGGACGGTCGGGACGCTGTCCCCGGCCAGGATTATCCCAGTGTTGCCGGTTTCAGCGGTGATCAAGGTGGAGCAAGCGGCTCGGGAAACGCTGGAGGAAGAGGCCGAGGCCGGTCAGGAGCAATCCCGCCGCGCCGATAGCCGGCCCCAGGTGGTCGAGCGACAGGGCGGTGGGGATCCACAGGCCCAGCATGGCCAGCAGGACCACCCAACTGGGGCTGGAGCAGCAGGCGATCCAGGTCAAGGACGTCGCGGCCAGGGCGGTTCCCATCCCGCCGCCGGCGGAAAGCGCGGCGGCGGCGGGATGGCCGCCGCGCCGCGCGAGCTTCCAGTGGAGGGCCAGCAGCGAGGCCACCAGACTGACCACCAGGAGATTGGGCGGCAGGACCTGCACACTCCATTCCGTCATGGGGAGGTCCGGCACCGAGCGGCCGATCTCGATCCAAGGCTCGCGCAGGGCCACGGGAATGGCACTTTCCAGCGTGGGAAAGCCGGTGAACACGCTCCAGACGTTGTCATGCCAGGGATGCAGGCGGACATAGTCGGGAAACTGCCGGAACCGAACCATGGCCACCGTCAGCAAGGCCAGGTGGTATCCAAGCACCAGCAGCGCCGAGCCGCGAAGGATGGTCATGGGCGGGGCCTCCCCAGGAAGCCCTGGACCTCGGCGAACAGGGTGTCGCGGGCTGTTTCGGCGATGATGAAATGGCTGGCGCGGGGAATTTCCGTCAGGGTCCGCACCTTGGCGCTGCTCAGGCGGGCGAACAGGGCTTGCGACATGGCCCTTGGGGTCAGTTCGTCCCATTCCCCCCGAATGATCAGGGTGGGAGCGGTGATCCGGCTTGGGTCATAGGGCGGTGCGCCCCGCCAGGCCACGTCGGTCATCACGCCGGTGGGGGAGCGGAACAACTCCGGCGACTTGCCCGCCGCTTCGGGCTGGCTGGCCCGTACGGCCTGTTCCCACAGCGCCACGGTGGCGGGCGGCAGGATGATCCCGGTCTGATCGGCGGGCACGCCCTTTTGGATGCGGACGCGGGAATTGGCCAGGGTCCATTCCTGCCAGGCATTGGTGGGCAGCGGCGGCGCCGCGCCCTCGTTGACCCAAAGAGGCGTCACCAGCACCAGGCTCTCAACCCGGGCCGGGTGCCGGGCGGCGTAGGTGCCGGCGATCACCGATCCCCAGGACCAGCCGATGACCTGCAGCCCCTCCAGACGGCGCTTGGCGCGGATGTAATCGGCGGCCGCGGTGAAGTCGGCCACCGCCTCCTCGGTGGTCGCCACCGGCGGGTTGGCCTCGGCCGGCTGGCGCATGGCCTCGGGCCAGGTGGAGCGGCCATAGCCGCGCACGTCCACCATCCAGACGTCCCAACCCTGGCGGGCCAGATCGTCGGCCCACGAGGTTCCGCCGATGGGCAGGTCGAATACCAGCTCCGAGGCCAAGGTGGCGCCGTGCACGTAAAGGATGGTGCGCTCGGGCCGGAAGGTCTTGAGCCCGGCCGGCGCCTTGTTGCGCAGGAACAGTTCGATCCCCGGCGTGCCGGACGGGATGGCATAGTCCTGGGTGGTGATCTCCGGGCCGGCCTGGGGCGCGGAAGCACCCAGCGCCAGGAAGGCGGCGATGGCGGCGACGGCTCGGTTCAATCTATGTTTGGGCATGGCATCCTCGGGCGGCGTGGGCGTTGTGGGCCAGGATCAAGTCGGCGGCACGCTCGGCGATGGCGATCACCGGGGCGTTGGTATTGCCGGAAATCAGGGTGGGCATGACGGAGGCGTCCACCACCCGAAGCCCGCCGATGCCGTGCACCTTCAGCTCGGCATCCACCACGGCGCCGGAATCTTGCCCCATGCGGCAGGTGCCGACCGGGTGATAGAGGGTGCGGCCGTGGGTGCGGGCGAAGTCCAGCAACTCGTCGTCGGAAAGCAGGGTGCCGCCGGGTGAAATCTCGTCCTGAAGATAGGGCGCCAGCACCGGCTGGGCGGCGATGGCCCGTCCGATCCGCAAGGCATCGACCACCACCCGGCGGTCGCTTTCCGCCTCCAGGTAGCAAGGGAAGATCAGCGGGGCGCGGGCCGGATCGGCCGAGGCGATCTCGATGCGGCCCCGGCTGTCGGGGCGCAACTGGCAAGGCCCCAGGGTGACGCCCGGCAGGTGCTCGACCTGATTGGTCCGGCTGTCCAGGGTGGCGGGCAGGTAGTGGAACTGCACGTCGGGCCGCGTCAGGCCGGGTTGGGACCGCAGGAACAGCGACACATGGGCGGCGCTCATGCTGAGCAGCCCCTTGCGGGTGGCGGCGTATTTCAGCACCTCCCAGATCAGGCGGGCGCTCCGTGTCTGTTCGTTGACGGTGACGATTCCCTGCACCCGGTATTTCAGGTCGACGATGTAATGGTCCTGGAGGTTGCTTCCCACACCGGGCAGGTGGTGAACGACCGGAATGCCGTGCCGTCCCAGGACGGCCGCCGGGCCGATACCGGACAATTGCAGGAGCTGCGGGGAATTGACGGCGCCCGCCGCCACGATGACCTCGCGCGTCGCCCGGGCCTCCAGGTCCTTGCCACCCCTGCGGTAGCGCAGGCCGGTGACGCGGCGGCCGTCGAGAATCAGGCCCGTGGCCAGGGCATGGGTGATGATCCGCAGGTTGGGGCGGCGCCGCGCCCGCTTGAGATAGGCCACGGCGGTGCTCTGGCGGCGGCCGTTCCTGACGGTGATCTGGAAATAGCCGGCGCCGTCCTGGACGGGGCCGTTGAAGTCGGTGCTGGCCTCCAGCCCCAATTGCCCGGCCGCCCGGATGAAGGCGTCGGACAGGGGGTGGCGCTGGCTGGGATCGGCGACGTGCAGCGGGCCGCCCACCCCATGCAGGGGCAGGGCGCCCCGCGCCTGATCCTCGGATTTGACGAAATAGGGCAGCAGGTCGGTCCAGCCCCAACCGGGATTGCCGAGATCGCGCCAGTGGTCGTAATCCTCGGCCTGGCCCCGGATGTAGAGCAGGCCGTTGATGGCCGAGCTTCCGCCCAGCACCTTGCCGCGCGGCCAGGGCAGGGCGCGCCCGCCGCTGCCCGGCTCGGGCTCGGTGCGGTACAGCCAGTTGCCGCGCGGGTGGTGGCGGTTCTCCACATAGCCCACCGGGACGTGGAACGAGGGGTGGCGGCCCTGGCCCCCCGCCTCGATCAGCAGCACCCGGTGGCGGCCGTCCGCACTGAGGCGGTCGGCCAGCACGCAGCCGGCGCTGCCGCCGCCGACGATGATGAAGTCGGCCTCTTCCATCACCAGCTTGACCCCAGCCCCAGCAACTCCAGCAACTGATGACGCAGGTCCACCAGATACTCGTCGCCACGGCCGCGGGGATAGGGGCGGTCGACCTTGACGTCGGCGACGATGCGGGCCGGGCGCTCGCTGAAGACGATGACGCGGGTGGCCATGAACAGCGCCTCCTCCACGTCGTGGGTGACCAGCAGGCCGGTGAAGCCGGCCCGGCGCCACAGGGCGACCAGCTCCGACTGCATGGCGATGCGGGTCATGGAATCCAGCTTGCCCAGGGGCTCGTCCAGGATCAGCAGGCGGGGATCGTTGACCAGGGCGCGGGCCAGGGCGGCGCGCTGGGCCATGCCGCCGGACAATTGCTGGGGATAGGCGTCGGCGAAGCCCAGCAGGCCGACGAGGCGCAGCACCTCGTTGACCCGGTGGCGATCGGCCTTGAGGCGTCCCTGCGCCTCCAGCCCCAGGGCGACGTTGTCGAAGACGGTGCGCCAGGGAAACAGGGTGGGGTCCTGGAACACCACCACGCGGGAGGGATCGGGACCGCCGATGGGCGCGCCGTCGGCGATGATCTCGCCCGAACGCGGCGGCTCCAGCCCGGCGACCAGCCGCAGCAGGGTCGACTTGCCGCAGCCCGACGGCCCCAGCAGCGCCACCATCTCGCCCGGCTCCACCGTGATGCTGACGTTGTCCAGAACCGGCAGTGCCTCGCCGCGCAGGTCGAAGTGGTGGTCGATATTGCGGATGGTCAGTTCCATCCCGGCCGAGGCCGGGGTCTCGAGGGCCAAAGCGGCGGCGGCTACCATCGGACCATTCCTTTTTGCCAGGACAGCAAGCGGTTGCGCACGGAGAACAGCAGGGTGACGAGGCCCGAGCACAGCAGGGCCATGATCAACAGCGCGGCGTACATGTTGGAATAGGCGGCCCAGCCCTGGGCCCAGCTGAGATACCAGCCGAGGCCGGCCTTGACGCCCAGCATCTCGGCCACCACCAGCACCACGAAGGACGACGACATGCCCATGAACAGGCCGACGAAGACGTGGGGCAGGGCGGCGGGCACCGCGACCTTGAGGACCAGGAAGCGCTGGTTGGCCCCGAGCGTCCGGGCCACGTCGTAATAGGCCGACGGCACGCTGCTCACCCCCGACCAGGTGAGGATGGTCACCGGGATGGCGGTGGCCAGGGCGATCAGGAAGATCGACGCGCTCCATGAACTGGGAAACAGGAAGAAGGCGATGGGCAGCCAGGCGGTGGGCGGCAGCGGCCCCAGCAGGCGCAGGACGGGATGCCCCCAATAGGCGGCCGCCTTGGACCAGCCGATGGCGATGCCGGTGACGAAGCCCAGTCCCGCGCCGACCAGGTAGCCGGTGCCGAGCAAAAGGCTGGAGCGCCAGGCGCATTCCAGCAGCCGGGGCCAATCGTCAAGATAGGCCTCCAGCAGGGCCTGGGGCGGAGCGAAGAATGGAAGCGGCAACAGGGCCAGCTTGGCGGTGATGACTTCCCAGGCCGACAGCAGCACGCCCAGCGCGATCAGCCAGGCGGCCGCCCCCCGGACGCGGTTGCTCGCCGGGGCGGCGAGCCGCCCGAGCAGGGCCAGGGCCAGCAGAACCGCCCCCAGCCCCGCCTGAAGCGCCGCCATATGGCCGGTATAGGACCACTCGACGATGTCGGACCCATCCGCCCACAGGCCGGTGATCGCGGCTCCGGCAAGCCAGATGGCGCCGGCCGCCAGACCGCCGAACCAGAAGGAAAAGGCGGGGTTGACCCGAATCCTCTCCTCCGGTGCCGATGGCGCGGAAATGTCGTCCATGGTGGACACGTTGGCCGCTTCCATTCCCGACCTCCCTTAGGACAGCACGTCGGCGTAGACGCGGTCGGCGTACTTGACCGGATCGGTCGAGGACTTGATCACCGAGACCTGCTTCAGTTCCTCGATCCAGGTGATGATCTCCTTCTTGAAATCCCGGCCCAGGGGGTGATGGCCGTGGGTGTGGCTTTTCAGCATGTTCACCAGTTCGTCGACGCTGGTTTTGGGCGAGTAGGGGAAGAACGCCTCGGCGGTCTTGCGGTAGTTCTGCACCGTCAGGTCCTGGGCTTCGACCAGGGCGCGGGTCAGGGCGGCGGCGGCCGGCTTGTTTTCGCGCACCAGGGAGCCGCGCACGCCGATGACGCAGCACACCCGGTCGTGGTACTCGGCGGTCAGGTTGGTGGCCACCTCGAACAGGTTGGGATAGCGCTTGAGGAAGGCCCAGGTCAGCGGGTCGGAATGGCTCAGCGCCTGGGCTTCGCCCTTCTCGATGGCGATGGGCAGCAGGTCGGCGGGGTACTGGCGCCATTCCACGTCCTTGACCGGGTCGATGCCGCGCTTTTGCAGCAGCAGCGAGAAGAAGTTCTTGTCCGGTCCGCCCAGATCGGGGGTGGCGATGGTCTTGCCCTTCAGCGAACGGATGTCGCTGGTGATGCCGGAATTCTTGTCGGCCAGCAGGCGCAGGCAACCGCCGTGGGTGGCGCCGGTCAGCTTGACGTCGAAACCCTGCTCCAGCGGCTTCAGCCAGCGCAGCGCCATGCCGACGCCGGCATCGGCCTTGGCGGTGGAGATGGCTTCCAGCAACTGGTCGGTGGAGCCCACGTAGTTGATCAGCTCGACGTCCAGGCCATGCTTGAAGAACAGGCCCGAACTGATGGCCAGCGGAATGGGGGCCAGGCAGGCGGCATTGGCGTTCCAGGCCAGCTTGATGGGAATCAGGCCCTTTTCATTGGCGGGCCGGGGCGCGGCCAGGGCCGAGGTTCCGGCGAGGCCGAGGACGGCGGCTCCGGCGGCGGATTGCAGCAGCGTGCGGCGGGAAAGGGTGTAATCGGTCATCTCTGTCTCCTGAGGATCGCTGTGGGCTGAGGTGATTTTGAACACGGCTTCACGGGAATAGTCAACAATCTAGTAGATAATAGATTATATGGGCCCGATGCGCTTTTCGCGGGGCTCGCGCTCAGTCCGGGACGGTCACCGCGCCACCCGGATTGTCGGTTATCGCAACGGTGGTGAAGTAGTCGATGTCGGGATGCGAGCCATAGCGGGCCACGATGCCGCTCAGCCAGGGACCCTGGTAGAAGGCCTCGGCCGCTTCGATACTCTCCCATTGATAGATGCCGCCGGCCACGCCCCGTTCGCTCCAGATGAACTGTTTGCGGACCAATCCGGGAACCGCGCCGAAGCCGGGGGCGATCTTGAGGAAGTGGGCGCGGCACTCCTCGCGGCCGATATGAGCGGGAAGGCGATAGCGGACGATGGCGGTGATCATGATTGGCCGGCTCCCTGGGCCACCTCGATCAGCTTGGTCTTGCCGCCGGTGCGCGGCAGCGAGCCGAAGGGCACGATGGTGATGGCGGGACGGATGGCGAGAATCTCGCGCGAGCGCTGCTCGATGCGCCGGGCCACCTCGTCCCAGCGATAGGGGGCCAGGGATTCCCCGGCCTCGACCACCACCTTCAGCGGCGGCTCGACCCGGGGCGGCGGCCCGTCCAGGCGGATGCGGATCTGGCCCGAGACCTCGGGCTGGAAGGCGGCGACGATCTCCTGGACCGCCGCGGGGTAGACCTTGGCGCCCTTGACGTTCAGCATGTCGTCGGCCCGGCCGATGATCTCCATGCGGGTGCCGAAATGGCCGCAATGGGGGCATTCGCCGATGTGAAGGCGCAGGATGTCGCCGGTGGCGTTGCGGAAGGCCGGGGCCGCCTCGTAGTCCAGCGCGGTATGGATGGCCTCGCCCACCGCGCCGTCCCTGATCTCGATGGGTTGCTTGGTCTCGGGGTCGATCAGGTCGTAGCGGAAGACGTAATCCTCGCCCAGATGGTGCATGCCATGATAGTCGGCGCCGCCGCACGAAATGGTGCCGTTGTGCCAGGCGCCGCCGGTGGCGTCGTGGACCTGGGCGCCGAAGGCCTGGGAAACCCGCTCGCGGAACGCCTTGATGCTGACTCCGGGTTCACCGGTGCAGACGATGGTTTCGATGCCCAGGGACTCCACCGGCTTGCCGATCTCGGCCGGGGCGCGTTCGATCAACTGGGTGACCAGCGAGGGCGTGGCGAACAGGGCCTTGGGCCGCGTGTATTCGATATAACGGAGGATCTTGGGGATGCCGCCCTCGGCGCCCACCGTGATGGGGCGCGCGCCATAGGCCTCCAGCGCCTGGGCCCAGGTGATGCCGGCCAGCCACAGGGACAGACCGAAGGCGTGGAAGGTGGTGTCGCCCGGCCGGATGCCGGCGGCGGCGAACAGGCGGCCCAGGACGAGATTGGTGATGTCCTGGTCCTTTTTGGTGAAGGCGTAGAAGGTGGGCTGGCCGGTGGTGCCCGAGGTGGCGGCCACGTGGATCACCTTTTCCAGCGGCGCGGTCAGGTGCAGGCCGAAGGGATGGCCGTAGCGCTCCAGGGAGTCTTCCTGGGACTGGCGGTGGCGGGTCTTGTCCAGGAAGGCGGGCAGGCGGCGGAAATCGTCGAGCGAACGGATGTCGTCGGGCGAGGTCACCCCGGCGTCGAGGAAGCGCTGGCGGTAGTAATCCTCGTTGCCCCAGACATAGGCGATCTGGCGTTTGAGCTTCTCGAAGCGCAGCGCGCCAAGGGCGGCGATGTATTCGCCGGGATCACGGGTATCGATGCCGAAGCTATGCATGGGAGCCTCTCAAAATCTGGGCGAAGCGGGGATAGGGTTGGGCCAGCTCGTCGGCGATGGGGCCGCGCAGCCAGGCCAGTTCCTCGGGCGGCGGGGTTGGGCTGGGGCCGAAGCCGGGCGCCGTAGCGAAGGCGAAGCCGGTGGCGGCGCGGATGCTCTCCTCCGTCTCGCCGGGATGGGCCGACAGCAGGACGAAGCCGTCCTCGCCGCCGCCGAACACCGCCCGGCCGGTGACCAGCCGGCGCGGCCGTCCGGCGGCGCTGATGAACTCGACCCTGGGGACCAGGACGCGGCGGCTGTGTTCCTCGCGGAACAGCACGATGTTGGGGACCAGCGGCATGAGATAGGCCGAGCCGTAGCTGCCGGGAAAGCGGATGCCACCCGCTTGCAGCAGATTGACGTTGCCGGCGCCGTCGATCTGGCCGCCCCCCAGGAAAAAGGCGTCGAGCCGGCCCTGGGCGGCGAAATCGAACAGCTCGCGCCCGCCGTCGGGAAATGGGTTGTGGCGGGACGAGCCGAGAATGGAGATGGTCGTCTCGGGCCGGCGCCGCTGGGCCAGCAGGGCGGCGGCGGCGGGAATGGGCGAGTTGCTGCCCACCGCGATGGTCCGGGACCCGGCCACCGCATCGGCCAGCAGGGCGGCAAGGAGGCGGGGATCAGCCATGCAGCCACTCCCTGACCAGGTTGGCGAAGCCGGATTGGGTGCGGGCCGCCTCGGCGTAGAGGGCCAGGCTGGACGGGTCGGTGAGGGGCCAGGACCCGCCCGGCACCAGGGCCACCTGATCCACGTAGAGATGGGGCAGGGTACCGGGTGCCCGCAGGGGATCGTCCAGCAGATTGCCGGGATACAGCTCCTCCGCCGTCACCAGGGCGCGGGACGAGGCATGGGCCAGGGTGGCCAGTTCGCGGCGCATGCCGATCCACACATTGCCGTGGCGGTCGGCCAGGGGGGCATGGAACAGCGCCACCTCGGGCCGGATGGCGGGCACCAGGACGATGGGATCGGGCTCATCGGCCAGCGGGTTCGAGATCACTTTCCAGTCGGGGCGGCGCTTCAGCAGGTCGCTGCCGAGAATGCCGCGCAGCGGCAGGAAGGGAACGCCCTTCTCGGCGGCCTGGAAGCCGGCATGCAGAGCCGGGCAGGTGGAATCCTTGACCGCGATGGTCCCCGCGCTCCACGCGGCGCGGAACCGCTCGGCGGCGCCGTATTCGCCGAGCGAAATGCCCGCCGTCTCGATTTCCGTCACCACCCCGGCACCGATCAGCAGATCGGCCTGCAGCCCCGAGGTGGGGGCGGTGACCAGCCGCAGGCCACGGCGCTTGCGGCGGATCAGCTCCAAGGTGACGGCCAGGGACGGCCCGCCGTAATCGGCCGGAATGGCCAGCAGCGTCCCGTCGGGAATGGCCGAGGCCAGGGAGGGGAGGTCGGTAATCATCAGCGCCCCTGGAACGCCGGCGGCCGCTTGGCCTTGAAGGCGGCCAGGCCCTCGGCGATGTCGGCGCTGTTGGTGACGGCGTCGACCTCGCGCCGGGCGATACCGGCCCGCTCGGACGGTCCCTTGGACAGGGTCTCGCCGATGAAGCGCTTCAACTGCGACAGCACCAGGGGCGCGTTGTCGGCCAGCTTGGCGGCGTAGTCCAGGGCGGCGTCAAGGTGCTGGCCGGCAGGGACCACCTTGTTGACCAGTCCCACCTCGTAGGCGCGTTGGGCGCTGATGGCGTCGCCGGTCAGCACCAGTTCCATCACCACCTTGTGGGGGATGCGCGCCGCCAGGGACGAGATCAGGCCGCCGCTGAACCCCACCTTGGCCTCGGGGTAGACGAAGCGCGCCGTTTCCGCCGCCACCGCCAGGTCGGCGTATTGCACGAACAGCAACCCGCCGCCCACCACCCAGCCCGACACGGCGGCGATCACCGGCTTGTCCACCTCGACACCGATGCCGGGAATGGCCCGCCACAGATCGTGGGGGATGTCGTCCAGGTCGGCGCCGGCGGTGAAGGCGGCATCGCCGGCGGCGGTGATCACCGCCACCCGTTCGTCCGATGCGGCGAAGCGGGTCCAGGCGGCGTTCAGCCTGTCCACCACCTCCTTGGTCAGGGCGTTGCGCTTGTCCGGCCGGTTGACGGTGATGATGGCGATGCGGTCGCGGATCTCATAGGTGACGACGTCGGAGGCCATGGTCGGATGCTTTCCTCGGCAGGGGAGGGGAACCGTATCCCAGCCATGCGATGAATGCAATACAGTCTAGTAGAGTGTAGACTATGTTGGTTTCGTCTCCACCGAGGATGTTTCCGACACCATGACACACAGCAAATTGATTCCCCTGGCCGAGGCGGTGCGCCGCTACACCTGGGACGGCATGCAATATGCCAGTGGCGCCGCCCTGCCCATCGGCTCGGACGCCATCGTCTTCGGCCGTGAACTGCTGCGCCAGGGCCGCCGGGACCTGCACGCCGTATTCCACTGCAGCAGCCAGCAACTGAACCTGCTGGCCGGCGCGGGGGCCGCCACCAAGGCCGAGTGCGGCTTTTCCGCCCTGGAGGTGTTCGGCTTCGCCAACGGCCTGCGCCGCGCCGTGGAAAGCGGAGCCATGGCGCTGGAGGATTACTCCAACCTGGCCATGCCGCTGCGCTATCTCGGCGGCGCGCTCAACTGGCCCTTCGTGCCGGCCACCACCAATATCGGCTCGGACATCCAGCACCGCAGCGCCTTCGCGCCCCATGACACCCCGGCCAGGACCAAGATTCCCACCGTGACCGACCCGTTCAGCGGGCGCGAGATCGGCGCCTATAGCGTCCTGCAGCCCGATCTGGCGGCCATTCACGTCACCCTGGCCGATATCCGGGGCAACTCCATCATGCTGGGCACGGAATGGAGCCGGTTCGAGCTGTCGCGGGCGGCGAAAAAGGTGGTGATCATCGCCGATGCCATCGTCGATTCCGGCTGTATCCGCCAATTCCCCAATCTGGTCCGCATCCCCGACATCATCGTCGAGGCGGTGGTGCACTGGCCCTATGCCGCCTGGCCGCAAAGCTCGCCGGGAATGTACGACGTGGACGAGGAACACATGCACCTGATGAACAAGGCCCTGGCCACCCGGGAGGGGACGGATCGCTACGTCGCCGATTTCGTCGAAGGCTATGACGATCCCGACTCCTATCTGGACCTGATCGGCCGCGACCGGCTGGCGACGCTGGCGAAGACCGAGACCGCCTTCCTGCTCGATCCCTACCGGCAATGGATCCTGTCCCCCGATCAGGTGGCGGGGCTGTCGGCCCGGGGCGTGGCGGCATGAGCGCGCCCGACTTCACCCGCCCCGACTTCACCCGTCAGGAGATGATGGCCATCGCCACCGGCCGCGAGATCAGGGACGGTGAGCTGGCCATCTTCGGCGTCGGCCTGTCCATGCTGGCCGGCTATTTCGCCCAGGCCCACCACGCCCCCAACGTGCGGGCCATGACCGAGGGCGGCGTCTACGGCGCCACCCCGGTGGGCGGCCTGCCCTGGGGCATCGAGTGCAACCGGCTGTCGGTCAACGCCACCAGCTTCACCAGCGCCTTGGACGCGCTGGGCTTCCTGGTGGCCTCGGGCCGCTGCGACGTTGGCATCATCGGCGCCGCCCAGGTGGACAGGTTCGGCAACGTCAACACCACCGGCATCTGGGATGGCGAGATCGGCGAATCCTATCGTCCGCCCAAGACCCGCCTGCCGGGAGCCGGCGGCGCCAACGACATCGCCTGCGGCGCCAAGCGCACGGTGATCATGGTGACCCACGAGCCCAAGCGTTTCGCCGAGAAGGTCACCTATATCAGTTCGCCCGGCTATCTCGAGGGGGCCAACGCCCGCGAGCGCTATGGCTTTCCCGGCGGCGGTCCGGCGGCGATCGTCACCACGCTGGGCATCCTGCGTCCCCATGTCGAGACCAAGGAATTCCAACTGGACTCCTGGTTCTCGTTTTCCAGTGTCGAGGAGATCAGGGCCAATACCGGCTGGGACCTCAAGGTGGCGCCCGATGCCCATGTGGTCCCCGAGCCCACCCAGGCCGAACTGGCCGCCCTGCGCCGGGTCGACCAGACCGGCGCACTCAGAAAGAAGGGATGAGGCGAGCGTCACGGACAAGCCGTGCCCGGTCCCGCGCCAGCGGGACCGGCAAGCCGTCGATGCGGCTATTCGGGCCCGATGCCGCTGAAGAAGCTGTACGCGGTCTCCGGCACATCGCTGCGCAGTCTCTCGCGCCCATCGACGGTCACGAAGAAGCAGTGGTCGACGGGGGAATAGGCGATTTCCTTCACCGCGCCGGAATTGGATTTGCAGGCGGCAATGGCGACGTGGTCACGGCCCTCGCCGTTGTCGATGGCGGCGGTAATGCTCTCATGATCGATCATGGCGGCACCCCTTCCTTGGTGAAATCGGCGACGCAAGGAGTACGCTCCTCGCTGAGACCGAGGGGTGATAAATCCGTGACTTTTCGGAGACGGCGCCCATCGCCGTGGGATGGAGGCGAGGGCGGAAGCCGCCATGCCTCCCCCAGGTCGCGTGCTTGCCGCTCACTTCGCGATCAGGTCGTTCTGTACGCTTTTCACGCCCTCCACATCTGCGGCGATGGCGCCCGCATGGGCAACCATTTGCTGGTTGTCGACAAAGCCGCTCATTTGGACCCGGCCCTTGAAGGTGGTGACGCGAATCTGCAGAACCTTCAACGCCGGGTCCATCACGATGGCGTTCTTGACCTTGATCGTGATCACCGAATCATCGAGAAGTTCGCCGGTGCTTTCGGTGGTGTTGGTCGGAGCGCAGGCGATGATCGGCGCAATCATGGCCAATATGGCGAGCGTCATGATGGTCTTCTTCATGGACTTTCTCCTGTTGCACAGCCAGCCTGGGGCTATCCGTCAGGGGGGCCTGGCGTCGCATCCGCGATTGCGGCCGTGCCTTGCCGCTGGCCGTTAGCGTCTTTGTTGATTGTCTTTTGGCCGTCCGTTGTCGGGAAGCAGGGCGCCGATGAGCGCTCCACCGCCGCCGCCGATCAGCGCGCCGAGGCCGGCGCTTCCGCCGGTCATGGCCACGATGGCCGCGCCGCCGGCCGCGCCCATGGCGCCACCCGACAGGGACCGCTGCTGCCGGTCGGTCATGTTGGCGCAGGCCGACAGGGCAAGGGTGAGAACCACGGCCATGGCGGCCGGGGCTTTGGCAAGCGTTCTCATGACGATCTTCCTTGCTGTTCTGGGACGAACCCATCGGTAAAAGCCTATGCTTCCCGGTGAGAGCAAGGGGTGAGAAGGCTGTGACGACACGGTGACCGGACCGCTTGATCTCTCCTAGAAGGCTTCCTCCCAGGTCCGGGACAGCCGCATGGCGCAGTTGATCAGGCCGACCATGGAGTAGGTCTGGGGAAAATTCCCCCACAATTCGCCGCTCGACGGGGCGATGTCCTCGGAGAGCAGGCCAAGGGCGTTGCGTCGCGCCAGCACAAGCTCGAACAGCTCGCGCGCCGGCTCGCGGCGTCCCAACGCGGCCAGGGCGTCGATATACCAGAAGACGCAGATGATGAAGGCGGTGGTCGGCCGTCCGAAATCATCCTCGCCGACATAGCGAAACAGGAAATCTCCGATCCGCAGCTTGCCGGCCACGGCATCGACGGTCGCGGCGAAACGCGGGTCGTCGGCGCTGAGGAAATCCACCTCGTGGAGCAGCAGCAGGGTCGCATCCATGGCGTCTCCGCCGAAGGTCGAGACGAAGCTGCCCAGGTCCGGGTTCCAGGCGCGCTCGCAGATGATCGCGTGCAGCCGGTCGGCCTCGCGCCGCCAATAGGTCGCGCGATCGCCCAGGCCGATGTGGCGGGCGATCTTGGCCAGGCGGTTGCAGGCGGCCCAGCACATCACGGCGGAAAAGGTATGGACCGAGGCGATGGTGCGCAATTCCCAGGGCCCGGCGTCGGGCTTGTCGAACACGGCGATCGCCCGGTGTCCCAGGCGCTCGAGCTGTTCGAACTGGGGAGTATTGCCGGGCTGGGCGAGCCTCCGGTCGAAGAAGGCGTGGGTCGACGCCAGGACGACGCTGCCATAGACGTCGTTCTGCACCTGGAAATGGGCCTGGTTGCCGACGCGCACCGGCCCGAATCCCCGGTAGCCGGCCAGGTGGGGAACAAGGGTCTCGTCGATGGACGAATCGCGGGTGATGCCGTAGACCGGGTGCAATTCCCCCTCGGTGGCGTCCTCGACGATGTCGTTGATGAAGCGCAGATAGTCCTCCATGGTCCTGGTGACGCCCAGGCGATTGAGGGCATGGATGACGAAATAGGCATCGCGCAGCCAGCACAGGCGGTAGTCCCAGTTGCGCTGGCTGTCCGGCGCCTCGGGAATGGAGGTGGTCAGGGCGGCGACGATGGCCCCGGTTTCCTCGAAATTGCACAGCTTGAGGGTGATGGCGGCGCGAATCACCGCGTCTTGCCATTCGAACGGGATCGACAGCGACCGAACCCAACTGCGCCAGTGATCCAGGGTCCGTTCGAACAGGTCGCGTGCCGTGGTTTCCACGCCGGCCTGGAGGCTTTCATCGCTGCCCAGCAGCATGTCCATGGGCCGGTCGAGGGTGAAGGGGCGTTCCTCGATGACGTAGGAGACCGGCGCGCTGGTGGTCAGGCGCAGGGTCTGGGCCGGCGAGACGTAGCGAAGATGGTTGCTGCCGCGGGTGATCTGCGGTTCCAGTCCGCCGTTTTCGAAGCCGGGGCGCAGTCGAATCCGTACGCGTGGGCGGCCCTGCACCGGCCTGATCCGCCGGACGATCATCGGCGGGCGGTACATCCGTTCGTAAAGCGCGAAGCGTGGCGCGAAATCCATGACCTCGGCCGTCCCGCCATGATGGTCGTGGAGGGTGGTGCAAAGAATTGCCGAGTTGGGCAGATAGGCCTGTTCCGAGTGAAACTGGTCGACCAGTTCGATGGAAAACGTCCCGTCGCCGGATTCTGCCGGGCTTGGGGTCTGGCCGCCGTTCAGCAGGCCGTGAAAGACCGCGTCGCCATCCAATCGGGGAAAGCATCCCCAGACGATGGTGGCCCGTGAATCCACCAGGGCGGCGATATTGCAATTGCCGATGACGCCAAGATCAAGGGTGTGCATGGTCGGATGTGCCTCCCGGCGCCTGATCCAGGCGGATAAGCCACCGCCGCAGCGAAGCGGGCGTGGACAGTCGGAAATGCGCCTTGGTCGCCAGGCTTCGCCCCACATGGAGGGAGAGGCCGTCCAGGCGGTTGACGGCGGCGAAGCCGCCCTCGTCGGTGATATCGTCCCCCGCGAAGACCGGCCGGCGTCCGGCATAGGGCGGAACGCGCATGAAGCGGTCGATGGCCATTCCCTTGTCCGCTTCGGGCGGGGCGATCTCGATTACCGCCTTTCCCTCCAGCAGGCGAAGCGGCGTCCCGGCGTTGCGAATGGCGGCTTCAGCCAGGGCTTTGACCGCCGGCTCGTACTCCGGCGCATTCCGGTAATGCAGCGCCACGGAGCGGGGCTTGCGCTCCACCAGGATGCCCGGCAGCAGAGCGGCTTCGGCCTCGACCATCGCCGTCACCTCGTCGGGCCAGGGATCGGCGAGAACCGTCGTCGCGCCGGCAAGGCGCCATTCGACGCCATGGCTGCCCGCCGCGTCGTGCCCGCCCGGAAAGAGCCGGTCGACACCGGCCAGGGCGCGGCCGCTGACCAGCGCCAGCGCTCCGCCGAACCGCCGCCTCAGGGTCTCCAGGCATGGCGGCAGGGTGCGGGGCACCACCACGTCGCCGGGCTTCGGCGCCAGATCAAGCAGGGTTCCGTCGATGTCGAGGAACAGTGCCCAGTTCATCGGGGCTTCGGACGGTGGCGCGAGAAGGGGCATTATCCATTCACCACCCGGCGTCCCCACTCGTCCGTGGATGGCTCGTCGGGCTGGGCCTGCTGTTCGATATTCCGCCGCTTGCGCATGCGGGCCGCGTCGAGAAGCATCCGTCCCGCCCAGAAATAGATGTTGTTCTCCCCCACCATTTCGCGCATCAGCTTCATCCGTTCGCGCCGCTGCTCGGCGGGCATGGAGAGGGCGGCGTGGATGGCTTCGCCCATGGCGCGAATGTCGTAGGGATTGACGATCAACGCTTCGCGCAGCTCACGGGATGCACCGGCGAAGGTGGACAGCACCAGCACGCCGTCGCCGTCGTCGCGGGCGGCGACGAACTCCTTGGCCACCAGGTTCATGCCGTCGTGCAGGCTGGAGACCAGGCACAGGTCGGCGGCGCGGAACAGGGTGAACACCGCTTCGGGCTCGTGGTGCCGGGGCACCAGGATGATCGGCGTCCAGCCGTCTTGGCCGAAGCGGGTGTTGACGGCCTGGGCCGCGGCTTCCGCCTCGGCCTGGGTGTCGCGATAGGCGGCAAGGCGGGAGCGGGTGGGGGCGGCGATCTGGAGCAGGGTGACGCGGCCGATCCATTCGGGATGGGCGTCGAGCAGGCTTTCCATGGCGCGGAAGCGGTCGGCGATGCCCTTGGTGTAGTCGAAGCGCTCGACCCCCACCGCCAGCAGGACGTCCGGGGTAACGCCGAACGTCTTGCGCACGCTTTCGCGGCACGCCTTCACCGGCGGCTGGTGGCTCAGCGCGGCCGGCGGCCATTCGATGGAGATGGGATAGGGACGCACCAAGGTGGTGCCATCGCCGGCGCGAATGGTGCTGTGCTCGCGGTCGATCTGGCATTCCAGAAAGCGGTCGGCCGATTCCAGGAAGTTGAGGCAGTGGAACTGGGTATGGAAGCCGAGGATCGAACTGCCCAACAGGCCGGACAGGATGTCCTCCTTCCATGGGCAGATGCTGAAAACCTCGGGATTGGGCCAGGGGATGTGCCAGAAGGTGATGATGGTCGCCTCGGGCAGGCGTTCGCGCACCATCTTCGGCACCAGGGCGAAGTGGTAGTCCTGGACCAGGACCACCGGGTCGGCGGTACGCGCCTCGGCGATCACGGCGTCGGCGAATTTGCGGTTGACCGCCACGTACTGTTCCCAGTCCGAGGCACGGAAGGTCGGACGGATGAAGACGATATGGCAGAGCGGCCACATCCCCTCGTTGGCGAAGCCGTAGTAATAGCCGTCCTGTTCCTCCTCGGACAGCCAGATGCGGCGCAGGGTATAGGCCGGCGCGCCCGGCGGCACCTGCAGATGGTCCTCGGCATCCACCATGGCCTGGTCCGCCGAGCCGCTGGCATGGGCGATCCAGATGCCGCCGCAGGCCCGCATGATCGGTTCCAGCGCCGTCACCAGTCCGCTGGCCGGGCGCTGCAGAATGATCTGCCCATCCTGCATATCGTGGATGTAGGGCTCGCGGTTGGACACCACCAGCACCTCGGCGCCGGGCAATTCCTTGCGCAGCACGCTGCGCAGGCTGTCGGGCCCCCAGTCGACGCGGATGGCCTTGGCCGGGGGGCGCGGCATGTGGAGGCTGCGCAGCATCGACTGGAGCCGGCGGATCAACGGCCTGGCTTGCGGTGCCGCCTCGGTACCCTCGATTTGATCGCTGTTCATTGGTTGGCCCTTGTACATGGCGTGAATCCAGCAGCTTCGCATCAGGCGGACGACGATGATGGCGGTTACGGCCGCCCCCATCCCAACAACGGCCAGGACGGCGGCGAGATAGGGAGGCGCATTGTCGCCGGCTAGGTCGATGGCTTCGGCGAACAGCCCCAGGACGGTGGCGATCAACGCCGGCCGGGCAACCATGGGGGCCGCTTCCCGTCCGATGTCGACCAGCCTGAGCTGCGGGAGGAGAAGGAACCGAATTGCCATTTGCATGGGCACCGCCTTCCTTTCAAGGGAAGGATGACTCCGATCGATGTGATCGAAGGGTGAGGATGCTGTGACAAGGGTGTGATATCGGCCGGGATGGTGTCTTAGGGGTAAGGCTTACCCAAAATGCCGGCCGGTTGGCCGCTCCGCTTTTCCTGGGCGAAGCCGGCAGGCCTTTGTTTCCATGTGTCAGAAACGGCGGGAAAGACTGAACCCGCCATACTCGTCCATCTTGTTCTGCCCCTTGAACTCGGGCGTGCGGAGCAGATGAACGTAGCTGAGGCGGGTGTGGCCCCAGGTGATCGCCGCGCCGAACTGCAGGTCGGCGATCAGCGGCTCCTTGTCGACGCGGCGGCTGTCGCGGAAGGTATTGCCGTCCAGGAAGATGTTGCGGGCCACGGCCCGTCCGTCGAGTCCGCCGAACAGGTACCAGCCCAGTCCCTGGCTGGGGACGAAAAAGCCCGCTCCGGGCAGGCTCGGCTGGATGCCGGGCGGGCCGTAATCCAGGAGAAGCTCCTTGCCGAAACGCACCATCACGCCGCCATTGGCATAGGTGAACACATTGCCGCCCGCCCCTCCCACATGGGGCGTCACGTCGAACGAAAGCCCGGCGATCGGTTCGGCGACAAGGCTTCGCCAACTGCGCTGATAGGTCAGGATAAGGCCGGGCTCGTCCTGCAACTGGGTGTCCCAGCCGCGCGGATCGGGAGATCCCACGTTCCGGTGAATGAATTTCTGCGTCTGTTCGGCCATGGAGGCCGGCCCGACCACCCCCAGGGTCAGGCTTAGCTGATCCAGCCGCATTCCGGTCTCGGCGATCAGCCCGACCGAGCCGTAGAGCCACCCCGCATAGGGACGGTCGCTGGCCGGTGGATTTTCCAGCCGGATGTCGCTTGGCGAGTACATGCTCTGTCCCAGCGCATACTCGACCCGCACCGTGCCGCCGTCCGGGAACAGGGGAAACCAGCGCGCCGGGCTCAGCGCCCATTCGGGCGTCCCGCCCGGCCCCGACAGCCAGGCTCCCCGCACGCCGTTGGTGTAGTGCCGGTCGGTGCCGTAGAACAGATCGTTCTCGAACACGATGCTCAGGGTGCCGTTTTCCGGCTCATCGGCCCAGGAGGCTGCCGGTGAAAGGGCGATGGCGGCGATGGCGCCGATCTGCAGGAACTTGTTCATGCCATGGTTCCGATGGCCTTGCGGAAACGGGTGAGCGCGTAACCGAACAATACCGCACCGATCAGCCCCAGTGCGAGAAATTGCGGCCACACCACCGCCAGCCCCGCCCCGCGGTAAAGAATGGCCTGGGCCAAAATGACGAAATGGGTGGTGGGCGCCGCCTGCATGATGGCCTGGACGATTTCCGGCATGCTTTCCCGCGGTGTGGTGCCGCCCGACAGCATCTGCAGCGGCAGCAGCACCAGGATCAGCAACAGGCCGAATTGCGGCATGGAGCGGGCGACGGTGCCGAGGAAGATGCCCATGGAGGTCGTGGCGAACAGGTGCAGGGCGGCCCCGGCCAGGAACAGCGCCACCGAGCCCTCGATGGGCACGTGCAGCAGGCCCTGCACCACCACGGCCAGGGAGGCGGCGCAGGCGACCAGTACCACCAGCCCCATGGCCCACACCTTGCTGGTCATGATCTGGAGCGGGGTGACCGGCATCACCAGCAGGTGCTCGATGGTGCCGTGTTCGCGCTCGCGGATCAGGGCGGCGCCGGTCAGCACGATGGACAGCAGGGTGACGTTGTTGATCACCTCCATCACCGAACCGAACCACGACTTGCTGAGCTGGGGGTTGAAGCGCGCCCGCAGGACCAGATTCACCGGCGGCGCCCCGTCGGAGCGATGGCGGCGGACGAACGCCTCGACCTCGCCGGTGACGATGGTCTGGATATAGGCGTTGCCGGTGAAGGCCTGACTCATGCGCGTGGCGTCGATGTTGAGCTGGATGGTCGGCGTCTTGCCGGCCAGCACGTCGCTTTGGAATTCCGGCGGGATATCCAGGGCGAAGGTATCCAGGCCGGCATCCATCCGGGCATCCATTTCCGCCTGGGTGATGATGACCGGCGGCAGGAAAAAGGGGGGATAGAAGGCGGCGATGATTCGCTGCGACAGCGGCGATCGGTCCTCGTCGACGATGGCGATGGGGGCCTTGTGCAGGCTTTCGGGCATGGCCGTCGCCCCGCCGTAGATGGAAAAGGTGAAGGCCCAGAAGATCAGGACCAGCATCACCGGGTCACGGGCCAGGCTGCGCAGTTCCTTGATGCCGAGGTGAAGGATGTTGCCTCCGGCCATGGCTACCCCTCCTGCTTCTTCAAGAGGGCGACGCACAGGCCCAGCAGGACCGGAATGGCGATCAGCAGCGGGACGAACGACGGCCCCAGGTCCTGGAACCCCAGCGCCTTGGCGAAGGTGCCGCGCACGATGACCAGATAGTAGGTGGCGGGGTAGATCCGCCCGATCAGCGCGCCGGCCCCTTCGAGGGACGGTACCGGATCGATCATCCCGGAAAACTGCACGGCCGGCAGGATCGACAGCACCGCCGTGCCGAAGATGGCGGCGATCTGGCTGCGCATGAAGGTGGAGATCAGCAGGCCGATGGCCGTCGCCGAGGTGACGTAGAGCAGGGTCGCCACGGTCAGGGCCGGGAAGCTGCCCTTCAGCGGCACCCCGAACAGGGTGACGGCCAGAAGCGCCAGGAGCAGGTAGTTGACCATGGCCAGGCCGATATAGGGGACCTGCTTGCCCAGCAGGAATTCCAGGCGGGTGACCGGCGTGACGTACAGGTTGACGATGGAGCCCAGTTCCTTTTCCCGCACCACGCTCAGCGCGGTCAGCATGGCGGGAATCAGCATCAAGAGCAGCGGGATCACCGCCGGCACCATGGCCACCAGGCTCTTGACGTCGGGATTGTAGCGAAAGCGGGTCTCGATGCCGACGAGGCTGGCGGGCTTTCCGGTGGTCTCGGCCAGCTTGGCGGCCAGCCACTGGGCGTGCATGCCCTGGACATAGCCGCGGATGGTCTCGGCCCGCTGCGGCATGGCTCCGTCGATCCAGGCGCCGATCTCCACCACCCGTCCGTGGGCGATGTCGCGCCCGAAGCCGGGGGGAATCTCGATGGCCAGCCCCACCTCGCCGCTCCGCATCCGCCGGTCCAGATCGTCGTGGTCGGCGATGGGCGGACGCTCGACGAAATAGCGCGAGCCGGCGAGGTTCAGGGCGTAATCGCGGCTGATGGCGGTCTGGTCGCGGTCCAGCACGGCGAAGGTCAGGTCCTCCACGTCCAGGCTGATGCCGTAGCCCATGACGAACATCAGGATCAGGGTGCCGAGCAGCGCCAGGGTGGCGCGGATGGGGTCGCGCCGCAGTTCCAGGGTTTCCCGCCGGGCATAGCTGAGCATGCGCCGGACGTCGAAGGCGCGGAGGGCCGTTCGCCCCGTCATCGCTCGCGGCGGGGGGCTGGCGACGGGAGCCTGGGCGGGCTGGCCGGTCTCCGCCTCTTCCAGATAGGCGATGAAGGCGTCTTCCAGCGTCGCCGTCCCACGCTTGGCTACCAGCGCGGCCGGGGCGTCGCTGACCAGCACGCGGCCGGCATGCATCAGCGAGATGCGGTCGCAACGCTCGGCCTCGTTCATGAAATGGGTCGAGATGAAGATGGTGACCCTCTCGACGCGGGCCAGATCCATCAGGATGCGCCAGAAGGCGTCGCGGGCGACGGGATCGACCCCCGAGGTCGGCTCGTCGAGAATCAGCATTTCCGGCCGGTGGATCAGGGCCACGGCCAGGGACAGCCGCTGGCGATGCCCCAGCGGCAGGGCATCGGGCAAGGCCTCCATGATGCCGGCAAGGTCGAAGCGCCGCGCCATCTCGTCGATCCGCCCGGCCACCTCGCCCGGCGGCACATGGAACAGCCGGGCGTGCAGTTCCAGGTTCTGGCGTACCGTCAGCTCGGTGTAGAGCGAAAACCCCTGCGACATGTAGCCGACCCGGCGCCGGGTCGCCAGATCATGGGGATCGACCGCGCTGCCGAACAGCCAGGCCTGTCCGTCGCTGGCCGGCAGCAGGCCGGTCAGCATCTTCATGGTGGTGGTCTTGCCGCAGCCGTTGGAGCCGAGAAAGCCGAAAATCTCGCCCCGGCCGATGCGGAAGCTGACGTGGTCGACGGCAGTGAAGTCGCCGAAGCGCTTGGTCAGCCCCCGCGCCTCGATGGCGGGCTCGCCATCGGCCCCGGCGTCGCGGGGGATGATCTCGACGGGGCGGTAGCCCCGCCGCTTCTCCTCGGGCAGCAGGGCGATGAACGCCGCCTCCAGCGAGGTCGAGCCGGTGCGCGCCAGAATGTCGGCGGCGGTGCCGGTCGCCAGCACCCGGCCGGCATCCATGGCCACCAGCCAGTCGAAGCGGGCGGCCTCTTCCATGTAGGCGGTGGCCACCACCACGCTCATGCCCGGCCGCTGCCGCCGGATGGCGTCGATCAGGTCCCAGAACTGCCGGCGCGACAGGGGATCGACACCGGTGGTCGGCTCGTCGAGAATCAGCAGATCGGGGTCGTGGATCAGCGCGCAGCACAGGCCGAGCTTCTGCTTCATTCCCCCCGACAGCTTGCCGGCCGGCCGGGCGGCGAACGGAGCCAGTCCGGTGCCGGTCAGCAGTTGGGCGATGCGGGTCTCGCGCTCGGCCCGGTCGTGACCGAACAGCCGGCCGAAGAAATCCACGTTCTCGAACACCGACAGGGTCGGATAGAGGTTCTTGCCCAGCCCCTGGGGCATGTAGGCGATGCGGGGAACCACCGCCCGGCGGTGGCGGGCATCGGCCATGTCGCCGCCCAGGGCTTCCAGCGTTCCCGTCCGGACCGCCCGCGCCCCGGCCAGCAGCGACAGCAGGCTGGACTTTCCCACCCCGTCCGGGCCGATCAGCCCCACCATGATTCCGGCGGGAATGTCCAGACTGACCGCGTCCAGCGCATCCACCGCGCCATGGCGCAGGCCGATGTCGCGCAGCCGGGCGATGGGCGGCGGGGAGGGATTCATTGCGGGACCCGGACCTGCAATTCGGGCGGCCACTCGGCCTTGGGATCGATCCGCACATAGGCCATGCCGGGCAGGCCGGTCTTGACCACGTTGATGTGCTTCTTCAGCAGATCCTGGTCGATGCGCGCCTTGACGCGGAACATCAGTTTCAGACGTTCCTCGGCGGTCTCCACCGTCTTGGGGGTGAACTGCGCCACGTCGGCGACGAAGGAGGCCTGGGCCGGAATGACGTATTGCGGTACGGCGTCGAGAATCAGCCGCGCCTCCGCTCCCATGGCGACCCGCCCGGCGGTGGCGGTGGGCAGGAAGAAGGTCATGTAGACGTCGCCGAGATCGACCATGTTCAGCACCCGCCCGCCCGCCGCCAGCACCTCGCCCGGCTGGGCGACGCGATACTGGACCCGGCCGTCGCGCGGCGATTTCAGGGCGCTGTCGTCGAGGTCGGCCTGGATGCGGCTGATGGTCGCCCGCACCGCCTCCACTTCGGACTGGGCCGCGGCGATCTGGGAGCGGGCGTGGCCGATGGCGGCATCGGCCGCCGCCACCTGGGCGGCGGCGGCGTTGACCGCCGCCTTGGCGCCCTGGACCGTGGCGCGGTCGTTGTCCAGGGTCTGCAGCGGCGCCGTGCCGTTGGCCGCCAGACGCTCGGTGCGGGCCAGCCGCTTGTCGGCGGCCCCCAACTCCGCCTGACGCTGGGCCACCACGGCGATCATGGAGGTTTTCTCGGCTTCCCGCTGGGCCAGCAGGCTCTGGGCGGTCTCGACGTTGACCTGGGCATGCTGCAATTGCGCCTTGGCCTCGGCCATCTGGGCGTCGAGCCCGGCGGTGTCCATGTTGGCCAGAACCTGGCCGGCATGGACGAACTCGCCCTCGGCCACCAAGATATCCTTGATCCGCCCGGCCATCTTGGTGGCGACGTCGATTTCCACCGCCTCGATCCGGCCGTTGCCGCTGGCGAAGCCCGCCGGCAGCTTGGCCGGGCGGAAGGACCACCACCCGAGAAGGCCGACGGCCAGCGCCACCACAAGGATCGCGCCCGCCATGGACCTGCGGTTGGACAATAGGTTCATTTACGGCTCCTCCCTGCGGGCCGCCTCTCCATGCGCAAGGCGGCCCGATTGCCGTCGATCCCCCCTCAGCCGGGGGAAATAGCCGTCACCCAGGCGACGTACCGGTCCATCCAGCCTTGCAGGAACGTCCTTGTGCCGGCATTGGCGATGGCGCCGTCGGCGTCGAAGAAGTCGTCCCGCACCTGGATGAAGGCTTCCGGCTGGCCCAGGGTCGGCACGTCGAGATAGGCGAGGATGTTGCGCAGATGCTGCTGCGCCAGGGCGGTCCCCATGGCCCCGGGAGATGCGCCCAGGATGCCGGCCGGCTTGCCGGCCCAGGCGTTCTGCCCATAAGGGCGGGATCCGTGATCCAGGGCGTTCTTGAGGACGCCGGGAATGGAGCGGTTGTATTCCGGGGTCGCGAACAGCAGCCCCCGTGCCGCCGCGATCCCGGCCTTCAGACGCTTGACGGGCTCGGACGGGGCGGCATCGTCGTCCTGGTTGTAGAGCGGCAGGTCGCCGATCTCCAGGTGCCTGAATGAAAAGGTCGCGGGGGCCAGCCTGGCCATGGCATCGGCCAGCTTGCGATTGATGGAGTCCCGGCGGAGGCTCCCGACAACGACGGCGATCTGATACTGGCTCATCACACTCTCCGTTGAACTGGGATTGGGGTTACGGTGCCCTCTCAACCGAAGGATGACACGTGTCGCAAGGCTTATGAAGCTTTCCAGGCTGCACCCTCGATGCGGCACAGACCACACTCGCCGGCAAATGGGTGGGTTGAGGAGAATGCATGGGTCAGTAATATTGACACATTGTCCTGTGAATCTTACCTTTGGGTGGTGCAAAGTGTAATTTTATTGCGGAGATTTTATGTCAGCAGCGTCCCGTGTCCTTTACCCCGCTTTCCGGCAGAAGATCATGCCGGCCGAGGCCGCCGCCGCCCTGATCCGGCACGGCAATAATGTCGGCATGAGCGGCTTTACCGGCGCCGGCTATCCCAAGGCCGTGCCGCCGGCCCTGGCCCGGCACATCGAGCGCAGCAACCAGGACGGCGGCACCTTCCGCATCGGGGTGTGGACCGGGGCGTCCACCGCGCCGGAACTGGACGGCGCCCTGGCCAAGGTGGGCGGTATCGAGCTGCGCCTGCCTTATCAGTCCGATCCCACCTGCCGCGCCCGGATCAATGCCGGGCAGATGGACTACATCGACATCCACCTGTCGCACGTGGCCCAATTCGTGTGGTTCGGCTTCCTGGGCAAGCTCGACGTGGCGGTGGTCGAGGTGGCCGGCATCACCGAGGACGGAAGGCTGATACCGTCCTCCTCGGTGGGCAACAACAAGACCTGGCTGGACCAGGCCGACAAGGTGATTCTCGAGGTCAATTCCTGGCAGCCGGCCGCCTTCGAGGGAATGCACGACGTCTATTACGGCACCGAGCGTCCGCCCCATCGCAAGCCCATTCCCATGGTCCATCCCGGCGACCGCATCGGCGAGCCCTATCTGCGCGTCGATCCGGCCAAGGTGGTGGCGGTGGTTGAAACCGTCCTGCCCGACCGCGACACCACCTTTGCCGCGCCGGACGACAATTCCCGGCGCATCGCCGAACATATCTTGGAATTCCTCGGCCACGAGGTCGGCAAGGGCCGTCTGCCGCCGGAGCTGCTGCCGCTGCAGTCCGGGGTGGGCAACATCGCCAACGCCGTGCTGTCGGGCCTGAACCAGGGGCCGTTCGACAGCCTGACCGGCTATACCGAGGTGCTGCAGGACGGCATGCTGGAGATGCTGAAATCCGGCAAGCTGGTCATGGCGTCGGCCACCGCCCTGTCGCTCAGCCAAGCGGGCATGCGCGAGTTCCTCGGCAATCTGGACTTCTATCGCCAGCGCATCGTGCTGCGGCCGCAGGAAATCTCCAACCACCCGGAAGTGATCCGCCGCCTCGGCATCATCGCCATGAACGGCATGATCGAGGCCGACATCTACGGCAACGTCAATTCCACCCACATCATGGGCACCCGCATCATGAACGGCATCGGCGGTTCGGGGGATTTCGCCCGCAACGCCTATCTGTCCATCTTCATGACACCGTCCACCGCCAAGGACGGAGCCATCTCGTGCATCGTGCCCATGGCCAGCCACGTGGACCACACCGAGCACGACGTCCAGATCCTGGTGACCGAGCAGGGCCTGGCCGATCTGCGCGGGCTGGCGCCCCGCCAGCGTTCGCGCGAGATTATCGAGCGCTGCGCCCATCCCGACTATCGGGCGGCGCTGCACGACTACGTCGCCCGCGCCGAGCAGGCGGCCCGGGCCGGACATGGCGGCCTGCACACGCCGCACATTCTCGACGAGGCCTTGTCCTGGCATGGCCGCTTCGAACGCCAAGGACGGATGGGGAACTGATCCCAGGTCGGCGAGCGCCAAATCTGGCGCCCGCCGCGATTAGCCGCCGTTGAGGCGGCGGCCAAGCGGCCGGAGGGCCGCGCCCGGCGAGGGGCGGTATAAAAGGCTAAGCTACAATCCCTCGAACAGGGCGGTGGAAAGGTAGCGTTCGGCGAAGGACGGCACGATCACCACCACGGTCTTGCCTTCCATGCCGGGCCGCGCCGCCACTTCCAGGGCGGCGGCCAGGGCGGCGCCCGACGAGATGCCGACCGGAATGCCTTCCAGGCGGGCGGATTTGCGGGCGGTGTCGAAGGCGGTCTCGTTGGAGATGGTCAGCACCTCGTCGATGATGCCGCGGTCGAGGATCAGCGGGACGAAACCGGCGCCGATGCCCTGGATCTTATGGGGGCCGGGCGGGCCGCCCGACAGGACCGGGCTGGCCTCGGGCTCCACCGCGACGATGCGCAAGCCGGGGCGGCGGGGCTTCAGGGTTTGGCCGATGCCGGTCAGGGTGCCGCCGGTGCCGACCCCGCCGACCACGACGTCCACCCGGCCCTGGGTGTCGTTCCAGATCTCCTCGGCGGTGGTGGCGCGATGGATCAGGGGATTGGCGATGTTCTCGAACTGCTGGAGCATGACCGCGTCGTTGAGTTCGGTGGTCAGCTCGCGGGCCCGTTCCACCGCCCCGGTCATGCCGCGCGCCGCCGGGGTCAGCTCCAGCTCGGCGCCCAGCAGCATGACCATCTTGCGCCGTTCCAGGGACATGGAATCCGGCATCACCAGGATCAGGCGATAGCCCTTCACCGCCGCCACGAAGGCCAGCGCGATGCCGGTATTGCCCGAGGTGGGCTCGACCAGCACGGTGCGGCCCGGCGTGATCAGCCCGTCGGCCTCGGCAGCCTCGATCATCGCCTTGCCGATGCGGTCCTTGACCGAGGCCAGCGGGTTGAAGAACTCCAGCTTGGCGTAGATCGCGGCGCCGGCCTTGGCCTTGGCGGCCAGACGGTTGATGCGCACCAGGGGCGTATCGCCGATGGTCTCGGTGATGTCGGCATAGGTGCGGCCGCGTCCGGGGGCGGCGGGAATGGTCATGGCGATATCCTCCGTTGGTGGCCGGGTGGATTTCCTATACCTTCCGGCCCACCATATAGTCTATAAAAATAGTAGAAATAAGATTGATTCTGTGGCTGTGGCCGTTTAAGGTGGCTGTCACCCCATGCAGCGAGGTGACGCGCCATGACCCATTCCCTTCGCGCCAAGCGTCCCCATGATCCCTGGCGCCACGGCGAGCCCCGGCTGGTCGACGTGATGGAAGACCCCTTGATCCACGCCGTGATGGCGCGGGACGGGCTGATTCCCGACGAGGTCTGGCCGCTGATGCTGGAGGCGCGCTCGCGCCTGGGAAGTCGTCTTTGCCGGGTGATGGCCCTGGCGGCCTAGTCATTCCGTGGGAAACAGAATCTCCGTCCCGGTATAGTCGGCCCGCCAGTCGGGGTTGGCGCCGAACAGGCGGACCGCCACCACGGTGCGGCGCGGACCCAGGCGGAACCAGTGTTCGGTGCCGGCCGGAACGCGGAGCAGGTCGCCGGCTTCCACCATGATCTCGATCTGGTCGCCGCCGGGCAGGACGAAGCCGAAGATTCCTTCGCCGGCCAGGATGAATCGCACCTCGTCGTCGGCATGGGTATGGCAGCGGTGGAACCGCAGGGTTCCCAGCCCGGGAGTTCCGGGAAACAGCGCGAAAACGTCGGCGCCCACATGGCTGGCGGGCAGCAGGTGACGGTTGGCCGCCAGGATCTGGCGGCTGTCCTCGTCGGTCAGCCGCCGTCCGGCGATCACCCGGCCCAATGCCAGGCTGGCGGCGGGGGCGGCTTTCGCCACCCCCAGTCCCAGGCTGCGGACCAGCCGCTCGGCCTCCGCCGCCCGGGTGACCACGCTGCCGTCGGGTCGGGTGATGGTCGGCATGGCGCTTACCAGGTGGGAATGATGGTGCCGTCGAAGCGCTTCTCGATGAAGGCCTTGACCTCGGGCGAGCGATAGACGGCGATGTACTTGGCGATGCGCGGGTCGTCCTTGCGGGCCTTCTGGGTGACGAACCACAGGTTCCACTGGCTGTCGATGGTCTCCAGCAGCAGGGCGGTCTTGGGATTGAGGCCGGCGCCTACCGCGTAGTTGAGCGTCACCGCCGCGAAATCCACGTCGTCGAGGGAGCGGGGCAGTTGGGCGGCGTCGATCTCCCTGATCTTCAGCTTCTTGGGGTTGTCGGTGACATCAAGCGGCGTGGCGCCGATGCCCGCCTTGGGGTCGACCTTCAGCAGGCCGGCCTGCTGCAGCAGGATCAGGGCGCGGGCCCCGTTGGAGGGGTCGTTGGGAATGGCCACCGTGCTGCCGTCCTTCAGCTCGGACAGGCTTTTCACCTTCTTGGAATAGAGGCCCAGCGGCACCACGATGCTCTTTTCCACCGGCACCAGTTCGTAGCCCCGCGTCTTCACCTGGTTGTCCAGGTAGGGCTTGTGCTGGAAGTTGTTGAGGTCGAGGTCGCCCTGGGCCAGGGCGGCGTTGGGCATGGTGTAGTCGGCGAATTCGGTGATCTTGACCTCGATGCCTTCGCGCTCCTTGGCGAGCTTGCCGGCGAACTCCAGGATCTCGGCATAGGGACCGGCCGAGACGCCGACGCGCAGCGGTTCGGCGGCCTGGACGGCGAGGGGCAGGGCCAAAAGAGCGGCCAGGGGGATCAGGCGAAGCAATTTCATGGAACGGAGCTCCTTCAGGTTGTCCAAAGTCCGGTGCGGCGGTCGTCGACGCGCTTGGCCTTGTGGGTGGCGCGGGGCAGGCTGTCGGGGTCCAGCACGGTGACGGCGGCCCCCACCCCGGTAACCGCCTTGAGGCGCCGCGTCAGGCGGGCGGCCAGGTCGTCGGGATGGGTGTTGACGCCGTGGCGGCGTTCCGCCTCCACCGTCACCGAGTCCAGGTGGTTGTGGCGCTCGACCACCAGCCGGTATTCGCCGGAGAAGTCGGCGTCCTGGCGCACCACCGCCTCCACGTCGCTGGGGAACAGGTTGACGCCGCGGATGATCAGCATGTCGTCCAGGCGCCCGTGCACGCCCAGCAGACGCTGGGAGGTGCGGCCGCAGCGGCAGGGCTCGGAGGTGAACGACACGATGTCGCCGGTGCGAAAGCGGATCAGCGGCCGCGCCTGTTTCTGCAGCGTGGTCAGCACCAGCTCGCCGCGCTCGCCCTCGGGCACCGGCCTGCCGGTGGCGGGATCAAGCACCTCGGTCAGGATGTGGTCCTCGGCCCAGTGCAGGCCGTCGCGCTCCTCGCACATGCCGGCGCAGGCGCCGAAGATGTCCGACAGGCCGTAGTAATCGTAGACCTTGGCGCCCCACAGGCTTTCAATGCGCTCGCGGGTTTCGGGGATGGAGCCGCCGGGCTCGCCCGCCACGAAGATGCGCCGCACCGCCAGGTCGCGGCGGGGATCGATTCCCTCCTTCTGGGCGGTTTCGCCCAGGTACCAGGCGTAGGACGGCGTGGTCCAGATGGCGGTGGCTTGGAACTGCCGCAAGATGGCCAGCAGCCGCTCGCTGGGCACCGTGCCGGCGTGGATGCACAGGGCTCCCAGCTTCTGGGCGCCCAGCACGCACGGCCCGCCCACGAACAGCGAGAAGTTCAGCGAATGGCAGTAGCGATCGTGGGGCCGCAGGCCCGACGACCAGAACAGCCGTGCCTCGAAATCCTGCCACGCGTCGAAATCCTGGGCGGTGAAGGGCGAGACGGTGGGCACCCCGGTGGAACCCGAGGAGGCGGAGACGTAGACCACGTCGCGCTCGGGCACCGCCGCCAGATCGCCCAGCAGCGGCTCGGCCTCCTGGCGCTCGCGCAAGGTTTGCTTGTCGATGAACGGGAAGCGGGCCAGATCGTCCAGGCTTTTCAGCGAGCCGGGCGTCACCCCCGCCTTGTCGAAGCTGGCCCGGTACCAGGGCGAACCGGCATGGGCATGGACCAGATGCTTTTGCAGCAGCGCCAGCTTCAGGGAGTCCCATTCCTCGCGGGATTGGGTTTCCAGGGCCGGGGCCCAATAGCGTTGCCCGGTGCCGGAGAGCTGGATGGTCATGCCGCCTGCTCCGTGATCTCCACCCGGCCGAAATGGTAAAGGCGGCAGGGCTGGCGGAAGATGACGGCGCCGGTGCCGTCGCCGAAGCCCAGCCGGGCGAAGGTGTCGCGCAGCGCCCGTTCGTGCAGGGCGAAGGTCTCGCCGCGCACTTCGTCGCCGCCGGTGATGCGGGCGCGGAAATCATCGAAGCCGGTAAAGCGCTCCAGATGGATGTAGCTGCCGGCGATCAGCGGCTTCAGCCCCATGTCCCAGGTGGAGGCGATGGAACGGATGGTCTGGGCGCGCCGCTCGGTGGGATCGTCGACCAGCCGGATCAACTCGAAATAGGGCCCTTCCGCGAAGGGCTCCACCATGTGCAGCCGTCCGCCGGGGCGCAGCACCCGGCGGGCCTCGCGCAGGGCGGCGGCATGGCGCTCGGCGGGCAGGGCGCCGAAGGTGAACAGGTAGGTCACCAGATCGGCGGACCCGTCGTCCAGCGGCAGGGCATCGGGGGCGCCCGCCTTGTAGCGGATGCGCTTCGAGCGGGGCGACAGGGCGCGGGCCGCCTCCAGTTGGGGGCCGGCGGAGGCGATGCCGATGGGCCGCGCCTTGCGCTCGGCCAAGGCGCGGACCAGGACGCCGTCGCCGCAGCCCACGTCGACCACCACCGCGTCGGGCAGGTCGGCGAAATGTTCCAGGTATTTGAGATGAACGTCGATCATCGGGGGCCTCACTTTCCGTCGCGGCCGGGGGATTGCCGCCTGTCGAGCCGTCGCGCGGTGAAATCGCCGGCGCTCTGCACCAGTTGCACCAGCAAGATCAGCACGCCGACCACGGCGGCCATCACCTCGCCCTGGAAGCGCTGGTAGCCGTAGCGGATGCCGAGATCGCCCAGCCCGCCGCCGCCCACCGCGCCGGCCATGGCGGAATAGCCGATCAGGCTGACCACGGTGATGGTCAGTCCGGCGGCGATGCCGGGCAGGGCTTCGGGGATCAGCACCTTGGCGACGATCTGCCACGGCGTGGCGCCCATGGCTTGGGCGGTCTCGATCAGGCCCGCATCCACCTCGCGCAGCGAGGCTTCCACCAGCCGGGCCATGAAGGGGATGGCGGCCAGCGTCAGCGGCACGGTGGCCGCCGCGGTGCCGATGGACGAGCCGGCGATGGCCCGGGTCAGCGGGATGATCGCCACCATCAGGATGATGAACGGCGTCGAGCGGGCGGCATTGACCAGCAGGCCGGCCACCCGGTTGAACACCGGCGCCGCCAGGATATGGCCGGGCCGGGTCACCAGCAGCAATACGCCCAGCGGCAGGCCCAGCAGCACGGCCAGGCCGGCCGAGAGCCCGACCATGGCGAGCGTTTCGCCCAGGGCTTCAAGCAACAGCTCGATCAGTCTCTGCGACACGGCCAAGAATCTCCGCTTTGAGGTTGTGGTGACGCAGGAAGTCGAGCGCCGCCTGCAGGCCGCTTTCCGGCCCGGCGGCGTCCACGGTCAGCGTTCCGTAGGGGGCGTCCTGGATGTAGTCGATGTGCCCGTGCAGGATGTTGAACGACACCCCGAAACGCCGGACCATCTCGGACATGATGGGGGCGTGGGCGGCGGCGCCGGTGAAGGTGATGCGCACCACCAGATGCGACGCGGTGGACGGCGTGTGGCGCAGCCGCGACGCCAGGGATTCCGGCAGTTCCAGGTTCAGCACCTCGCGCACCAGGGCCCGCGTGGTGGAGTGGGCCGGACTGGTGAAGACGTCGAACACCCGGCCCTGTTCCACGACGCGGCCTTCGTCCAGCACGGCCACCCGGTCGGCGATCTCCTTGATCACCTGCATCTCGTGGGTGATCAGCACGATGGTCAGGCCGAGCGAGCGGCTGATCTCCTTCAACAGGGCCAGCACCGACTTGGTAGTTTCGGGATCGAGCGCCGAGGTGGCCTCGTCGCACAGCAGCACCGAGGGGCGCGACGCCAGGGCGCGGGCGATGCCCACCCGCTGCTTCTGGCCGCCCGACAATTGCGCCGGATAGGACTCCGCCTGGTCGGAGAGCCCCACCAGTTCCAGCAGATCGGTCACCCGCCGCCGTTTGGCGGCGCGGGGCACCCGGGTCAACTCCAGCGGCAGGGCGACGTTGTCGCGCACGGTGCGCGACGACAGCAGGTTGAAATGCTGGAACACCATGCCGATCTCGCGCCGCGCGGCGCGAAGCGCCGGGCCGTCCAGGGCCGACAGGGCGCGGCCGCCCACGGTGACGCTGCCCCGGCTCGGGCGTTCCAGCAGGTTGATGCAGCGGACCAGGGTGCTCTTGCCCGCCCCGGAGCGGCCGATGATGCCGAAGATCTCGCCCTTGGCCACATGGAGCGAGACGCCCCGCAGAACCGGTACCGGCCCGTCGGGGCCGGGAAATTCCTTGTGAAGATCGTCGATGGCGATCACATCCGGCTCCAATGTCCATCAATCTACTAGAAAAAAGACTAGACTAGAATTCCGGAGGCTGTCAACGTCATATCTCTACGCAATTGGTAGATTTATGGAGATGGGCATGGCCTACGATGCCGACCTGCTGAGTCAGATCGGAAATACCCCGCTGATCGAGCTGACCAATCTCGATACGGCGCCATGCCGGCTGTTCGTCAAGCTGGAGAGCCGCAATCCCTCGGGTTCCATCAAGGACCGCGCCGCCCTGTCCATGGTCCGCGCCGCCGAGCGGGACGGGCTGCTGCGGCCGGGCGGCCATCTGGTGGAGGCCACCGCCGGCAACACCGGGCTGGCCCTGGCCCTGCTGGCCGCCCACCGCGGCTACCGCCTGACCCTGGTGATTCCCGACAGGGCGGGCCTCGACAAGATCGCCCATCTGCGCGCCATGGGGGCCGAGGTGGTGCTGGCCCGCGCGGATGTGCCCCGCCGCCATCCCGAGCATTACCGGAACGTGGCGGCCCGCGTGGCGGCCGAGACCGGCGCCCACTTCATCGACCAGTTCAACAACCCGGCCAATCCGGCGGCGCACGAGGACGGCACCGGACCGGAATTGTGGGAGCAACTGGGCGGGCAGGTGGACGCCGTGGTGGCCGGGGCCGGTTCCGGCGGCACCATCACCGGGCTGGCCCGCTTCTTCGCCCGCCGTTCGCCGGCCACCGAGATGGTGCTGGCCGACCCCCGGGGCTCGGTGCTGGCCGATTACATCCGTACCGGAAGGGTGGGCGAGGCGGGATCGTGGCTGGTGGAGGGCATCGGCGGCGATTGCGTGCCGCTGGTCAGCGATTTCTCCCGCGTCACCCAGGCCTATTCCATCTCCGACCGGGAAAGCTTCGCCACGGCGCGGCTGGTGCTGAGGGCCGAGGGACTGCTGGTCGGCTCGTCGTCGGGCACCCTGCTGGCCGCCGCGCTTCGCTATTGCCGCGAGCAGATCGAGCCCAAGCGGGTCGCCACCCTGGTCTGCGATTCCGGCAACCGCCACCTGTCGCGCCTGCACGACGAAACCTGGCTGGCCGACCAGGGACTGCTGCAGCGCAGTGAATACGGCGATCTGCGCGACCTCATCTCGCGGCGCCACGACGAGGGAGCGGCGATCATCGTGCGTCCGGACGATACCCTGTCCACCGCCTACAACCGCATGCGGGTCCACGACGTATCCCAGGTGCCGGTGGTGGTGGGCGAGCGCTGCATCGGCCTCCTGGACGAATCCGACGTGCTGATCGCCTTGAACGAGGGCAGGTTCGGCTTCGACATGCCGGTCCGCGACGCCATGACCCGCAAGATCGAGACCGTCCAGCCCACCACGCCGCCCGAACGGCTGCTGCCGCTGTTCGATCGCGGCTGGGTGGCCATCGTGGTGGATGGCGAGCGATTCCTGGGGCTGGTCACCCGCATGGACCTGCTCAATCACCTGCGGCGCAAACTGGCGGCTTGACCGCGGCGGAAAGCTGGTCTTTCCTGTCAGTCTATTGATTGGATGGGGTTATGCTCTCTAGCAAAGCGAAATACGGCCTGAAGGCCATGGTTTATCTGGCCCGGCGCGAGGGGCAGGGGCCCAGTCTGATCGCCGACGTGGCCGAGGCCGAACGCATCCCCAAGAAGTTCCTCGACGCCATCTTGCTGGAGATGAAGAACCAGGGGCTGCTGTCGTCGAAGAAGGGCAAGGGCGGCGGCTACGTGCTGGCCCGCCCGGCCGAGCGCATCATGGTGGGCGACATCGTGCGCATCCTGGACGGACCGCTGGCTCCGATCCCGTGTGTGTCGCGCACCGCCTACCGCCCCTGCGAGGATTGCATCGACGAGACGGCCTGCACGGTGCGCGCCGTCATGCAGGACGTGCGCGACGCCATCGCCGCCATTCTCGACAACACCTCGCTGGCCGACATGCGGGTCAGCAACGTCCGCGTCGAATCGGTGCTGATGTACGATATCTGAGGCGGCCCGACGGTGCGGCCGGGACGGCCGCGCTCCAAGAAGAGGTCCCCTCCTTGGAGCGCGGGCATCTTGCCCGCTAAATTCCCCGTCCCGACCGGAAGCGCCGCAGGGCGTCGACCAGGGCGTCCAGGTCGTCGAAGGTGTTGTAGAAGGCCAGCGACGGCCGCACCGTGGCTTCGACGCCGAAGCGGCGCAGGATGGGCTGGGCGCAATGGTGGCCCGAGCGCACGGCGATGCCTTCGGAATCCAGTGCCTTGCCGATATCCTCGGTACGGCAGCCGTCGATGACGAAGGACAGCACGCCGGCCTTCTCCTTCGCCGTACCGATCAGGCGCAGGCCGGGAATGGTCAGCAATCCCTGGGTGCCGTAATCCAGCAATGAATGCTCCCAGGCGCTGATCACGTGCATGCCGATGGCTTCCACGTAATCGATGGCCGCTCCCAGCCCCACCGCGTCGGCGATGTTGCCGGTTCCCGCCTCGAAGCGGGCCGGGGCGGGCTGGAACAGCGTCTTCTCGAAGGTGACGTCGGCGATCATGTTGCCGCCGCCCTGCCAGGGTGGCATCTGATCCAGTACGGCCTTCTTGCCGAACACCGCGCCGATGCCGGTGGGGGCGAACACCTTGTGGCCGGAAAAGACGTAGAAGTCGCAGCCCAGGGCCTGGACGTCGACCGGCATGTGCGACACCGCCTGGGCGCCGTCCACCAGAACGGTGGCGCCGTGGCGATGGGCCATGGCGGTCATCTCGGCGGCCGGGGTGACGGTGCCGAGCGCGTTGGACACCTGGGTCAGCGACACCAGCCGGGTGCGCGGGTTCAGCAGCCTTTCGTATTCCTCCAAGATGATCTGGCCCGAATCGTCCACCGGAGCGACGCGCAGCCTGGCCCCCACCTTGGCGCACAATTGTTGCCAGGGCACGATGTTGGCGTGGTGCTCCAGCCAGGTGACGACGATCTCGTCGCCTTCACGCACATTGCGCTCGCCCCAGGCCTTGGCGATCAGGTTGATGCCCTCGGTGGCGCCGCGCACGAAGACGATCTCCTCGGTGGAGCCGGCATTGAGGAAACGCCGGGTCTTTTCCCGCGCCGCCTCGTAGGCGTCGGTGGAGCGCGCCGCCAGGGTGTGGGCGGCCCGGTGGATGTTGGAGTTCTCGAACTCGTAGAAGCGCTTCAGGCGGTCGATCACCTGGCGCGGCTTCTGGGTGGTGGCGGCGTTGTCCAGCCAGATCAGCGGCTTGCCGTGCACCTGCTGGTTCAGGATGGGGAAGTCGCGCTTGACCGCCTGGGCGTCGAAGGCGCCGCCATGGGCGCTGGTGCCCCTGAGGTCGGGGACCAGTTCGGGGCGCAGCTCGATGGCAAGGACGGAGGGGG
>JAVBXM010000250.1 GCA_030824585.1 Phaeospirillum sp. | reverse complement strand
CCGGATTTCTGAGCCGAAGGCCAGGCCCCGATGAGACGGGATCACGACACCGTCGCGTTAGATTTCCTAAGTCCACACCTGAACAAATCTCGTTTGCCCTTGCCCGCCGACGCACATTAGTGTCGATCCAGGTCCACTGATCGAAGGCTGAACGGATCATGCCTCGTCCCGCATGGCTATCTCCGGCCGTCATGCTCGTTTTCATCGGTGGCGCGCTGATGATGAGCGTCTCGATGGGGGCCCGTCAGGCCCAGGGCCTGCTGATCGGACCGCTGTCGCTGGAGCGCCAGTGGCCGCTGGCCACCTTTTCCCTGGCGGTGGCCATCCACAATTTGATGTGGGGCTTTTTCCAGCCGTTCACCGGCGCCGCCGCCGACCGCTACGGCGCCGCCAAGGTCGCCGCCCTGGGCGCGCTGGCCTTCGGGATCGGCATGATGATGGTGGGCATGGGAGGGGTCTGGTCGACCACGCTGGGCCTGGGCGTGGTGTCGGGCTTCGGGCTGGCCGCCACCAGCTTCGCCGTGGTGCTGGGTCCCGTGGGCCGCGCCGTGCGGCCCGAACACCGCACCTCGGCCATGGGCATGGGCTCGGCCCTGGGATCGCTGGGCATGATGGCGATGATTCCCCTGGCCCAATGGCTGATCGGCGCCTTCGGCGCCACCCAGGCGGTGTGGATCCTCTCGGCCTTTTCCCTGGCGTCCATACCGCTCGCCCTGGTGCTGGCCAAGGGCGAGAAGGCGGCCCAGCCCCCGGCCTCCAACGTCGCCCACCAGAGCATCGGCCAGGCGCTGCGCGAAGCCTGGGTCCATCCCGGCTATCGCCTGCTGGCCGCCGGCTTCTTCGTCTGCGGTTTCCAGGTCACCTTCATCGGCGTGCATTTGCCCGGCTATCTGGCCCTGTGCGGCATGAGCAAGGGGGCGGGCGCCACGGCGCTGCTGGTCATCGGCGGGTTCAACGTGATCGGCACCTGGCTGATGGGCCAGTTGTCCCAGAAATACCGGCCCAAATACGTGCTGTCGGCCATCTATCTGGGCCGCGCCGTGATCACCTTCGCGTTCGTCATGGGGCCCAAGAACGAGTGGACCCTGCTGGCCTTCGCCGCCGGCATCGGCCTGTTGTGGCTGTC
The DNA here is from genome assembly GCA_030824585.1 of Phaeospirillum sp. Lineage (GTDB taxonomy): Bacteria > Pseudomonadota > Alphaproteobacteria > Rhodospirillales > Magnetospirillaceae > Phaeospirillum. The sequence continues at coordinate 59,002 of JAVBXM010000250.1, read as the reverse complement.
CACCGTGCCCCCCACCTCAGGCCTGATCGCCGGGGTGTTCGGGCCGAAATACCTGGGCATGCTGTTCGGCCTGGTGTTCTTCACCCATCAGCTGGGCAGCTTCCTGGGCTCGTGGCTGGGCGGCCTGATCTACGACGCCACCCTGTCCTACGACGTCATGTGGGCCGGCACCGCCATCCTGGGGCTCTTCGCCGCCCTGGTGCACCTGCCCATCCGCGACCAGACCCTGGCGCGGGCGGCGGCCTGAGGAGCGAGGCTACTCGCCGCCCCGCAACTGGGTGACGAAGTCGGGCAGGCCCACCTGGCGCTCGCGCTTCAGGCGCTCGGCGGCCAGGATGGCCTGGACGGCGGCGATGGACTTATCGAGATCGACATTGACCACGATGTAGTCGTATTCCGGCCAATGGCTCATCTCGTCGCCGGCCTTGGCCATGCGCTTTCGGACCACCTCGTCGGAATCCTGGGCGCGGCCGCGCAGGCGGCGCTCCAGTTCCTCCACCGAAGGCGGCAGCACGAACACCGAAACCAGATCGGCCCGGGCGTTCTGGGCCATCTGCTGGGTGCCCTGCCAGTCGATGTCGAACAGCACGTCGCGGCCCGAGCGCAGGATCTGGTCCACCGGCCCCCTGGGCGTACCGTAGAAATTATCGAAGACGCGGGCGTGCTCCAGGAACTCCCGCTTCTCCACCATCTCGTGGAACTTATCGACGGAGACGAAATGGTAGTCCTTGCCGTCCACCTCGCCGGGGCGAGGCGCCCGCGTGGTGGCCGACACCGACATGCCGATGGCGGAATCACGCTCCAGCAAGGCGCGCGAGATGGTGGTCTTGCCCGCCCCGGAGGGCGACGACATCACCAGCATGAGGCCACGGCGGCTGACGGTGGGAAGGGTATCGCTCATGTTTCCTACTCGATGTTCTGGACCTGCTCTTTGAACTGGTCGATGACGGCCTTGAGGTCGAGACCGACGCGGGTCAACTCCACGTCCGAGGATTTGGAGCACAGGGTATTGGCCTCGCGGTTGAATTCCTGGGCCAGGAAGTCCAACTTGCGGCCGATGGCGCCGCCTTGGGCCAGCAGGTCGCGGGCGGCGGCCACGTGGGCGGCAAGGCGGTCCAGTTCTTCCCGCACGTCGGCCTTGACGGCGATCAGCGCCACTTCCTGGGCGATACGGTCCTCGGCCAGGGTGGGGGCGGCCTCCAGCACCTGGGCGACCTGGGCGCGCAGGCGCTCACGCACCGCGTCGGGGCGCAGCACGGCGCAATTGCCCGCCTTGGCGGCCAGGGTGGCGATCTCGTCCAACTGGGCGGTCAGCACGGCGGCGATACGCGCCCCTTCCACCCGGCGCATGGCGGCCAACTGGTCGAGCATGGCCTCGAGCGAGGCCTTCATGGCGCCTTCCCGGGCGGCGCGCAGGGAATCGGCATCGCCGGCCTCCGCCTCGGCCGCCGGCTCGAGCACACCCTTCAGCGCCAGCAGGCCGTCCATGCGGGCGGGGGTGATTTCGGGATATTTGCCCTGCCACTGGCGGCAGATACCCAGCAATTGCTCGAGCATGGCCTCGTTGACGCGGACCTGGGACTGCTCGGTCTCGGCCCGCACATTGAGCGAGAGCTGGACGTTGCCGCGCTTCAGGCGCTTGGCCGCCGCCTCGCGGGCGTGGACCTCCAGCCCGTCATAGCCCGGCGCCGACTTGCAGCGCAATTCCAGGCCGCGGCCGTTGACGCTCTTGCCCTCCCACACCCACGAGCCCTGGGAATCGCGACCTTCGGCGCGGGCGTAGCCGGTCATGCTGGCGACGGTCAAGGCGGTGCCTCCATCAAATGTCAGGGAGGTTTTATAGCCTTGCCCGGGCGAGGCAACAACCGTGCTCCTTTCCATGCGGTGTAACGCGGACTATCCTTTCCGCATGAAGGAAAGAAGACGCCCCGAGCGTGGCCGCCCCAACGTGGTGGAGATCGTCGTGCGCGTACCGGCCGACAAGGCCGACGCGGTCAAGGCCTATGCCGGGCGCATCTCGCGCCGCCGCAACCCCGCCGCCCGCGACGAAGTGGTCGGCCGCCTGCGCTCGCGCACCGACATCATGGAGCGCTTCGGGGTCAAGGCCCTGTTCCTGTTCGGCTCGGTGGTCAGGGACGAGGCCAAGCCCACCAGCGACATCGACCTAATGGTGGAGTTCTTCCCCGGCAAGCCCGGCGGCCTGTTCGCCTACGTGGAACTGAAGCACGCCCTGGAAGGGCTGCTGGGCCGCCCGGTGGACCTCATCACCTCGGGCAACATCAAGCCGCGCCTCAAGCGGCGCATTCTCGACGAATGCCTGCCGGTCTACGGCGAGGGAGAGGTTGAAACGTGACGTTCAAGGATTGGCGGGTCCGCATCGAGGACATGATCGAGGCCATCGAGCGCATCCGGCGCTACACCGAAGGCATGGACGACCGCCGTTTCGTGGCCGACGACCGCACGGTGGACGCGGTGGTCCGCAACCTGGAGATCATCGGCGAGGCGGCCAAGCGCGTCCCCTCCCAGGTGGCCGAACGCCATCCCGACATCCCATGGAGCCGCATGACCGAGATGCGCAACATCCTGGTGCACGAATACCATTCGGTGGACCCCAGCATCGTCTTCGATTCGGCGCGCCACGACCTGCCCCCCCTGCTCGGGCCGCTGCGGTCCCTGCTGAACGAGAAGAACGGCAACGGCGGATGACCGGCTTCGCCTCCATCCTGATCACCGGCGCCTCGTCGGGCCTGGGAGCCGGGCTGGCCCGCGCCCATGCCGCGCCGGGCGTCACCTTGCACCTGTCGGGGCGCGACATGGCCCGGTTGGACGAGGTCGCCGGCCAGTGCCGGGCCAGGGGCGCCGAGGTTCATGCGGCGCGGGTGGATGTCACCGACAAGACGGCGACCGCCGCCTGGGTCGAGGCCTCGGAGGCCCTCCGGCCGCTGGATCTGGTCATCGCCAATGCCGGCATCTCGGCGGGAACCGGCGGCGGCGGCGAGACCGCCGCCCAGACCCGCGCCATCTTCGCCGTCAACGTGGACGGCGTGTTCAACACGGTGATGCCGGCCATTCCCCTGCTGCGGGCCCGCCGCCGGGGGCAGGTCGGCATCATGAGCTCGCTGGCCGGCTTCCGGGGCTTTCCCGGGGCGCCGGCCTATTGCGCTTCCAAGGCCGCGGTGCGGGTGTGGGGCGAGGGTCTGCGCGGCGAACTGGCGCCCTCGGGCATCGGCGTCTCGGTGATCTGCCCCGGCTTCGTGGCGACCCCCATGACGGCGGTGAACCGCTTTTCCATGCCGTTCCTGATGGACGTGGAGCGGGCGTCCGCCATCATGGCGCGCGGGCTGGCGGAGAATCGGGGCCGCATCGCCTTTCCCTGGCCCATGCACGTGATGGCCCGCATGGCCGGCTGCCTGCCGAGCCGCCTCATGGACCGCATCGCGGCGGGAATGCCGAAGAAGTAGGGTTTCCCTACTTCACCGCTTCCATGCTGAAAGTCTTGAAGACGATGTCTTCCACATAGACCCGTCCCGTGGGAACCGCCACCCCGGCCCGACGGTCATAGGCGGCCAGCTCGCTGTTGGCGACGATCACCATCTTGGCGGCAAGCGCCCGCTTCTGCTCGGCGGAGAGCAGGTCCTCGAGCCGATGCTTGCCGACCAGCCGGACGAAGTGCCGGTTCAGCTCGTCGGACATGGCCCGGATGGTCGGCATGTCCTTGGGCGAGGCCATCACCGCCTGCGGCCAGTAGCCGACGCCAAAGCGCTGCCCGCCCCGGGAGTTGACGACCACGACGTCGTCGGGCTTGGGCTCGGGAAACTGGTAGACCCGGGCGTCGGTCGGCGCCGCGCCCGGCTTGCCGTCCGCCGCCTGGACGGAGGACGGCCCCACGCCCTGGCCAAGGGCCAGAACCATGGCGATCGCCGCGACCCGGCCCAGGCGGGTCCAACTCATTCCCAACATCATGCGCTCTCCCAATGTTCCGGCCATGATAGCCAAACCCGTAGCGGCCCGATAGCCGTGACGGCACGGCAGGACTTGCCGAGACTCCGCCGACAGGCCATAAGGGAAGGTATGGATAGCTTCGTCGTCACCGTCTTCTTCCTCACCTATCTCGGCATGGCCGTCGGCTCGGTGCCGGGGCTGAGGCTCGACCGCACCGGCATCGCCCTGCTGGCCGTGGTGGTCCTGCTGGTTTCCGGCAAGGTGGGCGTCAAGGCCATGGGCACTTCCATCGACGTACCGACCCTGTTGCTGCTGTTCGCCCTGATGATCATCTCGGCCCAGTTCCAACTGGCCGGCGTCTACGGCGCCGTGGCGGAGAAGGTGGCGGAATCGCCCGGCTCGGCCCGGCGGCTGCTGGCCCTGGTGGTCGCCGTGTCGGGCGGATTGTCGGCGGTGCTGGCCAACGACGTGGTGTGCTTCGCCATGACCCCGATCATCGCCGAGGGCATCCGCCGGCGCGGTCTCGACCCCCGCCCCTATCTGCTGGGCCTGGTGGGCGCCGCCAATGCCGGCAGCGCCGCCACCCTGATCGGCAATCCGCAGAACATCCTGATCGGCCAGGTGGGCGGGCTGGATTTCTGGAACTTCCTGGCCGCCTGCGCCGTGCCGTCGGCCCTGTCGCTGGTGGCCGTATATTACTGCGTCGCCTGGATCTGGCGGCGCGAGCTGGACGCCGCCCCCGAGCCGGTGGCCGCCCATCCCCCGTCCGAGGGCCATCGCTGGCAGGCGGTCAAGGGCGGCATCGCGCTGGCCATCCTGGCGCTGCTGTTCGCCGCGCCGCTGCCGCGCGAGGTGGGCGCCATGGTCATCGCCGTCCTGCTGCTGACCAGCCGCCGCATGAGCTCGCGCGAGATGATCGGCCTGGTGGACTGGCATCTGCTGCTGCTGTTCGCCTGCCTGTTCGTGGTCACCGGCGCCTTCGCCGACACCGACATGGCGCGGCACTGGGTCAACTGGCTGGCCGAGCACGGCTGGTTCCCCGACAGCTTGAAATCCATGCTGCCGGTGGCCCTGATCGCCTCCAACTCCATCGGCAACGTGCCGGCGGTGATGCTGATCCTGGCGGTATGGCCGACCCCCGATCCCGGCGCCCTGACCGGGCTGGCCCTGCTCTCCACCCTGGCGGGCAACTTCCTGCTGGTGGGCAGCATGGCCAACATCATCGTCGCCGAGCGCGCCGCCGCCGCCGGCACCCGCCTGTCCTTCACCGATTTCGCCCGGGCCGGAATTCCGGTGACCCTGCTGACCATGGCCATCGCCGTGGTCTGGCTGCGCCTGGGCGGCTGGATGACGTGGTAGGAGAATCCCAGAGATGACGGCCGCCGGCACCCTGCCCCATGTCACCGCCTTCCTCAACGCGGTATCGCTCGCCTTCCTGGTCACCGGCTTCGTCCATATCCGGGCCGGCCGCAAGGACAGCCACCGCAAGGCCATGCTGGGCGCGGTGGGCGCCTCGGCCCTGTTCCTGGCCTTCTACGTGGTCTACCACTTCGCCGCCCCCATCTTCGTGTTCCGGGGAACCGGAATGGTACGGCCGCTCTATTACGCCCTGCTGATCAGCCACGTGATCCTGGCCGCGCTGGTGGCGCCCATGGTGGTGCTGACCCTGCTGCGGGCGCTGAAGGGACGTTTCGACCTGCACCCGAAAATCGCCCGCTGGACGTTGCCGCTGTGGCTTTACGTTTCTATCACCGGCATCGTTGTGTATCTTATGCTGTATCATCTATACACCTGACCCGCGGAACAACCACGGGCGCGGAGGCGGGTTTGACGTTCAGGCAATTCATCGAGCTTTTGAAGCCGCGTATCGCGCTGATGATCGCGCTGACCGCGATCACCGGCTATGGCGCCGTGGCGACCAAGGTCGATCCGGTGGCCCTGCTGCTGCTGACGCTCGCCATGATTCTCGGTTCGGCCGCCTCGGCGGTGTTCAACCACGTCTGGGACCGCGATATCGACCGGCTGATGCGCCGTACCTCGCGCCGCCCCATGGCCACCGGCGCCGGCACCCCGGCGGTGGGCTTCACCCTGGCGGTGGTGCTGATGGTGGCCGGCATGGCGCTGGCCGCCACGGCGTTCAACTGGGTGGTGGCGCTGCACCTGTTCCTGGGCGGCTTCGTCTATGTGGCCATCTATACCGTCTGGCTGAAGCGCCGCCACTGGACCAACATCATCATCGGCGGTGCCGCCGGCAGCTTCGCCATCCTGGCCGGAGCGGCGGCGGTGGACCAGACCCTGTGGATGCTGCCCATGGTGCTGGCCCTGGTGCTGTTCCTGTGGACGCCCAGCCATTTCTGGGCGCTGGCCATCCTGCTGACCGACGATTACCGCCAGGCCGGGGTTCCCATGCTGCCGGTGGTGGTGGGCGCCAAGCGCACCGCGTGGTGGATTTTGGGCAACAGTGTCGCCCTGGTGGCATCGTCGCTGCTGCCCTGGTGGCTGGGCCTGCTGGGCAATGCCTACGGCATCATCGCGGCATTGTCGGGCGCGGTTCTGCTGGGCTTCAACGTGGTGCTGGTCAAGGATCCGTCGCGCCGCTGGGCGGGCTGGAACTTCGCCGCCTCCATGCCCTACCTGCTGCTGCTGTTCATCGCGGTGTTCGTGGACAAGCACTGGTAGGAAGAGTCTTTCAGTCCTTCAGGCGCCGGGCGGGTTTCTCTGAAACCCTTGGTGCGTCTCCCTGTTGCGCCATTTCCGCCAGACTGACGAACAGCGGGCCGAAAACCTTTTCCGGCTCGCTGCCCCATTTCTCCATGAAGGCCGCCTTGCGCTCGGTCGAGAAGGTGTCCGGCCGGCAACTGGCGAACAGCGCCTGGAACAGCCGCACCATGTGGGCCTCGCTGAACTCGCGCAGCACCTTGTCCTCCGGCCGCTTGGGAATGAAGGCGTTGGAGGCGGTGGAGATGGAGGACGGGCTGGAATTCATGATGATCAGGAACCAGTCCTTGCGCGGCTCGAAGCGCCGGAAGCTGCGGGCCATGGTGACCAGCACTTCCTCGAAGATGGCCCGCACGTCGTCGTCGGCATAGAACTCGGGCCACGACACCAGACCATCCTCGGTACGGTGCCGTTCGGCCGCCTTGCTCGCCCGGGTGCGCAGCAATTCGTAGGGCTCCTCGCCGATGATCATGTGCACGGCCGCAAAGAATTGCGGCAGATGCTTGCGCTCGATGCCGCTGTTCTTGTCGCCGAAGTAATCGGAAAAGGGCCGGGTGATGATCCGCCCCATGAAATCGGTGCGCTGCTGCTCGATGCGCCGCAGGGTGAAGGCGGCGTCGCAGCCGTCCTCCCACAGGGCGTAATGCTCGCCCAGCGGGCCGCGCGCCGCCAGCACCGCCTTGGCGACCCGGCGGACATCATCCATGGTGACGGTACCGTCGACGGCCGATTCCTCAAGGATATCGGTCAGCGCCAGGATGGCGACCGCCGCCACGCTGCGGCATCGCTTCCCCCCCGGTTCCCTTGGCACCATGGCGCCGCCCGGTTCAATGGCCGACGCCGTTTCCTGAGCTCCCATATCATCTCACCCGGAGAGCTTGCACGCGACAGATGTCCACCCGACATTATTACGTATCGTACTCATTTTTCTGTGTTTCTTAAAGATCAGACTTACCTTACCTGCCTTCCGGCTAGGGCATTCACCTGATGAGTTCCTGATATTGCAGCGCAGTAACTGAAAAATTCGCATATTCAGTATTATTCAGACCCAAGCTGTTCCCGCTTTTTCAATGTCACGGCGGCATCGCCCAAATACCCCCTACCTGACCAACTCCTTATGGACTAAATTTCCGGCATGACTTTGCAGCAAGCACCGGCCACCTATCCGGACCGCCTCGCCGCCCTGCGGCGCGAACTGGACCGCCGCAATCTGAGCGGCTTCGTGATTCCCCGCGCCGACCAGCACCAGGGCGAGTACGTGCCGCCCTGCGCCCAGCGCCTGGGCTGGCTGACCGGCTTCACCGGATCGGCGGGGGCGGCGGTGGTGCTGCACGACAAGGCGGCGATCTTCGTGGACGGCCGCTATACGCTGCAGGTGCGCGGCGAGGTGGACATCGAGCTGTTCGCCCCCCTGCACCTGACCGAGCATCCGCCCCAGCGCTGGCTGGGCGAGGTGCTGGCCAAGGGCGACCGCCTGGGCTTCGACCCCTGGCTGCACACCCATGACCAGGTCCAGACCCTGACCAATGCCTGCGAGCGGTCGGGCGCCGCCCTGGTCCCCTGTCCGGACAATCCCCTGGACACCGTGTGGGGCGACCGGCCGGCCCCGCCGGCCAGCCCGGTGGCCGCCCATCCCGATGGCTTCGCCGGCCGCTCGTCCGCCGCCAAGCGGAGCGACATCGCCGCCGAGCTGACGCGCGAGCGCCTGGACGCCGCCGTGCTGAGCGCGCCGGAATCGGTGGCCTGGCTGCTGAACATCCGGGCCGACGACGTGGCCTTCACGCCGCTGCCGCTGTGCTTCGCCATCCTGCAGGCCGACGGCTCGGTGGATTTGTTCCTCGATCCCGGCCGCATCGCCCCCGAGGTGGCGGCGGCGTGGGGCGACGGCGTGCGGGTGGCGGAACCGGCCCAGTTCGAGGCGGCGCTCCGCCTGCTGGGACGCGGCGGCAAGCGGGTCAGGCTGGATTCAGCCTCGGCCCCCTTCCAGGTCTGGGAGACCCTGCGCATGGCCGGCGCCCGCGTCGAGGCCGGCGCCGATCCCTGCGCCCTGCCCCGCGCCTGCAAGAACCCGGTGGAGATGGCCGGCACCCGCGCCGCCCACCATCGCGACGGCACCGCCATGGTCCGCTTCCTCGCCTGGCTCGAGAGCGCCACGCGGCACGGCACGGTGGACGAGATGGCGGCCGCCGACGCCCTGGAGGGCTTCCGCCGTGGCGGCGAACACTTCCGCGGCCTGTCCTTTCCCACCATCTCGGGGGCCGGAGCCAACGGGGCCATCGTCCACTACCACTCGACGCCCAAGACCAACCGCCCCCTGGCGGCGGGCGAGCTGTACCTGGTGGATTCCGGAGCCCAGTACCTGGACGGCACCACCGACATCACCCGCACGGTGCTGATCGGCAGCACGGCGCCCGCCGAGGCGCGCCGCCGCTTCACCTTGGTGCTCAAGGGCCACATCGCCCTGGCGCGGGCCATCTTCCCGGCCGGCACCAGCGGCAGCCAGCTCGATGCCCTGGCCCGGCAGCCGCTGTGGTCCGAGGGGCTGGACTACGACCACGGCACCGGCCACGGGGTCGGGAGCTTCCTGTCAGTGCACGAGGGGCCGCAGCGGATTTCCAAGGTGGGCAACAGCGTAGCGCTGAAGCCGGGCATGATCCTGTCCAACGAGCCCGGCTATTACAAGACCGGCGCCTACGGCATCCGTATCGAGAATCTGGTGCTGGTGACGCCGCAAACCGCCCCGGCGGGCGCCGAACGCGACCTGCTGGGTTTCGAAACCCTGACCCTGGCGCCCATCGACCGCGCCCTGGTGGCGGCGGACCTGCTGGATGCGGGAGAAAGGGAGTGGCTGAACGCCTATCACGCCCGGGTGCGCGACAACATCATGCCGCGGCTGGCCGAGCCGGCGGAGCGGAACTGGCTGGACCGGGCCACCGCCGCGCTGTAGCTATTCCGCCCAACCGTGCTCGAGGGCGTAGCCCGACGTGACGTAATCCATGGTCGCCCGGTGCTCCAGGAACCATTGCGGCAGCTCGACGGTGAAGTATTCCTCGCAAGGGTCGCCGCCCTCCAGCGCGCGGATCACCTCGCCCAGTTCGGCGACCACGCGCCGGTGCTCGTCACGATGGGGATCGAGGGCGAAGAATCCGGTCTTCACCATCATCTCCTCCTCGCGGGCGAAATGGTCGACGCAGTGACGGGAAAAGGCCCGAGCCAGGTCCAGGCGCCCGGACGGAGTGGCGGCGGCCATGCGGTTGATCATCTCGACCGCCTCGCAATGATCGTGATCGACGAAGCCGACCCCGAGCAACAGGGGTTCCCCCCACCGGATGACCGCATGCCGAGGAATCATCGTCGCGCCCTGATCTTGGTCCAATGAGACGGCCGCAATGTACGCCTTTGCCGCCCGGACGCAAGAGAAAGCCCCATCCGCCATGGGGATGAGAGGTCTGCCTGGACGGAATGCCTGGGCTATCCCGCCAGCAGAGGCGCCCGGTTGCGGAAGAAGGAACAGGCGAGACAGGGATCGTCGCTGCGCAGCTTTTCCAAATGGCCGATGCGCACCACCCAGCAGCCATCCGCGTCGGACCGGCTGAGACCGCTGCCATGGGAGACCCGGCTTACCGAGGCGACCGCCTCGGGGCAGCCGGCACAGGGCAGCCCGCCGGCGCAGTGTTCTCCGGCATCGTCGCGGCTGGACATATTCTCTCCCTGCATGCCCACCTCCGCACACGCCACGAACATCATCGAAACAACGGGAACTAACGAAAGGCGGTCACCGGCGACATCAACTGCCGCAGCCTGTCCACCAGCCGCGACCGGAGCGGAGCCCCCCGGTGCAGGTCGCCGGCGCAACGGGCGACCTCGCGCGCACAGGCGTCATGGTGGGAGCAGGTGGTGTCTTCGGGGCAATGAGCGATATCACCGAGAATAACCAGTGCGTCCACCCAGGTGCCGCATTCGATGCAGTTGGAGGTCGCCGTGAATTTTCGCTGACAGGCCGAGGGCAGGTCACAATTCGTCATACGGCGATGATAGGGGGGCGAAGAGCGATTCTCAACCACATCTTCCATGCGGGATTCACGGGGCGATCATGCGCCCCCCTAAACAACCCTAGGCTGAGAGGGCGAGAACCCGGTCGTGCTCGGCGGCGGCGATGGCGGCCTCGGACAGCCGCGTCGCCAGGATCATGGCCATCCACGAGCACCCCAGGCGGCGCGGGCAGGACAGCAGCGCGCTGCAGGAACCGGCATTGCGCAGAACCGACAGGGCATGCTCGGCCGGCTCGGTTTCACCGGCCAGACTGATCAGCCTGTCAAAGGCGCAACGCCTGTTGTCTTGCAATCCCATCATCCCAATTCCTGATGACGACCATAAGGGATTGTACCTGGAATAAGGAGAAGGACAATCGGGCGGAAGCCCCATTCACCAAACCATAATCTTGACGAAAGGTAATGAAGACTTGCCACTTTCGACAGGGATTGTCACTCCCACTCGATGGTCCCCGGCGGCTTGCTGGTGATGTCGTAGGTCACCCGGTTGATGCCCTTGACCTCGTTGATGATCCGGTTCGCCACCCTTCCGATGAAGGCCATGTCGAAGGGATAGAAATCGGCGGTCATGCCGTCGGTGCTGGTCACGGCGCGGAGTGCGCAGGCGTAGTCGTAGGAGCGGGAATCGCCCATGACGCCCACGGTGCGAACCGGCAGCAGCACGGCGAAGGCCTGCCAGATCTCGTCATAAAGGCCGGCCTTGCGGATCTCATCGAGATAGATGGCATCGGCCTTCCTGAGGATATCCAGGGTCTCCCGCGTCAGCGGCTGGCCGGGGATGCGGATGGCCAGGCCGGGACCGGGGAAGGGATGGCGGCCGACCATGTCGGCGGGCAGGCCCAGTTCGCGGCCCAGCGCCCGGACCTCGTCCTTGAACAGCTCGCGCAGCGGCTCCACCAGCTTCATGTTCATGCGCTCGGGCAGACCGCCCACGTTGTGGTGGCTCTTGATGGTCACCGAGGGACCGCCGGTGAAGCTGACGCTCTCGATCACGTCGGGGTAGAGAGTGCCCTGGGCCAGGAAGTCGGCGCCGCCCACCGCCCGGGCCTCTTCCTCGAACACGTCGATGAAGGTGGCGCCGATGATCTTGCGCTTCTTCTCGGGGTCGGTCAGACCGGCCAGCTTGTCCAGGAACAGGTCCGAGGCGTCCTTGTGGACCAGCTTGATGTTGAAGCGGTCGCGGAAGACGCTGACCACCTGCTCGGACTCGCCCGAGCGCATGAAGCCGGTGTCGACGAACACGCAGGTCAACTGGTCGCCGATGGCCTCGTGCAGCAGGGCCGCCACCACCGAGGAATCCACGCCGCCCGACAGGCCGCAGATCACCCGGCCCGAGCCGACCTGGGCGCGCACCTTGGCGATCTCCTGGGCGCGGAAGGCCTTCATGGTCCAGTCGCCGGCGCAGCCGACGATCTTGTGGACGAAATTGGACAGCAATTGCTTGCCGATGGGGGTGTGCACCACCTCGGGATGGAACTGCACGCCATAGAAGCGCTTGTCGGCGTTGGCGATGGCGGCGAAGGGCGCGCCCTCGGAGGTGGCGACCACCTTGAAGCCCGGCGGGATGGCCGTCACCCGGTCGCCGTGGCTCATCCACACCTGGACCTCGTCGCCCTTGGCGGCGATGCCGTCGAACAGGGCGCAGGGCTCGCCCGAGACCTTGAGCATGGCGCGGCCGAACTCGCGATGGTCGCCGGGCTCCACCTTGCCGCCCAACTGCTCGCACATGGTCTGCTGGCCGTAACAGATGCCGAGAATGGGCAGGCCCATGTCGAACAGGCCCTGGGGGGCGCGCGGCGAGCCGAAATCGGCCACCGAGGCCGGGCCGCCCGACAGGATGACGCCCTTGGGGCCGAACGCGCGGATGCTGTCGACGTTTACCCGGTTGAAGGGGTGGATTTCGCAGTAGACGCCGGCCTCGCGCACGCGGCGCGCGATCAGCTGGGTCACCTGCGAGCCGAAATCGACGATCAGGATACGCTCGGACATGACTTCCTCCGGGGGGGCGTTCAAGGCGCGGACTTTAGCGATTCGCCCGCCCGGGAACAAGCATCGGAACAAGGACTTGGCCGAGGTCAATTCCTCCGCTGCCCCGACGATGGTAGGGTCCGGGCAAATTCAGCCGGAAGGACCCCCCGATGCGCCGCCTCGCCGCCCTGCTTCTCCTGCTGCTGCTGCCCGCCTGCTATCAGGTGGAGGGCGACACCGTCGCCCCGTCCGCCTCCATCCGGGTGGACGGCGTCAAGGACGGCCGCTATCGCCGCCCGGACGGGGTCGAGGTGCGGGTGACGTGGAACGCGGCGGAAAAGCAGTACGACGTGGCGACCTCGGACGGCCCCACCGGCAAGGCCCGCGCCACCCGCCTGGCCCCCGGCCTGTTCCTGGTCCAGTACGTGGACGCGGCGCGCCTGACCCTGATGGCCGCTCCCAAGGGCGACGACGTGGTGCTGTACGTGGCGGCCAAGGAGGTCGAGCCGCGCATGATCAAGGCGCACGGCCTGGGGCTGAAGCCCGGCCCCATCAACGCCCTGACCGGGCCGGCCCGCGCCGTGGCGGACTTCTTCAAGGACCTCGCCGCCTCGGGCGACTTCAAGGAAGGCGAGACGCTGGTCTATCTGGGGTCGTAGCGCTCAACCTGTCATCCCGACGCCCCCCGGGCGGAGGGATCTCCGCTTGGAATACCGCTTCCCAATTGGAAAAGCCGTTCCAGGATGAGATCCCTCGCATACGCTCGGGATGACAAGAAAAATCAGGTGGGCTTACCCCGCCTGGGCGGCGTTGATCTTCTCGTTGGATTCGATCTTGCGCTGCAGGGCCTCCATCAGCGGCTCGATCTTGCCGCCCGACGAGCGCAGCACCGAGGCGAAGTCGTCCTTCATGGCGCGGATCAGGCTGACCCCCTGGGCGGTCAGATCCATGATCACCGGCTTGCCGTCGGCGGTGGTCGCCACCTCCCACTCCACCGGAATGGGCTCGCCCGGCTGGGACGGCAGCGCGGCGGAGGACAGCACCCGAACCTTGGTGCCGATATCCACGCCCTCGGCCACCTTGACCATGGTGCCGGGTTCGGCGCGCCCCAGGATTCCCACATAGGACGTCACCAGATAGCGCACGAACAGCTCGGAAAAGGCGTTCTGCTCGGCGGGGCTGATCTTGCCCCAGTAGCGTCCGAGAATGCTGGCCGACAGCATGGGCGGATCGATGTAGCGGCGCAGCAGGTCGTCCAGCAGGCGGCTGCGCTCGGGCAGGGGGTGCTTCTTGCCGACAAAGGTGGAAATCCCCTCGTCCACCGCGCCCTGCACGGTCTTGCGCCCCAGCTCCACATCGGCGGCCCGGCCGGCGGCGGGAAGCACGGACAGACCGAGAGCCAGCACCAAGGCCACCGCCATATGCCGCAAACTGATCATCGCCATTTTCGGAAACATCCCCAGTCGAAAGCCCGATTCGCGGTACAGGAAATAGCGCAAACGGGGCAGGTGGGGCAATACCCCCGTCTATAGATCAACCAGCAGAGGGGAATGGCCGGTATGCCCGAAAAAGCGCATCAGCTCCGCCGGAGCGAGCGTGCTGGTCATGTCGTTGCGCAGCGGATGATAATTGACCCGCTCCTGCGCCATCATCTCGGCGTCCAGGACCACCGAGACCCGGTGTTCCCGGTCGTTGATCGCCGCGAAGGGCGTCACCGAGCCCGGCTCGACGCCCAGCACCTCGGCCAGCAGCGCCGCCGAGCCGAAGGACAGCCGCGCCGAGCCGATCCTCTGCGGCAGGGTCTTGAGGTCGACGCGCCGCTCGGCGGGGGCCACCACCAGCCACAGCCGACCCTTGCCGTCCTTGAGGAACAGGTTCTTGCAGTGAACTCCCGGAATCGCCCCCCACACCCGGTGCCCCTCCTCCACCGTGAAGGCCGGTTCGTGCCGGTGGGTCACCGCCCGGATGTCCAGGCGGTCGAACAGGGCGAACAGGTCGTCGGGTGTCGCGGGCGTCATCACAGCTTATGAATGGGCTTCGGCACGGCGATGTGGAAGCCCTGGCACAGATTGATCCCCATCTTGCGCAGCAGCACCATGGTCGCCTCGTCCTCCACGAACTCGGCGATGGTGATCATGCCGAAGCGCCGGGCCATGGAATGGATGTGCTCCACCATGATGCGGTCGCGTTCGTCGGTGACCACGTGGCGGATGAAGCTGCCCTCGATCTTGACGTAATCCACCGTGATGTATTTGAGGTAGAGGAACGACGAGAAGCCCGAACCGAAATCGTCCAGCGCGAAGCCCAGGCCGGTGCTGCGCAGCTCGTTGATCATGGAGACGATGTCGCCGAAATGGGGCAGCGCCTCGCGCTCGGTGATCTCGAGAACCACTCGGTTGGCGGCAACACCGGCCTCGGCCAGACGCCGCGGAATGGCCATCATGCGTTCGCGATCGGTCAGGCTCTTGGCCGACAGATTGACGAAGATCTTGGCGTCGCCCAGCTTGCCCGCCGCCATGGCGGCCAGGGCGCCGTCGAACACGGCGGCATCGATCTCGCCGGCCAGCCCCAGTTCCTCGGCGGATTCGATGAAGTCGCCGGCGCACACCGCCTGATCGCCGTCCACCACCCGGGCCAGCACCTCGTAGGCGGCGACGCTGCCGTCCCCGGCGGCGACGATAGGCTGGAAGAACGGCACCAGCCGCCCCTCGGCCAGAGCGCTACGCACCATCTCGCCCTGGCTGAAGATGGCGACGGTGGCGTCCTCGCCCTCGCCGATCACCGCCACCTGGTTCTTGCCCGAGCGCTTGGCCTTGTAGCTGGCCACGTCGGCGGCGATGGCCAGCTTCTGGGCATCGGCGGCATTGTCGGGATAGCCCACCAGGCCGATGCTGGCGGTCACCCGGACGCCACCCACCGGCAGGCCCAACTGACAGTCGGCCACCGCCTGGCGCAGCTTCTCGGCGGCGGCGACGCCTTCCTCCATGGTGGTTTCGGGCAGCAGCACCGAGAACTCGTCGGCCCCCACCCGGGCCACCACATCGGTGCGCCGCACCTCGCGATGCAGCACGCTGGCCAGTTCCTTCAGCACCAGATCGCCGATGGGATGGCCGAAGGTGTCGTTGATGTTCTTGAAGTCGTCCAGGTCGATCTGGGCGATGCAGAAGGGATGGCCGTGCCGCTCGGAGCGGCCGATCTCGTGATCGACGAACTCGTCGAACTTGCGCCGGTTGTAAAGCCGGGTCAGCGGGTCGCGGATGGACAGGTCCTCCAGCCGGTGCTGGTACTCCTCCACCGTGCGCAAAAGCTTGTTGAAATAGTCCGAGAGGTCCGCCACCTCGGAGATGAAGCCGTCGGTCTCCACCCGCCGCGACAGGTCGGTGTGCTGGATGATCTCCTGCATCAGCCCCACCATGTTGGTGATGGGCCGCGCCACGAAAATCTTCAGCTTGAAGTACAACGCCGCCGACAGCAGCAACAGGATGGCGAAGAAATAGGCCAGGACGGTGTTCAGGACGTAGTCCAGGGACACCTTCAGCGCGTGCACCGGATAGACGATGTCGATGACGCCGTTGATGTCGCCCACCTTGGCCATCGTGTGGCAGGGCAGGCACTCGTCCTTGACGATCAGAGGATAGAGATAGCGAATGCCGGTGGGGCTGGGCAGCAGCACCTCCTTGCCGGTGGCGAAGACCTCCTGCAGCAGCGGATCGAGGCGGGCGATGGCGACGTCGTTGGCGATCTCGCCGAACTGCTCGATCACCGGACGGCCGCGGATCACATGGATGGACAGGTCGGGCAGCGCCGCCTGCAGGCGGGTGATGACCTCGCCGATCTCGTCCTTGCTCCAGCCCTTGCGCATGGCGGCGTAGAGGGTCTCGAACACCAGGGTCGAGGTCTGGCGCGCCTCGTCGCGGGCAAGGTCGTGCACCGACTTCTCACGCACATGGCCGGAGATGAGGACGACGACGCCCAGGGCAAGCACGGTCGCCGTCAGGGACAGCAGAAACACCACGCGGGTGATGCTGATCCTGGCTTTGATCTTCACGTCTTCCATTCCCCCCCAAACCACCTCAGGTCAACGCCCTACCCCCGTGCCCTTGATACTCATCAAGGACACGCATGTCCAACATTTCAACAAATCGCGACAAATTGTTCCCGTATGGGGCGAAAACCGACGATTCCTCCTTCCCGGTTAAGCGGCATCGCGGAGGGGCCGGCGTCCGGCGATCAGGCGCTGGAACTCCTCCTGCCAGCGCTCCTCCACGTCGGGAGTGAGTTCGAGATTGCCGTGCAGGCGACCGTTCTCGCATTCGCGGCCGACCATGGACAGCGCCATCGAGCATCCCTCGATGCGCACCTTGACCCGCATGCCCTTGCCCACCGGGCAGACCTCGCCCTGGATGGTCAGCCCCTGTTCGGAGATTTCGGCGAACACCACCGGAACCTCCACGCCATCCAGGTCGACCGAGCCCTTGACCCCCAGCGCGTAACGAGGCGCGCTGCGGCGGTCCACCTCCTTGGTGGCGGTGCGCACCACCCGGACGATGACGCTTTTCAGGCTTTCGATGGAATGGGCCACGTCCAGCGAGATGTCGTTGACCCGGGCGGCCCGCTGGCCGGTGGCGCCCGCCTCTTCCGAGACCTCGGCGATGCGCTCCGCCACTTGCCTCGCGGCATGGGCGGTCTGGGCGATGTTGCGGGCGATTTCCTGGGTGGCGTCGTTCTGCTGGCGGATGGCCCCGGCCACGCTGACCGAGACGTCCTCCACCCCCTTGATGGCCTCGGTGATCTCGGTGACCGAGGCGACGGCATCGGCGGTACCGGCCTGGACCGCGCCGATCTGCGACGAGATTTCCTCGGTGGCCTTGGCGGTCTGGTTGGCGAGGTTCTTCACCTCGTTGGCCACCACGGCGAAGCCTTTGCCGGCGTCGCCCGCCCGGGCCGCCTCGATGGTGGCGTTGAGCGCCAGCAGGTTGGTCTGGCTGGCGATGCTCTGGATCAGGTTGGCCACCTCGCCGATGCGGTTCACCGCCACCGACAGGCGGGTGATGGTGTCCTGGGCCTTGTCGGCGGCGGCCACCGCGCCGCCAGTCACCCGGCCGGCGGTGGCGATCTGCTCGCCGATCTCGCGGATGGAGGCCGACAATTGCTCGGCGGCGGCGGAGACCGTCTGGGCGTTGGACAGGGCCTGGGTGGCGGCGGCGGCGACGCTTTGGCTGCTGCCGCCCACCGCGCCGGCCGAATGGGCCATCTGGCCGGCATTGTCGGCCATCAGCAAGGTCTGGGCCGCCACCTGCTCGACGGCGGCGCGGGTTTCCAGTTCCACCGTCTGGGCCATGCTCTGCAGCGCCGCGACCCGTTCCGTGTAGGAGGTCTCGCGTTCGCGTTCCTGGGAGGCGCGCATGGCCTCGGTCTCGCGCATGGCGTCGCGGAACACCTGGACGGCGCGGGCCATGTCGCCGACCTCGTCGTGGGCGTCCACCGAGGGAATATCCACCGCCAGGTTGCCGCCGGCCAGTTTCTGCATGGTCCCGGTGATGTTGTGGATGGGCTGCGACACCCGCTTGAAGGCGGTCCACGCCGCCCAGCCGATGCCGGCGGCAAGCCCCAGCACCGCCAGCCAGATCATGGCCTGCAGACGGCTTTCATAGAAATCGTCCAGGCCATGGACCACCTCGGCGACCTTGGCGGCATTGGCGGCGGCCAGGGACTCGATCTGCTTGTTCAGCGCCTGGCGGTTGGCGCGGTTGACGTCGTTATCGCCATAGAGCCGGGCCTCGGCGGTGCTCACCTCGCGGCCCAGGCGCACCAGCTCGGTGCGGAAGGCGGCGAACTGGGCAGCATGCTCGGCGACCGGCTTGAACGCGGCACGCTCGGCCTCGGGCACCAGGGCGGCCCACTCGGCCATCAGGCGGTTGATCTCCGCCACGTTCTTCAAGATGGCGGGAGAGTACTTCTCCGCCTCCTTGGCGTCGCGGCTCATGTAGACGCCGCGCGAATCCATCACCACCGCGTTGATCAGGCCGTTGACCTTCTCGCCGGTCACCGCGCGCTGGGAGGCGTTCTGCATCTCCATCACGTGCTGGTGATAGGTCGCCATGGAGCGGATTCCCACCAGGGCCATGGCGACCGCCGCCAGCCCGACCAGCCCGACAGCCGCGAAAATCCTCAGTTTCAGCGAAAGGTGAAAGGTGCCCATGAACCCCTCCCCAAAGCGGGAAATGATTCAGGATAAGTATGCCGTCGTATGACCGATTCTCAGGTCATATATACTATGACTTAAGGTCTAAGGTATGGACCCGAACTAGCGTCCGATGATCAGCGTCGCCCAGCCATCGATGACGATCCGCCTCTTCAGCGTCAGTCCCTGGCGCTCGTGATTGGCCATGACCATGCGTTCCTGGCGTTCCAGCAGGCCCGACAGGACCGCCAGTCCATCGGGAGCCAGATGGGTGGCGAGATCGGGCGCGAAGCGGCAGAGCGGCCGCGCCAGGATGTTGGAGAAGATCAGGTCATAGGGCTTGCCGCGGCCTACCACCGGATTGCGGTAGCCGTCGCTGACCACGGCGGTGACATAGCGGGCGACGCCGTTATTGGCGGCATTGCCGGCCAGGACCTTGACCGCCGAGGGGTCGATATCGGTGCAGACGACCATGGCGGCCCAGCACTTGGCCGCCGCGATGCCGAGAATGCCCGAGCCCGAGCCCAGGTCGAGCACGTGCCGGCGCCGGTGCTTCCTGGCCAGGGAATCCAGGGCCAGCAGGCAGCCCCTGGTGGTGGCGTGCTCGCCCGAGCCGAAGGCGGTGCCTGCGTCGATCTCGATGCCGTAGGTGCCCACCGGCGGCTTGCCCTCCCAATGGGAGCCGTGGACGAAGAAGCGCCCGGCGGAAATGGGCGGGAAGTCGCGCAGGTTCTCCAGCACCCAATCGACGTTGGGCAGCATCTCCACGGACAACGGCGGAGCGTCGATGCCGTTGGCGGCGGCCACGGCGGAGAGCGCCGAGACGATGGCGGCGCGGTCGGGCGGCGTGCGGGAGAAACCCTCGAGGAACCAGTCGCACTCGCCGTCCGAGATGCCCGAGCGGTCCTCCATGAACATGGTCACCGCCTCGGCATGGCGCTCGAACACCTCCTCGAACACCGGAAGGGTTTCCATGGAAACGGTGAGGCGCAGGCGCCAGATGTCGGGGAAAACGGGGGGCATGGCAGTCTCTCTCTGTAATCCTGTCATCCCGAGCGCAGCCGAGGGATCTCGTTCTGCTCCGCCTCACCCGCATCGGCAACGCCGGAGCAAGCGGAGATCCTTCACTTCGTTCAGGATGACAATTCGGGCGTGTTAGACCGAAGAAACGAAACTGTCGAGCACCTTCTTGGTCCCCGCCTTGTCGAAGGCGATTTCCAGCTTGTTGCCGTCCAGCGACAGCACGGTGCCGGTGCCGAACTTCTCGTGGAAGACCCGCTGGCCCGGCTTGAAGCCGCCCTCGCTCTCGCGCGGCTTGGCCTGGCTCCAGGTGGTGGGGGCGGCGGCCTGCCGGGGCTGGCCGAAGCGGGCCCGGCTCCAGGCGGGGTCGTTCCAGGCCGCCTTGGATTCCGCCAGCCCGCCATGGAGGCCGCGCTCGCCCGAGCGCTCCACGTGGGACTCGGGCAGTTCCTCGACGAAGCGCGACGGCAGTTGCGATTTCCACTGGTTGTAGATGCGGCGGTTGGCGGCGAAGGAGACCAGCACCCGCTTGCGGGCCCGGGTCAGGCCCACATAGGCCAGGCGCCGCTCCTCCTCCAGCCCGCTGGTGCCGGATTCGGCCAGCGCGCGGGCATGGGGGAACACCTCCTCCTCCCAGCCGGGCAGGAACACCGAGTCGAATTCCAGCCCCTTGGCGCCGTGGAGCGTCATGATCACCACGCTGTCCAGTTCGGCCCGGGAATCGTTTTCCATGACCAGGGCCACATGCTCGAGGAAGCTGGGCAGCGACTCGTATTCCTCCAGCGCCGCCACCAGTTCCTTCAGGTTTTCCACCCGGCCCGGTGCGTCGGCCGACTTGTCGGCCTTCCACATGTCCACATAGCCGGATTCGTCCAAGATGGTGGCGGCCAGTTCGGCATGGGGCATGGAATCCAGCAAGGAGCGCCAGCGGTCCATATCCTCGATGAAACGGGCCAGCGCCTGGCGCGCCTTGGGCTTCAGCTCGTCGGTGCCGACCAGCCGGCGGGCGGCTTCCAACAGCGCCACCTGCCCGGCGCGGGCCACCATGTGGATGGTCTGGATGGCCGCCTCGCCCAGGCCGCGCTTGGGGGTATTGACGATGCGCTCGAAGGCCAGCCCGTCCGACGCCGACACCACCAGCCGCAGATAGGCCATGGCGTCGCGAATCTCCAGGCGCTCGTAGAAGCGCGGGCCGCCGATGACACGATAGGGAATGCCGGTGGTGATCAGCCGTTCCTCGAACTCGCGGGTCTGGAAGCCGGCGCGCACCAGGATGGCCATGGAGGCGAGTCTTTCGCCCCGGCGCTGCAGGGTCTCGATCTCCTCGACCACCAGCCTTGCCTCGGCCTCGCCGTCCCACACCGCCTTGGTGCGGATTTTCTCGATGACGTCGGAATCGTGGACCAGGCCGGGGCGCAGGGTCTTGCCCAGCCGCCCGGCGTTGTTGGCGATCAGCGCGGAGGCAGCCGCCAGGATGTGGGGCGTCGAGCGGTAGTTGCTTTCCAGCCGCACCACACGAGCGCCGGGAAAGTCCTTCTCGAAGCGCAGGATGTTGCCCACCTCGGCGCCGCGCCAGGAATAGATGGACTGGTCGTCGTCGCCGACGCAGCAGATGTTGCGGTGCGTCTGGGCCAGCAGGCGCAGCCACAGATACTGGGCGACGTTGGTGTCTTGGTACTCGTCCACCAGCAGGTAGCGGAAGCGGGCCTGCCAGCGGGCCAGGACCTCGGCATCGGTCAGGAACACGGTCAGCACGTGCAGCAGCAAATCGCCGAAATCACAGGCGTTGAGTGCCCGCAGCCGTTCCTGATAGGCCCGGTACAGCGCCTTGGCCTGCCCGTCCGCCCCGCCCTCGGCCGAGGCCTTTTCGGGGGTGACGGCGCGGTCCTTCCAGCGCTGGATGGTGGCCATCAGCCCCTGGGGCGGCATGGCCTTGGGGTCCACGTGGGTGTCGGCCATCACCTGCTTGAGGACCCGCATCTGGTCGTCGGAATCCAGCACGGTGAAATCGCCGCCCAGCCCCACCGCCTCGGCGTGGGAGCGCAGGATGCGCAGGCAGAGCGAGTGGAAGGTGCCCAGCCAGATGCCGTCGGCCACCGGGCCGACCAGTTGGCCCACCCGCTCCTTCATCTCGCGCGCCGCCCGGTTGGTGAAGGTCACCGCCAGGCACTGCCAGGGCTGGGCCAGCCCGGAAGCCAGGATGTGGGCAAGGCGCGAGGTCAGCACCTTGGTCTTGCCGGTTCCGGCCCCCGACAGCACCAGCACCGGCCCGTCGGTGGTGGTCACCGCCTGGAACTGCTCGGGATTGAGGCTCTGCAGCCAGGGAGCGTCGAGCGGCACCGGCCGGGGGCCGGCGGCGCGGGGCGAAGGAGACGGCGCCGCCGCCTCGTCGTCGAGAGCGAAAGGATCGGACATGAGCCGGATATTGGCGGAACGGTCCCCGCGGCGCAACGCCCGTTCCGGTGATTCTTTGCGCCGGCCGCCCGTCTTTCGCCGCGCTCAGGCCCGCTATTCCTGCAATGCCGATTTGTGAGGCGGTTCATTGAAGGCAAGCCCGGCAAGGCCCAGACTCTTCGGATAGGAGCGCGTTCCACCCGAACGAGGGAGGTTCGCCATGCGCAAACGCCTTCTTGTCGCCGCCACCCTTGCCCTGACGGCCATCGCCTTGCCAGCCCTGGGTGGAGAGTGGGCCTTTCCCGCCGCCTCCCAGCCCGGCTGGTCCGCCAACACCACCGTGGCCCTGAAGATGGGCGCCATGGTTCCCGATTCCGCCATCGGCAGCGGTCTGGCCGGCGGGCTGGAACTGGCCATCGACGATCCGCTGTTCCAGTTGCCCTATGGCAAGATCCGCGATCAGTTCAGCTACAACCGCTTCGACCATGGCGGGCTGGAACTCCAGACCCTGGAGTTCAATCCCCATTACATGATCCCCATCGTCGACAACCTGTGGGTCGGCGGCGGGCCGGGCGTGGGCTGGGCCTTCACCCACGCGGATGCGGGGCCCAGCCCCGATATGTGGACCGCCCAGTTGGGCGCCAGCGCCTATTACACGGCGGGCCAGTTGATGATCGGCCTGGAGAGCCGCTATCAGTGGACCGGCGACGAACGGGTCGGCGGCGCGTCCAGCGTCGACAACTGGATGACCACGCTGAAGATCGGCTACGCCTACTAGATCGATCGCGCTCCGGGCAAAGAAGCCGTTGCCCGGAGCGTGCGACGGCCCGCGCATCAAATGGATGTATATTTCCGATAATACGATTTCCATAGAATCCTTCTGTTTTTCCAAAAGCAGCGCTAGGATGCTCCCTACCTACGATCTATGCGCCCATTATGGCGTATGAATTACCTTTGGGAGCATTATCAGTGGACAACTGCGCGATGTCGGAGCAGGCGGCGTCATTCCCCCGCACGGCCAAGACCCTCGATGATCTGCTAACCCTGGGCGGGCTGGCCAACCGTCCGGGCGGCACCACCGGCATCACCGGCGGCGACCCGTACTTCCCCACCGTCCACCGGGTGGGCGAGGCGGCGGCGGCGGCCCTGGCCGCCCATGGCGCCGCCATCGCCGAGATCTGGCGCCAGCGCAGCGGCCGGCGCCAGGCGGTGAGCGTCGACGCCGGAGCGGCGGCGGTATCCCTGGAATCGGTGATGCTGATGACCCGGCGCGGCTATGCCGTGCCCTATACCGATATCGCCTATCCGCTGACCAACTTCCATCCCTGCCGCGACGGCCGGTCCATCCACCTCCACGCCGGCTATCCGCATCTGCGCAACGGCCTGCTGGAGCTTCTGGACTGTCCCAATTCCCTGGACCGCATCCGCGCCAAGGTGGCCGAGTGGAACGCCTTCGAGCTGGAGGACGCCATCGCCGGGCGCGGCCTGTGCGGCACCGTGGGCCGCCGCCCGGAGGAATGGCTGGCCCATCCCCAGGGCATCTGGCTGGCCGCCCAGCCGGTGGTGACGGTGGAGCGCATCGGCGACAGCCCGCCCGAGCCGCTGCGCCCCGCCGCCCGCCCCCTGTCGGGCATCCGGGTGGTCGACCTCACCGACGTGCTGGCCGGACCGACCGCCACCCGCACCCTGGCCGAACAGGGAGCCACGGTGCTGCGCATCCGCCCGCCCGACCGGCCGATCATTCCCGCCTTCATCCTGGACACCGGCCACGGCAAGCTGTCCACCGTGATGGACCTCAAGCGCGAGGCCGAGGCCAAACGCATGCGCGCCCTGCTGGCCGAGGCGGACATCTTCGCCCAGAACTACCGTCCCGGCGCCGTGGCCGGGCTGGGGTTCTCGGCGGCCGAGGCGGCGCAATTGCGGCCCGGCATCATCTGTATGTCGCTCAGCTGCTATGGCGAAGGCGGCCCATGGGGCGGCCGCCGCGGCTGGGAGCAACTGGCCCAGGCGGCATCGGGCATGGCGGTGGCCGACGGCACCCTTGCCGAGCCCCGGGTCAGCCCGGTCATTCCCAACGACTACATCACCGGCTATCTGGCGGCCTATGGCATGGCGGTGGCCCTGCTGCGCCGGGCCGACGAGGGCGGCAGCTACCATGTGCGGGTCTCGCTGTCGCGCACCGCCATGTGGATTCAGTCCCTGGGTCGCGTCAGCCCCAAGCCGGACGGCATCACCGTGCCGCCCGAGACCATCCGCGCCCTGGAAATCACCCGCGACACCCCCGAGGGCCGCCTGCGCTTCCTGGGGCCGGTGGCCCGCTTCGGGGAGACCCGGGCCTATTGGGAATTGCCCAGCCCGCCCATGGCCGCCCATGAACCGGTCTGGCCGATCATGCCCGCCGAGCCGGACGGCCCGGCGGTGCCGGTGGACTTCTCGGTGCCGCGATGAAGCCTATCGGAGCCGGCTGACGGCGGCCAGCGCCTCCGGCGAAACGGGCGTGGCGGGAACCGCGCTACGCTCGTAGCCGTCGCAAGAAAGGCACGCCATGGCCCACAGCGCGCGGCCACCGAACGGTGAACCGGCTCTCCGGCACTGGCCATCCTCATAATGGCGGCAAGCCCCGCACGTCCCTTGAACAATCATCGTGACATCCTCCCGGCCGTCCTCATTCCGGCAAAGATCATAGGCGAAAAGGATGTCAAAAATTCGCGACGCCA
Source organism: Phaeospirillum sp. (assembly GCA_030824585.1). Lineage (GTDB taxonomy): Bacteria > Pseudomonadota > Alphaproteobacteria > Rhodospirillales > Magnetospirillaceae > Phaeospirillum. The sequence goes on along the minus strand of JAVBXM010000250.1, from coordinate 34,007 downwards.
TTAAACGGCACAACAACAGCGCTTGGCCGAATAATGAATTGCAACCGTTTCAAATTGTTCCTTTCCCGAACACCTCGGGGAAGGTGGCCATCAGCGCGCAATCCACGTCCTCCATGGTGGGGGTGAGGCCCAGGTCCCACAGCGAGGTGACGCCGTGCTCGCGGATGCCGCAGGGCACGATGCCGGCGAAGTGGGAAAGGTCGGGATCGACGTTGAGCGCGATACCGTGAAAGGTCACCCAGTGGCGCACCCGCACGCCGATGGCGGCGATCTTGTCCTCGCGCCCGCCCATTCCGCCTTGACCGGGGCGCTGGACCCAGATGCCCACCCGCCCGGAGCGGCGCTCGCCCTTGACCACGAAGCGGGCCAGGGCGCGGATCAGCCATTCCTCGAGATTGCAGACATAGGCCCGCACGTCGGCGCCGCGCCGCTTGAGGTCGAGCAGCACATAGGCCACCCGCTGGCCGGGGCCGTGATAGGTGTACTGGCCGCCGCGCCCCGCCTCGTAGACCGGAAAACGCCCGGGATCGACCAGATCGCGCGGGTCGGCGCTGGTGCCCGCCGTGTAGAGCGGCGGATGCTCCAAAAGCCATACCAGCTCGGGCGCCGTACCGGCCCGGATGGCGGCGACGCGCTCCTCCATGGCGGCGAGCGCCTGGGGATAATCCACGGGAGAATCGGAAATCCGCCATTCGACGGGAGAATTCATCTGGGACACCGGGAGACCGTGCTTGATTCGTCCGAGGTGATTTGGTATTCCCCTGTCTCCTCGTTGGCAAGCCCTTCGAGGCTACCGGAAAACGCGGCCATGGCGGAACTGGTAGACGCGCAAGCTTGAGGTGCTTGTGGGGTAACACCCGTGGAAGTTCGAGTCTTCTTGGCCGCACCATCTGATACCATCAAGCCCGCCGGCGACCCTGGCGGGCTTGGTCGTTTCAGGATGATTTGCGCAACTTTGTTACCCCGACTTTGCGCAGTGGTCATACCGCCATGCCGTTGCATTTCCTGTGGTTTTCCGAAATTCATCCGATCGGAGGCTTTGCGCGGCGTCCCCAAGCGAGTATGGTATCGCCCCCGATCAGGAAATAACGTTACCCCAGAGGTCTTCGTTCCATGAGCATGTCCGACGAGTTGCGCGACGCGGCGCTGGAATACCACCGCCTGCCCACCCCCGGTAAGATCAGCGTCACCCCCACCAAGCCGCTGGCCACCCAGCGCGACCTGGCGCTGGCCTATTCCCCCGGCGTGGCCGCCGCCTGCGAGTTGATCGTCGCCGACGAGGACAGCGCCGCCGACGTGACGGCGCGCGGCAACCTGGTGGCCGTGGTGACCAACGGCACCGCCGTGCTGGGCCTGGGCCCCATCGGCCCGCTGGCCGCCAAGCCGGTGATGGAGGGCAAGGGCGTCCTGTTCAAGAAGTTCGCCGGCATCGACGTGTTCGACATGGAACTGGCCGAGCTGGACCCCGACCGTCTGGTGGACATCATCGCCGCCATGGAGCCCACTTTCGGCGCCATCAACCTGGAAGACATCAAGGCCCCCGAGTGCTTCGAGGTGGAGCGCAAGCTGCAGGAGCGGGTCAAGATTCCGGTCATGCACGACGACCAGCACGGCACCGCCATCGTGGTGGGCGCCGCCATGGTCAACGCCCTGCGGGTGGTGGGCAAGAACATCGGCGACGTCAAGCTGGTGGCCTCGGGCGCCGGCGCCGCCGCGCTGGCCTGCCTCAACCTGCTGTGCAAGCTGGGCGTCAAGCGCGAGAACGTCTGGGTTACCGACATCAAGGGCGTGGTCTACGAGGGCCGCACCGAGCTGATGGACCAGTACAAGTCGGTCTACGCCAAGAAGACCGACATGCGCACCCTGGCCGAGGTCATCGAGGGCGCCGACATCTTCCTCGGCCTGTCCGCGCCGCGCGTGCTGACCGGCGAGATGGTCGACACCATGGCGCAAAAGCCCATCGTCTTCGCCCTGGCCAATCCGACCCCGGAAATCCTGCCCGACGAGGTCAAGGCGGTGCGTCCCGACGCCATCATCGCCACCGGCCGCTCGGACTATCCCAACCAGGTCAACAACGTCCTGGTGTTCCCCTATATCTTCCGCGGCGCGCTCGACGTGGGCGCCACCGAGATCAACGATTCCATGAAGCTGGCCTGCGTCTACGCCCTGGCCAACCTGGCCATGGCCGAGTCGGACGAGCGGGTGCGCGCCGCCTACGGCACCGCGCCCTTGACCTTCGGGCCGGAATACCTGATCCCCAAGCCCTTCGATTCCCGCCTGATCATCAAGATCGCCCCGGCGGTCGCCAAGGCGGCTATGGAATCCGGCGTGGCGCGCCGTCCCATCATCGATTTCGACGTCTACATGGACCGCCTCAACCAGTTCGTCTTCCGCTCGGGACTGGTGATGAAGCCGGTGTTCGACCGGGCGCGCCAGGACATGCGCCGCATCGTCTATACCGAGGGCGAAGGCCGCCGCGTGCTGCACGCCGTGCAGACCGTGGTGGACGAAGGCCTGGCCCGGCCCGTGCTGATCGGGCGGCGCGAGGTGGTGGAAAAGCGCATTTCGGACCTGGATCTGCGCATCCGCATCGACGCCGATTTCGACCTGTGCGACCCCGAGGACGATCCCCGCTTCAACGAGTATTGGCGCCTCTATCACTCCATCATGGAGCGCCACGGCGTCAGCCCCGAATACGCGCGGACCGTGGTGCGCACCCGCAACACGGTGATCGGCACCCTGATGCTGAAGCGCAAGGAAGTGGACGCCATGATCTGCGGCACCATCGGCCGCTACGACAAGCACCTGAGCCACATCCTCAACGTCATCGGCACAAGGGAAGGCGTCAAGGTCCCGGCGGCCATGAACCTGCTGATCATGCCGGCGGGCACCTTCTTCATCTGCGACACCTACGTCACCCCCGAACCGACGCCCGAGCAGGTCTGCGACATGACCCTGCTGGCCTCGGAGGAGGTACGGCGCTTCGGCATCGAGCCCAAGGTGGCCTTCCTGTCCCACGCCAATTTCGGCAACCGCAACTCCGCTTCGGCGACCCGCCAGCGGGAAGCCCTGGCCCTGCTGCGCGAGAAAGCCCCCTATCTGGAGGCCGAGGGCGAGATGCACGGCGACGCCGCCCTGTCCGAGGAAATCCGCACCCGCATCTTCCCCAATTCCAAGCTGAAGGGCGCGGCCAACCTGCTGGTCATGCCGACGCTCGACGCCGCCAATATCTCGTTCAACCTGCTGAAGGTGGCGGGCGACGCCCTGTCGGTGGGCCCCATCCTGATGGGCATCGCCCAGCCGGCCCATATCCTCACCCCCTCGGCCACGGTGCGCAACATCGTCAACATCACCGCGCTCGCGGCGGTGGACGCCCAGATGTACGCCGGACGGGGGCGGTAGGAAAAGGCGGGCGGGGACGCCCGCGCTCCAAGATCGACGGAGCGCGGGCATCCCGCCCGCTTCCTTATTTCGCCTTGCCCCCGGCCCTCACCCCATGGTGCATGGCGTTGATCTCCGCCAGTTCGGGATGGGCGGCAAGCACCGCCAGCACCTCTTCGATGGGCACGATCGCCTCGGGCAGCTTCTCGAACAGGGCGGCCAGGAAGGCGTAATCCTCGGGATAATCCAGGGTCCAGCGGCACTCCCGCGACAGGTCGGCGCCCGCGCGGGCGATATTGCCGCGCGTCACATGGGCGGCACGACGCATCCAGGGCGTCACATGCTCACGGTCGAAAGCCTCGGTGGCGATACGGTCCGCCTCCTCCAGCAGACCACGGGTGAAGACTTCCGCGTCCAGGCCGTGGGGCCAGGACGGCGGCGTGTTGTTACAAACGAAATCCAGTCCTTCGTCTTGCCGCTTGGCCAGCATGCGCCCGCATAAGCCCGGGTCGATCAGCGGGCAATCGCTGGTCACCCGCATGACCACGTCCGCCCCGGCCAGTTCAGCCGCCAGGGCATAACGCTTCAGCACGTCGGCGGAAGGACCGCGCGCCACCAGGGCGCCGCAGCGTTCCGCTTCCGCCACCACCGGCGTCTCGGCCTCGCCCTCGGGAATGGCGCAGACCACCCGGTCGATGCCGGGAATGGCGGCACAGCGGCGCAGGCACTGGGCCAGGGCGGTCATACCGCCCAGGGGCTTGAGGATCTTGCCGGCCAAGCGGGTGGAGCCCATGCGGGCCTGGACGATGACGGCCGAGGTCACAGCCCCAGGACCTCGCGCAAGCCCTCCACCACCCGATCCACGTCGGCCTCGGTCATGGCGGCGGACAGGGGAAGCGACAGGCAGCGGCGGTAGTATTCCTCGGCGCCGGGCAGGGTGACCTCGCCCAGCAGGCTGCGGTAATAGGGCAACTTGTGCATGGGGATGTAGTTGACCTGGGTGCCGATGCCCTTGGCCCGCAGCCCGTTCATCACCTGGGCCCGCGTGGTGCCGCAGGCGGCATAGTCGATCAGCGCCACCGACAGGTGCCAGACCGCCTCGCCGCCCGACAGGGTGATGGGCTTCACCCTGGGGGCCAGCGGCGCCAGCCTGTCGCGGTAATGCCGCACCAGCCGCCGCCGCGCCTCGGCGAAACGGGGCAGCTTGGCCAACTGGCTGAGACCCAGCGCGCACTGGATGTCGCAGGCCCGGTAGTTGAAGCCCAGCGCCTGCATCTCGTAGTACCAGGGATTGGGCGCCCCCTCGGCGTCGAACCCGCCTTCCGCGTCCACGAAGACCGAGGCATCCCGGGTGATGCCGTGGCTGCGCAGCAGGCGCAACCGGGTGGCCAGGGCCTCGTCGTTGGTGGTGATGGCGCCGCCCTCGCCCATGGCGATGGTCTTGGCCGGGTGGAAGGAAAAGACGTTCAGGTCGCCATGGCGGCAATCGCCGATCACCGTGCCGTCGGCGGCGATGGTGCCCAGCGCGTGGCAGCAATCCTCGATGATCGCCAGGCCATGGCGCCGCGCCACGGCCGCCAGCCCAGGCATGTCCGCCGACTGGCCGTTGAGATGGACCGGCAGCACGGCCTTGAAGCGCTTGCCCGGATGGGCGGCCATGGCCGCCTCCAGGTCCTGGGCGCGCATCAGGCCGCTGTCGGGGTCCACGTCGGTCAGCACCACCTCGGCGCCGACATAGCGGGCGCAATTGCCGGTGGCCGCGAAGGTCTGGGCGGGGACCAGCACCGCGTCGCCGGGGCCGATGCTCAGCGCCAGCACCGCCAGATGCAGGGCGGCGGTGCCGTTGGCGCAGACCACGGCATGCCGGGCGCCGACGGCGCGGGCCAGGGCATCCTCGAAGGCGGCCACGGACGGGCCGGTGGTCAGGATGTCGCCCCGCATCACCGCCGCCACGGCGGCGATGTCGTCCTCGTCCACCACATGGCGGCAATAGGGAAGAAACGGCGTCTGGCTCATGCCCACCATCCGTGGGGCACGATTCTTTTTGCCCCTCGCCGGGCGCCCGCCGAGGCGGACATCACAGCTCAAGCCCCGACAGCATGGCGTGGAGCCGCGGCCCGTCCATCCAGTCGGTGTTGTTGTCCGAACCGTAGCGGAAGTCGTCGGGCACCACCTTGGCGCCGGCGTCGATCAGGTGCTCGGTGGTCCAGAAGGCGAAGACCGGCTGGATGATGTAGCGGTCGGGCAGTTCCACCGTATTGCGGGCGTAATCCTCGGTGATCATCACCTCGTGGATTTTCTCGCCCGGGCGGATGCCGATGATCTTGTGCGGCAGGCCCGGCGCCATGGCCTCGGCCAGGTCGGTCATACGCATGGAGGGAATCTTGGGGATATAGGTCTCGCCGCCCTGCATCTTGTCCAGACACGACAGCACGAAATCCACGCCCTGCTCGAGCGTGATCCAAAAGCGGGTCATGCGCGGGTCGGTGATGGGCAGTTCGGTGGCGCCGGCCTGGATCAGCTTGTGGAAGAACGGCACCACCGATCCACGGGAACCGACCACGTTGCCGTAGCGCACCACCGCGAACTTGGACCCCACCGAGCCCGACAGGTTGTTGGCGGCGACGAAGATCTTGTCCGACGCCAGCTTGGTGGCGCCATAAAGGTTGATGGGGCTCATGGCCTTGTCGGTGGACAGCGCGATGACGTGGCCGACCTTGTTGGCCAGCGCCGCCTGCACCACGTTCTCGGCGCCCAGGATGTTGGTGCGCACGAACTCGAACGGGTTGTACTCGGCCGCAGGGACCTGCTTCAGGGCGGCGGCGTGGACCACCACGTCCACCTCGCGCATGGCCATCTGCAGCCGTTCGCGGTCGCGGACGTCGCCCAGGAAGTAACGCAGGCAGCGATGCTCGGCCGGATCGAAGGCCTGGGCCATCTCGAACTGCTTGAGTTCATCGCGCGAGAAGATGATCAGGCGATGCGGGTTGTAGCGCTCCAGCACCGTACGCACGAACTTCTTGCCGAACGAGCCGGTACCGCCAGTGACCAGGATGGACTTGCCCTCGAGATCAAGGTCGATGTCGTAGTACTTGGACGCGGTCAAGGCATCACTCCTTCGGCGGCAATATTTGCTGGGCGGATCATGGCATGCGGTCCCCAACTCCACAAGAACGGGCAAGCCGGAAGTGTCCCACTCCCTCCGCCTCCCCTTCCAGCGTGAATCCGCAGCGCTCGAAGATGCGCCAACTGGCGGGATTGCTTCGCTTGACCTGGGCGACCAGCACCGGCCGCCGGTCATCGGGGAAGGCCGCCGCGATGCTTCCGGCCAGCACGCCGGCCGCCAGCCCGCGCCCGCGCGCCGAGGGCGCGAGGTTGATGCCCACCTCCCAGGCGCCGCCGTCCTCGCGGTCGAAGCGCACCATGCCGAGCTTCTCTCCCGCCTGCTCGGCCATCAGCAGGATATAGTCCGGGCTGGCGAGCACGCGGGCGATCCAGGCGAAATGATCGGCCGCCGCCACCCCCGCCCCGGTCAGCGAACTGGCGATGGTGGCCGGATCGTTGCGCCAGACCAGCAGGTCGGACGCATCGCTGCTCTCGGCCCTACGGAACTCCATTTGCCCTGCCCTCCGGCCCGCCTATACTGAAGCGACGAGTCTAGCCAGTTTCCCGGTCATGGTCACGCCCACCATCTGCTTTCGCGCCGACGCTTCCGCCGCCACCGGCACCGGCCACGTCATGCGCTGCCTCACCCTGGCCGACGAAATGTCGCGGCGGGGCGCCGAATGCCTGTTCGTCTCGGCGGCGGGAACCCGCGAGCTTGTGCCGTCGCTGCCCTATCCGGTATTGCCGCCCGAGCGCCTGCCCTTCGGCACCGCCCTGGCGGTGATCGACCATTACGGCATCGACGCCGCCGAGGAAGCCCGCATCCGAAGCATGACCCGGGCGGTGATGGTCATGGACGACCTGCCGACGCGGCGCCATCACTGCGACCTGCTGCTCGACCAGACCTTCGGGCGCCGGGCCGAGGAATACCGGGATCTGGCGCCCCACAACAGCATCGTGCTGGCCGGTTCGGAATACGCCCTGCTGCGGCCGCAATTCGCCGCCGCCCGCCCGGCGGCCCTGGCACGGCGCGACGGGTCCTTGCGCCGCCTGCTGGTCAGCCTGGGCGGCACCGACCCCGGCAACGCTACCGGGGCGGTACTGGACGCCGTCGCCGCCTCGGGTCTTGCCGTCGACGTGGTGATGGGAGCCAAGGCGCCCCATCTGGAGGCCGTCCAGGCCCAGGCCGCCGCCCTGCCCCACGCCACCGTTCACGTGGGAATCCCGGACATGGCCGGATTGATGGCCGCGGCCGACCTTGCCATCGGTGCCGGGGGCACCTCCACCTGGGAGCGCTGCTGCCTGGGCCTGCCCACCCTGATGCTGGTCATCGCCGACAATCAGCGCGACGTGGCGCGCCTGGTGGCCGAAAGCGGCGCCGCCCGCCCGGTCACCGTGGCCGACCTGCCCGCCGCCCTGGCCGTCCCCCCCGCCGAACTGCGCGCCATGTCGGCCGCCGCCGCCCGATTATGCGACGGGCTGGGCGCCGCCCGTGTCGCAGATGCCCTTCGACGCCTTCCGCCCCTGAAAGGCCTTGCCCCATGACCGACATTTCCATCGCCGGCCGCCCCATCGGCCCCGACCATCCGCCGTTCGTCATCGCCGAGATGTCGGCCAACCACAATGGCGACCTGGGCCGCGCCATGGCGCTGCTGGAAGCCGCCGCGAGCGCCGGGGCCGACGCGGTCAAGCTGCAGACGCTGAAGCCCGATTCCATCACCATCGACTGCGACCGCCCCGATTTCGTCATCGAGGGCGGCCCATGGGGCGGGCGCAAGCTGTACGACCTTTACGCCGAGGCCCAGACCCCGTGGGACTGGCACCCCAAACTGTTCGAACGCGGCAAGGAGCTGGGGCTGATCGTCTTCTCCTCGCCCTTCGACAAGGCGGCGGTGGATTTCCTGACCGATTTGAACGCCCCGGCCTTCAAGATCGCCAGCTTCGAGATGGCCGATCCCGGACTGGTGGCCCATGCGGCCGCCAAGGGCAAGCCGATCATCGTGTCCACCGGCATGGCGGGTCTGGGCGACATCGCCGCCACGGTGGAGACGGTGCGCCGGGCCGGCAACGACCAGTTGATGCTGCTTCACTGCATCAGTTCATACCCGGCCCCCACCGAGGATGCCAACCTGGCCACCATTCCCCACATGGCCCAGGCCTTCGGCGTGCCGGTGGGTCTGTCGGACCATACCCAGGGCACGGCGGTGGCGGTGGCGGCGGTGGCGCTGGGCGCCTGCGTCATCGAGAAGCATTTCACGCTCCGCCGCGCCGATGGCGGGCTCGACTCCCACTTCTCGCTGGAGCCCGAGGAACTGGCCCAACTGGTCCGCGACTGCCGCGCCGCCTGGACGGCGCGCGGGCGCATCTCCTATGCCCTGGCCGATTGCGAGCAGGGCTCCAAGGCCTTCCGCCGTTCGCTCTATGTGGTCGAGGACCTGCATCCCGGCGAGACCATCACCGAGGACAAGGTGCGCTCCATCCGTCCCGGCTATGGGCTGGAACCGAAATTCCTGCCGGAAATCCTGGGCCGCAAGGCGCGCAAGATGGTTCCGCGCGGCACGGCCTTCGACTGGTCGATGATCGAGTAATATGAAGCCAGCCAGTCATCCCGGCGCCCTTGGGCGAAGGGATCCCGTCCTGGCACGGCTATTCAGAACCGGCACCGACGGTCCGGGCGGAGATCCCTCGCTTGGCTCGGGATGACAGTTTTGGGATACGGGCTCAGTGCCCGCAGGAACAGCCGCCGCCGCCGCAATCCTCGTCCTTTTCCGGGGGCAGGTCGCCGACCCGGAAGATGGCGCCGGGATAGATGCGGGCCACCCGGCCGCCGTGGGTCGCCTCGACGCAATTGCGGCCCTCGTCGTCGGTGATCATTTCCATGCCGAGGCCACCCTGTTCGATGGCGGCCACCACGTCGGTGTCGGAAAGGTCGAACGCCTTGGCGATGGAGCCGATCAGGGCGGCGATTTCCTCGAACATCTCGCGGTTTTCCATAGGCGCGCTCCTGTGGTCGGGTCGGAGCTCGCTCTATAGCATTCCACCCGGGCGAAAAGCCAGCCTCAGCCGTTGCGGACCTTGGCGACGAAGTCTCCCACCGAATGGCGCAGGGTGCCGGCCTCGCCGGTCAGCCGCTTGGCCGCCCCCAGCACCGTCTGGGCGGCCCCTCCCGTCTCGCCCGCCGCCGAGGTGACGCCGGAGATGTTGGCGGAAACCTCCTGGGTACCGCGTGCCGCCTCCTCGACGTTGCGAGCGATCTCCTGGGTGGCGGCCGATTGCTGCTCCACCGCCGAGGCGATGGCCGACGAGATCTCGTCGATGCGGCCGATGGTGGCGCTGACCGAACGGATGGCCTCCACCGCCCTTCCGGTCTCGGTCTGTACCGCGGTGATCTGCTGGCCGATTTCCTCGGTAGCCTTGGCGGTCTGGTTGGCCAGAATCTTGACCTCGTTGGCCACCACGGCGAAGCCTTTTCCCGCTTCCCCCGCCCTGGCCGCCTCGATGGTGGCGTTGAGCGCCAGCAGGTTGGTCTGCGACGCGATGCCGTTGATCAGGTTGATCACCTCGCCGATGCGGCCCGCCGCCTCGGACAGGCCGCGCACGATGGCATCCGTGTGGGCGGCCTCGTCCACCGCGTTGCGGGAGACGCGGGCGGACTCGCTCACCTGGCGGCCGATCTCGACCACCGAACTGGACAGTTCCTCGGTCGCGGTCGCCACCGTCTGGACATTGGCGGCGGCCTGTTCCGAGGCGGCGGCAACGGCGCTGGCCTGGGCCGCCACCTGACTGGCCAGAGCCGACATGGCCTGGGCGGTATGCTCGAGCTCGCCCGAGGCGCCGGCCACGGTGTTCACCACGCCGGCAACGCCCGCCTCGAACTCGCCCGCCAGACGGTTCATCTCGGCCTTGCGGTCGGTCTCGGCCCGCGCCTCGGCCTCCTCGGCCTCGGCTTCCATGCGCTTCTTGTCGATGGCGTTTTGCTTGAACACCTGCACCGAGCGGGCGATATCGCCCACCTCGTCCCCGCGATCCTGCCCGGTGACCTCGACCGAGGTATCGTCCCGCGCCAGACGCTCCATCACCCGGATGGATGCGGCCACCGGCACGGTGATGGAGCGGCCGATCAGCATGGTTACCAGCAAGGCCCCCGCCAGCCCCACGACAATGATGGTCAGCGACGTTGCGAACGTGGAATCGTAGATATTCTCGGCGGCAAGGAATTCATCCTTGGCCACGCCGGTCTGCGAAGCCTGCAGCGCCTTGAGGGTGTCGGTGACGGCGACGAAACGCCTGGCCCCTTCGCCATTCATGTCGACCACCCCCCGCGCCGTAGCGCTGTCACCGGCCTTCAGGAGTTCGGCCACCCTGGCGCGATCGCCCCGCACCAGGGCCATTTCAGCGGCGAAGCGGTCGGTCAGGGCCTTTTCCCCGGAATTCAGGGGGCGCGAGACATAAGTCTTCCATTCCGTATCGATGAACGCCTCATATTCGGCGATCTTGGCGGCATGCTCGGCCCGGGCCTCGGGATTACCGGCCTCGGCCATCCAAATCATCCGAACCCGGATTCGATGCAGCGAGTCGAGGATGCCCGACAATTGCCCCAGACTGACCACCTGATCCTCGTACATGGACTTCATGCGGACTTCCATGCTGCCCATACCGCGAAAACCCAGGGCGGCGATCACGACCATCAGAATGATCATGGTGAGGGTGAGGATGGATAGGCGGACGGCGATACGGAGATTGGCGAACATGATGAATCCTCCCCACGGCGGAAGCTCGTCTATGTCTGACGATATATGATCTATTGCATAGTAAGTTATACTGATGCCGGATTTAAATAGGTATATTGAATGCCTCTTATTTTGCCCGTAATGCAAAAAGGCGCACCAATCGGCGCGCCTTTTAATCGTAGACGGTCCTATGCGGGTCAGGCGTTGGCCAGCGCCTCCTTGCGGGCCTCCACCACCTTGTCGGCGACGCGGCCGGTGATTTCCTGCAGATGGTCGAACCTCCACGAGAAGGTTCCGACCCCCATGGTCAGCGAGCGCAGTTCGACGATCAGATCGTCCATCTCGGCCTGGGGCAGGTAGGCCGAGACGGTGTCCCAGCCTTGCCAGCCTTCCTTGCCGTCATAGCCGAGGATCTGGCCACGCCGGCCCGAGACGATACGCTGGGCCTTGGCGGTGAAATCGGACGGCACCGAGATTTCCACCGCCAGGACGGGTTCCAGCAGCACCGGTTCGCACAGGGGCATGCCCTCGCTCATGGCGATGCGGGCCGCCGCCTTGAAGGCCATGTCCGAACTGTCCACCGCATGATAGCTGCCCGAGGTCAGGGTCACCTGCAGATCGACCACCGGGAAGCCGAACGGACCCTGGCGCAGGAAATCGGCGACGCCCTCCTCCACCGAGGGAATGTACTGGCGCGGCACCACGCCGCCGACGATCTTGTCGACAAACTTGAACCCCGAACCGCGCGGCAGCGGCCCGATGTCGATATGGATGTCGCCGAACTGGCCGTGGCCGCCCGACTGCTTCTTGTGGCGCCCGTGCACCGAGGTGGACTTGCGGATGGTCTCCTTGTAGGGGACCGTCGGCTTCATGGTCACCACGCCCATGTTGAACCGGCTTTTCAGGCGGTCGATGGCCACCTGCAGGTGAATCTCGCCCTGGCCGCGCAGCACCTGCTCGCCGAACTCGCCGTGGTCGAGCGACAGCGAGGGGTCTTCCTCGGCCAGCTTGGCGACAGCACCGGTCAGCTTGACGTCGTCGCCCTTTTTCTCGGCGGCCAGGGCGAAGGCGAACAGCGGCGGCAGCGGCTCGGGCCAGACGGCCATTCCCGCATCGGCGGCGCCGACCGCCATGCCGGTGACGACGGCGTCGAGACGCCCGAAGGCGCAGACCTCGCCCACCCCGACCTTGGCCACCTTGGCGGGCGTGCCGCCGGTCATGACGTAAAGACCGCCGATGCGGCCCACGTCCAGGGATTGGTTGTCGGAGAACTCGCCCCGCCAGACGCGGGAGAAGCTGAGCTTGCCCGTATGGGCGGCATGCACCGTCTTGAACACGGTGGCCATGGGGGCGCCGTCGGCCTTGATGCCCAGCCGGGCGGCGGTGGCGGCGGGGCCGGGACAGTCGTGGCGCAACGCCTTGAGCAGGCGATGGATGCCGCCGTCGTTCTCGGCCGAACCGAAGAACACCGGCACGATCAGGTCGCCGGCCAGATCCTTGCCCAGGTCGGCATAGACCTCGTCGGCGGGCGGCTGGATGTCCTCCAGCAGTTCCTCCATCAGGTGGTCGTCGAAATCGGCCAGATGCTCCAGCATCTCCTGGCGCGCCGCGCTTTCTTCGCCCTTGAGGGCGTCGGGAATCTTGATCATCGCCGAGGGTTGCCCGGAGCGGTACTTGTAGGCCCGCTCGCTGACCAGATCGATGTAGCCGGTGACCGCATCGCCCTCGCGGATGGGAATCTCGCGCATGACCAGCGGCCGGTCGGAGACCGCCTGCAGGGCCTCCAACGTCTCCTTGAGCCGCGTGCCGGCGGCGTCGATCTTGTTGACGAACAGCAGGTGGGGAACCTTGTGCTCGTCCAGGAACTTCAGCACCGGGGCGACCATCACGGCGCGGGCGGGATCGGGCTCGCACACCACCACCGCCACGTCGGCGACCATCAGGGCATTATAGGAATCCTGCTGGAATTCCACCGAGCCGGGGCAATCGATGAAGGTCCACTTCTCGCCCAGGTATTCGGCGCTGGCGATGTTGGGCTCGACGCTCATCAGGCGGGCGCGGGCCTCGGGGCTGGCATCGCCGGTGGTGGTGCCGTCCTTGATGCGGCCCTGGCGCCCGATGGCGCCGCAGGCGAACAGCATGGCTTCAAGCAGGCTGGTCTTGCCGCCGGCGAACGGCCCGACCAGGGCACAGGCGCGCGGCGAGGAAGGAGACTTGGACGTCATGGACCCTCCGGAATTTCTCGGTTCGCCTGGACGCCGGAACCCCCTGCGCCCAGCCCCACCATGGTTTCAGTCAAAACGACCCCTGGCAACAGGAAATGGGGCTCGCCGGCCACAAGGCTGCACTGCTTGCGTCTTGGTTGATTCGCGCCCGGCGTGGTTTACTGGGGCAATCGTTCCGGGGAAGGGAAAGACATGACCGATACCATCCACGTCAAGATCAGCGGCGCCATCGCCACCGTGACGCTGTGCCGTCCCGACCTGCACAACGCCCTGGACGAGCAGATGGTGGGTAACATCGCCCAGACCTTCCAGAAGCTCTCCGTCGCCGAGGCGGTGCGCGTCGTGGTGATCGAGGGCCAGGGCCCCAGTTTCTGCGCCGGCGGCGACATTGCCTGGACGCGGGCCATGCTCGACCAGGACGCCGAGGAGGTCAGCCGCAGCGCCATGCAGATGGCAGTGATGCTGGACGCCATCGACCGCTGCGCCAAGCCGGTAATCGCCAGGGTCCAGGGCGCCGCCCTGGGCATGGGGACGGGCATCGTCTCGGTCTCGGACATGGTGGTCGCCGCCGACGAGGCCAGCTTCTCGCTGCCCGAGGTGCGCGCCGGTTTCTCGCCCACCCTGATCATGCCGCACCTCGCCGCCGCCATCGGGACGCGGGCCATGCGCCGCTACGTGCTGTCGGGCGAACGCTTCGACGCCCGCGAAGCCCTGCGCCTCGGCCTGATCCACGCGGTGGTCGCCGCGGACAAGCTGGACGCCGCCCGCGACCTGATGGTCGAGGCCTGCCTGAAGGGGGCGCCGAAGGCCCAGGCCGCCGCCAAGGACATGCTGCGGGTGGTCGACGACAGTCCGGCCGGTCCCGACCTGATGCGCTACACCGTGGCCCAGTTCGTCGACGCCCGCGCCGGAGCCGAATGCCGCGAGGGCGTCACCGCGCTTACCGAAAAGAGAAAGCCGAACTGGTCGGGATAAATCGTTCCTGTCATTCCGACGACCATCGGGAGGAGGAATCTCCGCCTGATCCGTCGTTTCCGAACAGAACACGCCGGACCAGGACGAGATCCCTCGCTCCGCTCAGGATGACAATTCAACTTTGGAGTTGAGCATGATCGCCGACTGCCTCGCGGGGCTGAAGGTCCTCGACCTGTCCATGTATATTCCCGGCCCGCTGGCCACCCTGTGGCTGTCCGACCTGGGCGCCGAGGTGATCAAGGTGGAGAGCCCGGCCGGCGATCCCATGCGCACCATGGGGCCGGCGGATGCGGACGGTACTACCGCCTTGTACAAGCTGGCCAACGCCAACAAGACCATCGTGGCGCTGGACCTGAAGTCCGAAGACGGCAAGGCTCGCCTTGCCGAAATGGTCGCCAGGGCCGACGTGCTGCTGGAAGGCTTCCGCCCCGGGGTGATGGAGCGCCTGGGCTTCGGCATCAAGCGCCTGCACGAGATCAACCCCCGTCTGGTCCATTGCGCCTTGTCGGGTTATGGCGGAACCGGCCCCTTCGCCACCCGGGCGGGCCACGACGTCACCTATCTGGCGGTCACCGGCCTGCTGGCCGCCAGCGGTCCGGCCGAGCGGCCGATCATGACCTTCCCGCCGCTCGCCGACCATGCCGGCGCCATGCTGGCGGTCAATTCCATCCTGGCGGCGCTGCTGAAGCGTTCCACCACCGGCAAGGGCACCACCATCGACATCTCATTGGCCGAGGCGGCGCTGTCGTGGATGGGCGGCGTGCTGACCATGGCGCACCGCTGGGGCGACCCGAAACGCGAGCACGACCTGATCAACGGCGGGGCCGCCTTTTACCGCACCTATAAGACTCTCGACGGCCGCTTCGCCGCCATCGCGGCGCTGGAGGAAAAGTTCTGGCAGTCGTTCTGCGCCGCGCTGGGCAAGCCGGAATGGATCGTCCGGCAGGCCGAGCCCCTGCCCCAGGCCGCCCTGATCGCCGAGATGGAAGCGCTGTTCGCCAGCCGCACCCTGGCCGAGTGGACGGAATTGCTGGAACCCGCCGACTGCACCTTCGAGCCGGTGCTCGAACCCCACGAAGTGGCCGGCCACCCCCACCATCAGGCGCGCGGCTTCACCCATGTGAGCGAGCAGGGGCTGGTCGAGGTGCTGCTGCCCGTGCTGATGGGAGGCGAACGTCCCCGCCGCCGGCGGCCGCTGGCCGAGAAAACCGCCGAGGCGGTGCTCAGCGGTTGGCTCTGAGCCATTCCCTCAAATCCTCCGCCATGCGGGCGAGGGGCGTGTCCCAATCGCCGGCTTTGGGCTGGCGGTAGAGGCGCAGGGTGGGATACCACGGGCTGTCGTCGCGATCTCGCAGCCAGCGCCAGCAGCCGTCGAAGCGCGACAGCAGCCAGACCGGCTTGCCCATGGCGGCGGCCAGATGGGCGGTGGAGGTATCGACGCTGATCACCAGATCGAGACCGGCGATCAGGGCGGCGGTGTCGGCGAAATCGGTGATGCCGGCGGTCAGGTCGGCGACACGCGGCTCGTCGCGGGCCTGAAGCCCCTGCTTGCCCACCTGCAGGCTGACGAAGGTGGCGCCCTCCACGTCGAGGATCGGCTGCAATTGCCCGAGCGCCAGCGAACGGCGGCGGTCGATCAGCATGCACTCCACGTCGTGGTCGCGGGAATCCCCGGCCCAGACCAGTCCGACGCGCGGGCCGGCCGGCAGGCTGGCCCGCAGGCGCCGCTCCCAGGGCTCCAGCCGCTCGGCCGGCGGGGCCAGATAGGGAATGGCGGCGGGAACGGTCTCCAAGGTGGTGCCGAAGGCCAGCGGCAGGCTCATCAGCGGCGCCTGCAGGTCGAAGGGGCCGGTCTCCTCGCCCACCGCCACCACCTTGGCAACACCCGGCATGTGGCGCAGCAGCGAGACCAGGGCCGGCTGCACCTCCAGGATCACCCGGGCGCCGCGCGCCGCCGCCAGCGGGGCGAAGCGGACGAATTGCAAGGTGTCGCCGAACCCCTGCTCGGGCCACAGCAGCAGGGTCCGGCCCGCGAGGTCCTCGCCCCGCCATTGCGGCGTGTCGGCATGGCGGGGAGCTTCCCGGCGCTTGCGGTTGCCCCAGCGCGCCTCGTAGAGCGCCCAGCCCTCGGAGAAATCGCCCAGCATCAGGCGGACGATGGCGCGGTGAAAGGCGATGTCGTCGTTGCCGGGATCGGCCTCGCCGGCCGCGTCGAACTGCTCCCGGGCCTCGGCCATGCGGCCCTGGGCGTAAAGGGCCTGGCCGAGATTGGACAGCGGAATGGCCACCCCCGGCGACAATTCCACCACCCGGCGGCACAGCGCCTCGGCTTCCTCGACCCGTCCCAGGCTGCCCAGCAGGGCGGCACGGTTGGACATGACGATGGGATCGTCGGGGCTGAGCTTCTCGGCCGTCTCGTAGCATTCGGCGGCGCGGTCCAGTTCCCCCTGCTCGCGCAGCGCGTTGCCCAGGTTGTTCCACACCTCGGAATGATCGTGCTCGCGGGCCAGCAGGGTCTGGTAAAGGGCCACCGCCTCGGGCAGGCGGCGCATCTCGTTCATGGCGTTGGCCGCCTCGAACAGGTGCGCCACCCCGGCGCCTTCGATGCCGGCCAGCCGCAGATAGGTCTCGGCGGCGCGCTCGTCGCGTCCCATGGCCCGCAACTGGCGGGCCAGGATCAGCACGGCGGGCGGGAAGTTGGGAGCCAGGTCGGCGGCGCGGGACGCATGTTCCAGCGCCTCCTCGATCCGTCCGCGAGCCCGGATCACGTCGGCGGCGGCCACCAGGATGGGAGCGCTGTCGGGGGCCAGCCGCAGGGCGCGGGCCACCGCGACGTCGGCTTCGACGGGACGGTCCGAGGCCAGCAGGGCACGGCCCAGATCGGCCTGGAGGCTGGCCTCGCCCGGACGCTCCGCCACGGCACGGCGCAACTTGTCCACCGCCTCGGCGGGACGGCCCAGGCGGTTCAGCACCCCGGCCATGTTGGCCAGGGCCTCGACGAAGGTGGGCCGCAAGGCCACCGCCTTGCGGTGGGATTCCAGGGCGTCGTCCAGGCGGCCGGTCTGGGCCAGGGTATTGCCCAGGCCGAACAAAGCCTCGGGAATCTCGGCGTTGAGCACCAGGGCGCGGCGGTAGGACTGCTCCGCCTCGGGCAGCCGGCGGGCGCTGAACAGGGCGTTGCCCAGGTTGACGTGATAGTCGGGAACCCGGTCGTTGGCGCGGATCGCCTCGCTGATCAGGTGGATGGCCAGGTCGAACTGCCCCATCTGGGAGCAGGCGACGCCCAGCAGGTGGTTGGCCCCCTCGTCATAGGGATTGGAGACGAGAATGCGCTGGTAGATCTCCACGGCCTCCAGGAGCCTGCCCGCCTGATGGAGCTCGACTGCCTTGGCGAAATCGTCGGCCAATGTGGTATCCCCGCTATTGTTCTGGCCCAAACGATGGCACGGAGGGGACCGGAGAGGCAAGGTGGCAAGGCACCTGGGATTACGGAAAACCGAAGGCGGGCATATGCAAATCTCCGATTGTTGATCCCCATCAAGCGGCTGGTATGATACCCCCCGCCAAATGGATTGGGGAGACTATGCCAAACGGCAAGAGCAGGCGGTTCGCGTTGCGCGCCAGCACCAGCGTGGTGGTGATGGGCGTGCTCGCCGTGCTGTTCATCATCGCCACGTTCAGTTCCATGGCCTGGCAAAGGCGAAGCGACCTGATGCGCGACCGCCAGGCCAACAACGAGCGGCTGGCCGACACCCTGGCCGAGCACACCAGCGGCATTTTCCGGCAAGCGGCCCTGGTTCTGTCCCTGGTGGGCGAGCGCCTGAACCGCGAACAGGGCATTGCCCCCAACGATCCGGCCTTCAAGAGCTTCCTGGCCAACGTCCAGCAGCATGCCCCCCAACTGGCGGCCATCCGGGTAGTGGCGCCCGACGGCAGCTTCATGCATAGCCACCCCGAACGCCCCCCGGAAGGAATCGTGGTGGCGGACCGCGACTACGTCCAGGCCCATCGCCAGCGCGACGTGGGGCTGTTCCTCGGCAAGCCCATCGTCAGCCGGGTCAACGGCCAGCGCGTCCTGCCGGTCAGCCAGGCTCACCGTGGTCGGGACGGCGGGCTGGTGGCGGTGGTGACGGTGATGATCCACCTGGACCAGCTCAACGCCCTGTTCGATTCCATCCGCCAAAAACCCAACGGCACCATCGCCCTGTTCGGTTCCGACGGCACCATGCTGGGCCGGGGTCCGGCCGACGATGCCATGATGGGCAAGGATTTTTCGCAAGGCCCGCTGTTCCGGGAGCATCTGGCCATCGCCCCGGCCGGCAGCTATGCCAGCGTGGTGGCCACCGACGGCAAGCTGCGCCAGGCCAGCTACCGGCGGCTGGGCGGCATCGCCGCGGTGGTGTCGGTTTCCACCCTGCACGACGACACCATGGCGGAGTGGCATGGCTACGCCACCACCCTGGCGGCCATCGCCCTGCCCCTGATCCTGGCGGCGGCGGCCATCACCTGGGCGCTGTACCGGCAACTGGTGGAGCGCGAGCATTTCGAGCGGCTGCTGGCCCGGCGCACCACCGACCTGGAACTGGCCAACGAGGAACTGCGCCACATGGCGGAGATTTCCGCCCACCATCTGCAAGAGCCGCTGCGCACCGTGCTGTCCTATGCCCAGTTGCTGGTCCGCAAGGCGGCCGGCGGCGAAACCGGGAATCTGGACGAGTACCTGGGGTTCATCCGCTCGGGGGTCGAGCGCATGCGGGGACAACTGGACGCCCTGCAGCGCTATCTGGGCGTGGCGCAGTGCAGCCCCTACCAGCCGGTCTCGCTGTCGCGGATCGCGGCCGAAACCGTCGAACTGCTGGAGCCGCGCCTGCTTGCCGCCGGAGCCGTCATTAAGACCGGGACGCTGCCCGACATCATGGGCGACCGCCAGCACCTGTCCGGACTGTTCCACCACATGGTCTCGGCCATCGTGGAGCGGCGCCGCCCCGGCACCCGCCAGACCATCGGCCTGGACGCCGAACGGGACGACGACATGTGGCACCTGACCATCAGCGCCGACAACACCGACATCGATTTCGGGGAAAACGAGACATCGTTCCCGCTGCTGGGTCCCGGCAGCACCCCCGGCAAGGACGGCGGCCCGACGCTCAGCCTGGCGCTGTGCCGCAAGATCGCCCAGATGCACGGCGGCCGCCTGTGGGCCGAAACCACCGGCGGGGGCCAGACCCGGCTGCACGTCCTGCTGCCGGCGGAATAGGCGGACGTTCCGCCGCCCCCTATTTGGCGGCCAGTTCCACCAGCCGGGTGGGCGAGGCCTCGCCCGTGGCCGAGGGTTGCAGCAGACGGGCGGCGGCGGCGCGTTCGGAGGGCGTGAAGGTGCCCAGCGCCTTCAGGGCCTCGGCCCTGGCCTTCATCCCGCCATCGAAGCCCGTGGCGGAAACGGCGTGCCAGCGGGCCGCCTCGGCCCTGGCGGCGGCACCGCCCTCCACCTCGCGGATCAGGGCCAGCAACTGGGCCGACGGCGCATGGTGGCGCCTGGCGGCGATTTCCGCCATGGCGGCGGCCTTGCCCAGCAATTCCGGCATCTTGGTCATTTCCATGGCCGAACGCTGGGCGGTCCGGCACAACTGGGTCAGCGCCTCGGTCCGGAATTCGCTGGCCGGCAGGGCCTCGGCCCCGGCCAGCAGACGGTCCATCCAGCCCAGCGAGTCCGGGTTGACCGGGCTGAAATCCTTCTGGGCGAAGGGCATGTTGGACAGCCGGTCGCGCCGCGTGGCCGGATCGGTCACCTTGGACAGCGACACGAAGGCGGCGGCGGGATCGTCGGAACGGATACGGGCCCCGTACAGCACCAGGGTGGCGGCATCGCGCCGCGACGGCTCGGTCAGGGCGTCCACCTGGGGTTCCAGCACCGCCGCCAGGGCCAGCGCTCCCTTCCTCGCCTGCCCCATGGCCAGCGATTCCAGCGCCACCAGCCCGGACTCCAGCCGCCCCCCGGCATCGGGCAGCGCCTTGACCGCCGCCACCGCCTCCTCGGCCGTGGCGTCGGCCTCGGCCAGCCGGCGCACGGTCATCAGACCGGCGGCATGGGCCAGCAGACGGGCTCGCAATACCGGATCGGCCACCCGCGCCAGGGACAGGGCGGCGGCCGCGTCGCGGCGGGTGGTCTCGCCATCGATGCGGTAGCGGGCGATGGTCTCGGTCATCTCGCGCACCAGGGCGGGATCGTCCACCGATTGCGGCGACTCGGTCACCGCCGCAAGGCCGCGCAGCCCCTGGCCGTCATCGGCGGCATCGAGCCCCCCCAGGCCGGGCTTGAGAAACACTTCGGCTACCTTGGCCGCCTTCAGCTTTTCCGCCGGCCAGAAGGCATCGGCGCCGCAGGGCAGCCGGAACGACAGGGCCTCCCCCGCCGCCAGCTTGCCGGCAAAGACCCTGCGCACCATACCGCTGACCCGGCAGGCCGCGCCCGAGGCCTCGACACCCGATACCTCGACCTGCACATGGCTTTCGGCGGCCAGACGGCGGGCGACGAAGTTGCGCGCCTCCATCCCCGCCTCGGCCGCCAGGGCCGAGGTGGACGACAACAGCAGCAGGACGAACGGAACCGTGCGCTTCATGACCTCTCCCCAGGTAATCACGGCGGGCAGCCTAGCCCAGGCGGCTCCCCGGCGGCTTGACTTGCGTCATGTGGCGTCAGAAGCCGAAGAAGCCGACGATCTCGGACGCGGCGCAAACCCCGGCCTCGGCCACGTACTTGCCCGGCCGGCCGCAGCCCTTGGCGGAGGCGACCGGGGCGGCATGGCCGAAGCCGCGCAGCAGCCACAGTTCCACCGCCGGTCCGTTGGCGCCGGGAACGCTCCACACCGGGCCGGAGACCAGGGGATTGACGGGAGCCTGCTCGCATCTGGTGAAGGGCGGCAACTGGGCGCCGTGCAGGCCGCCCCATTGGGCCGCACTTTCCACCGCATTGACGCAGGCCACCGTCTGGTCGGCGTCGCCGTGCCAGATGGCCAGGCGCGGCCATTTGTGCCGCGCGCCGTGCAGGCGGGCGATCTCGCCGGCCCAGACCTCGGGCTTGATCTCGGCCGGGCCTTCCATGCAGCCGAAGGCGCGCCGCACCTCTGGCGTGGCGAAATAGGAACCGCCGGTGACGCCGCCGATACGGGCGCAGCCCACCGGCACCCCGGACATGGAGGCGCCGGCGGCGAAGGCGTCGGGCAGAGCCGCCAGCAGCACCTGGGCCATGGCGCCGCCGGCCGACAGGCCGACCACGAAATTGTCACCGCCGGTGATGCCATAGGCCTCGCGCGCCTTCAGGACGTTCTGGTACAGCCGGCCGGTGATGTTGCGCTCGGTGGGCAGGCGCTGGTCGGCATCGAACCACCACATGCAGTTATTGCCGGGGACACCGGAAACCGAATCCGTGAACTCGGCCACCAGCAGGGCGAAGCCCCGCTTTTCCGCCAGGTCGCGCCAGCCGGTGTCGATGGCGAAGGGAATTCCTTGCTGCTTGCAGCCGTGCAGCAGCAGGACCACCGGCCCCGGCCGCCCCCGGGCGGCATCGGGGACATAGGCCTTCACCTCCAGGTTCCACCACCACACCTGGCTTCCGTCGGCATGCACGCCGGAGACCGACTGGAACTCGGTGGCGGCGACGGGACTGGCCCACGCCGCGAGAGCCGCCAGCAGCAGGGCGCCGAGCCGGAACATCATGCTTTGAACTCCTCAGGACAGGGACGCCAGGAACCCGGCCGACGGTGCGAAGAAGGCGGCACCGGTCACCGCGCGGGTGAAATCCAGCAGCCGGTCGTGATGGCCGTCGCCGGACGACAGCACCATGCGCTCCAGCATCTTGCGGAACGGCACCGGGCTGGCGCAGTAGGCGATGAAGTACAGGCCGTTTTCCGAGGTGGTGCCGTAGGGCATGGAATGGCGCAGCACTTCCAGTTCCTCGCCGTCCTCCTCGATCACCACGCGGGCGATATGGGCCGAGGGCGGCTTGACCTCGTCGTCCATCTCCTCGTCGTTTTCCTTGGTGCGGCCGATGGCGGCCTCCTGCTCGGGCAGCGGCAGCCCTTCCCAACGGGGCAGGTCGTGCACGTAGCGCTGCAGCGAAACGAAGCTGCCGCCGGCGAAGGGGCCGTCCTTGACCAGCGCCACCTCGGCCCGCTCGTCGCCCTCGGGGTTCTCGGTCCCGTCGACGAAACCGGTCAGGTCGCGCTTGCCCAGATGGCGAAAGCCCATCACCTCCTCCACCACCCGCACCTGGCTCCCCAGGGCGCCCATCACCCGGCGGGCCAGCATCAGGTTGGCGTCGACGCGGGGCGAGTGGATGTGCAGGAACAGATCGGCCGGCGTGGCGGGCGCCTTGCGGCCGCCGTCGGCCAGGGCGGCGAAGGGCACCAGCCCGTCCGGCAATTCCCGACCGGTCAGCCGGCTCCAGCATGCCGCACCGATGGCGACGGAACTGAGCAAGGCGGGCTCGCCCAGTTCGGCCGCCAGGGCCTCGGTCATGGAGGGCAGCGTCGCCAGGGTGCGCCGCACCGGGGTCACGTCGCCGTCGGCCAGGACCAGGGTAAGGAACAGGCCGAAATCGCCGCCGTCCGCGCAGATGGCAGATTGGGGCTTGGTCATGATGGAACCTCTTTGATTTCTACGCGGCCGATCCAGTTGCGGCGGCGACGGGCGTTACGATCCTCTTCGCTCTCACCCTCGAAGTCCATAACCGGAATGTCAGAGGGAAGGTCGGGCGGAGGCTCCATGACGGCCAGATTGACAACGCCGCGCAAGACGCCGTCGATCTCGGCGGCGACCGCCACCAGCACGCCGCAATGGGCGCAGAGCAGGAAGTCGGCGGTGTGCTGGCCGAAGCGGTAGGACCGGAGCGATCCGGCCGCCGCCCCGATGCTTAGCCGGCCGGCGGGATCGGCGGTGTAGAGGCTCCCGTGGCGGCGACAGAAACCGCAGCCGCACCGGCGGCCCGCCATGGGGCCGTCCGAGACATAGGAGACACCAATCGCGCCGCAGTGACAGGAGCCGTGGACCTCGCCCATCGCCTCCTCCCGATCCTAGCCGAGGCGCCCCATCCTAACCGAAGCGCACATCGACGATCTCGTACGACTTGGAGCCGCCGGGCGCGGTGACCTCGACGGTGTCGCCCAGATGCTTGCCGATCAGGGCGCGGGCCAGCGGCGAGTGCACCGACATGCGCCCCGACTTGATGTCGGCTTCGTGGGCGCCGACGATGGTGTAGACCACCTCGTCGTCGGAATCCTCGTCGGCCAGGGTGACGGTGGCGCCGAAACGCACCTGATCGCCCGACAGGGTGGCGATGTCGATCACCTGGGCGCGGGAGATGATGTCCTCCAGCTCGGAGACCCGGCCCTCGATGAAGCTCTGGCGCTCGCGCGCCGCGTGGTACTCGGCGTTCTCGGACAGATCACCATGCTCGCGCGCCTCGGCAATAGCCCGGATCACCGCCGGACGCTCCACCGACTTCAAGGTCCTGAGCTCGTCCTCCAACTGGGCCAACCCAGCCGGAGTCATCGGTATCTTTTCCATCGGACGCCCGTGCTCCCCTAAAACGACCCTTTAAAGTACGATTGCAGCGGCGCCACATCAAGCGTGCCGCAACGCATGGCCTCGATAGCCTCGACCGCTGCCCGCGCCCCGGCCACCGTGGTGTAGTGGGGAATGTTGTTGGTCAGCGCCGTGCGGCGGATGGAGAAGCTGTCCTTCACCGCCTGGCTGCCCTCGGTGGTGTTGACCACCAACTGCACCTGGCCGTTCATCATGGCGTCGACGCAGTGGGGACGGCCTTCCAGCACCTTGTTGACGATGGTGACGCCGGCGACGCCCCGGTCCTTCAGGTAGAAGGCGGTGCCGTCGGTGGCCATCACCTTGAAGCCCATCTCCAGCAGGCGCCGCGCGATCTCGACCATGGCCGGCTTGTCGCCGTCGCGCACCGAGATGAAGGCGCCGCCCTCGGTCGGCAGGTGGGTGCCGGCCCCCAGCTGGCTCTTGGCGAAGGCCCGCGCGAAGTCGGAATCGATGCCCATCACCTCGCCGGTCGACTTCATCTCCGGCCCCAGCAGGATGTCGACGCCGGGGAAGCGGGCGAAGGGGAACACCGCCTCCTTCACCGCCACGTGCTTGAGCTCGGGACGGGTGGAGAGGCCGAACGAGGCCAGGGTCTCGCCGGCCATGACGCGGGCCGCGATCTTGGCGATGGGCACGCCGGTGGCCTTGGCGACGAAGGGCACCGTGCGGGAGGCGCGCGGATTGACCTCCAGGATATAGATGTCGCCGTCCTTGATGGCGTACTGGCAGTTCATCAGGCCGACCACGTTCAGCGCCTTGGCCAGGGCCGCCGTCTGGCGCTCCAGTTCGGTGACGGTGGCCTTGTCCAGCGAGTAGGGCGGCAGCGAGCAGGCGGAATCGCCCGAATGGATGCCCGCTTCCTCGATGTGCTGCATGATGCCGGCTACATAGACCTGCTTGCCGTCGCACAGCGCGTCGACGTCCACCTCGATGGCATCCTTCAGGTAGTAGTCGATCAGTACCGGATCGTCGCCCGACACCTTGACCGCCTCGACCATGTAGCGCTCCAGCGCCTCGTGGTCGTAGACGATCTGCATGGCGCGGCCGCCCAGCACGAAGCTGGGGCGGATCACCACGGGATAGCCGATGGTCTCGGCCACCTTGATGGCCTCGGCCAGGGACCGGGCGGTGCCGTTGGCCGGCTGCTTCAGGCCCAGGTCGTGGAGCAGCTTCTGGAAGCGCTCACGATCCTCGGCCAGATCGATGGAATCCGGGCTGGTGCCCAGGATGGGAATGCCGGCCTGCTCCAGGGCGTGGGCCAGCTTCAAGGGCGTCTGGCCGCCGAACTGGACGATGCAGCCCAGCACCTTGCCGTTGGACTGCTCCCGGCGCACCAGGTCGATCACCGTCTCGGCGGTCAGCGGCTCGAAATACAGGCGGTCCGAGGTGTCGTAATCGGTGGAGACCGTTTCGGGGTTGCAGTTGACCATGATGGTCTCCTTGCCGGCCTCGTCGAGGGCGTAGGCGGCATGGACGCAACAATAGTCGAATTCGATGCCCTGGCCGATGCGGTTGGGGCCGCCGCCCAGGATGATCACCTTGGTGCGGTCGGAGGGAGCGGCCTCGCACTCGGGCGGATTGACGCCGTCGCCCTCGTAGCACGAGTACATGTAGGCGGTGGACGACGGGAACTCGGCGGCGCAGGTGTCGATGCGCTTGTAGACCGGCTTGACGTTCAGCACCTCGCGGCGGAAGGTGGTCTCCACCAGGGACTTGCCCGACAGCTTGGACAGGCGCTGGTCCGAGAAGCCCATCTTCTTCAGGCGCAGCAGGCCGGGAGCGTCGATGGGCAGGCCCTTGGCCTTGACCTCGGCCTCCGCATCGACGATGCCCTTGAGCTGGGCCAGGAACCACTTGTCGTAGAAGCAGGCGGCGTGGACCTCGTCGATGGTCAGGCCCAGGCGGAAGGCCTGGCCGATGACCAGCAGGCGGTCATGGCGCGGCTGGGCCAAGGCGGACTTCACCGCATCCTTCATGTCGCCGGCGCCGGCGCCGGGGATCTCCACCTCGTCCAGGCCGGTCAGGCCGGTTTCCATGCTCCGCAGGCCCTTCTGCAGGCTTTCCTGGAAGGTGCGGCCGATGGCCATGGCCTCGCCCACCGACTTCATGGAGGTGGTGAGGTTGGGATCGGCACCGGGGAACTTCTCGAAGGTGAAGCGCGGAATCTTGGTGACCACGTAATCGATGGTCGGCTCGAACGACGCCGGGGTGCAGCCGGTGATGTCGTTGGTCAGCTCGTCCAGGGTGTAGCCGACGGCCAGCTTGGCCGCCACCTTGGCGATGGGGAAGCCGGTGGCCTTGGACGCCAGGGCCGACGAGCGCGAGACGCGCGGATTCATCTCGATGACGGTCATGCGGCCGTCCTTGGGATTGACCGCGAACTGCACGTTGGAGCCGCCGGTATCCACCCCGATCTCGCGCAGCACCGCCAGCGAGGCGTTGCGCATGATCTGGTATTCCTTGTCGGTCAGCGTCAGCGCGGGCGCCACGGTGATGGAATCACCGGTGTGCACGCCCATGGGATCGACGTTCTCGATGGAACAGATGATGATGCAGTTGTCCTTACGATCGCGGACAACCTCCATCTCGTATTCCTTCCAGCCGAGCACCGATTCCTCGACCAGCACCTCGTGCACGGGGGAGGCGGCCAGGCCGCCCGAAACGATGTGCTCGTACTCCGCCACGTTGTAGGCGATGCCGCCGCCGGTGCCGGCCAGGGTGAAGCTGGGGCGGATGATGGCGGGCAGGCCGACGAAGTCCAGCGCCTCGCGCGCCTCCTGCAGGGTCTTGACCATGCGCGACTTCGGGCTTTCCAGGCCGATCTTGTCCATGGCGTCGCGGAACAGCAGGCGGTCCTCGGCCTTGGCGATCACGTCGCGCTTGGCGGCGATCATCTCGACGCCGAACTTCTCGAGGATGCCCATGTCCGCCAGCTTCATGGCGGTGTTCAGCGCCGTCTGGCCGCCCATGGTGGGCAGCAGGGCGTCGGGGCGCTCCTTCTCGATGATCTTGGCGACGATCTCGGGCGTGATCGGCTCGATATAGGTGGCGTCGGCCAGACCGGGGTCGGTCATGATGGTCGCCGGGTTGGAGTTGACCAGGATGACCCGGTAGCCCTCGTCCTTCAGCGCCTTGCACGCCTGCACGCCGGAATAGTCGAACTCGCAGGCCTGTCCGATGACGATCGGACCGGCGCCGATGATGAGGATGGACTTGATGTCTGTACGTTTGGGCATCGTCTGGTTCCAGCGAATGAATTAACCACGAAGGCACGAAGGCACGAAGGAAGCACGAAGGTTCAAAGAACCACCCTTTTCATGCCGTCTCGAAGCACCTCGCTGTTAAAGTTCAGCAAAAGACCGGCCCGGATGCCGGTGAGTTTCAGATACGTCAGCAATTGAGCGCCGTGCACCGGCAGCAATTTCTCAACCGCCTTGATTTCCAGAACCAGCGCGTCGGCAACGACAAGATCAAGCCGGTATGCGCAGTCCAGTTTCATTCCCTTGTAGACGACCGGAACGGGAACCTGTCGCCTGAATGGGATTTCGTTCAACTCCAGCTCATGGGCCAGACACTGTTCATAGGCCGATTCGAGCAGTCCCGGCCCCAAAGCCTTGTGAACCTCGACCGCCAGCCCGATCACCCTTCGGCTTATGGCATCGAATTCCTTGTCCCCTTCCAATTCCTTCGCGCCTTCGTGCCTTCGTGGTGAAATGAAAGGGTCCGCCTAGCCCCGCTTCTCCATCAAGCCCACGAAGCGCTCGAACAGGTAATGGGCGTCCTGGGGACCGGGGCTGGCCTCGGGGTGGTATTGGACACTGAACACCGGCTTGCCATCCACGGCGATGCCTTCCACCGAGCCGTCGAACAGCGAGCGGTGGGTGACCTTGACGCCCTTGGGCAGGGACGTCTCATCCACCACGAAGCCGTGGTTCTGGCTGGTGATCTCCACCTTGCCGCTTTCCAGGTCCTTGACCGGATGGTTGGCGCCGCGGTGGCCGGTATCCATCTTGAAGGTCTTGGCGCCCAGCGCCAGGGACAGCATCTGGTGGCCGAGACAGATGCCGAACAGCGGCTTGCCCGACTTGATGACGCCCTGGATCATGGGCACGGCGTAGGTGCCGGTGGCCGCCGGGTCGCCGGGGCCGTTGGACAGGAACACGCCGTCGGGGTCGAGCGCCAGCACCTGCTCGGCGGTGGCCTCGGCCGGCAGCACGGTAACCTTGCAGCCAGTCTCGGCCAGGCAGCGCAGGATATTGCGCTTGGCGCCGAAATCGATGGCCACCACGTGGAAACGGGGCCTGTCCTGCTTGCCGTAGCCGCCGCGCAAGCTCCACTCGGTCTCGTCCCAGGAATAGGTCTGGGCGCAGGTAACGTCCACCGCCAGGTCCATGCCTTCCAGGCCGGGCCACTGGCTGGCCTTGGCCCACAGGGCGGGCAGGTCGAAATTGCCGTCGGGGGCGTGGACGATGACGCCGTTGGGGGCGCCCTTCTCACGGATGCGGCGGGTGAGCGCCCGGGTGTCGATGCCGCACAGGCCGACGATATTGTTGGCCTTCAGCCACGAATCCAGGTGCTTGGCCGAGCGCCAGTTGGCGGGATCGGTGATGTCGGCGCGCAGGATCACGCCGCGCGCCGCCGGATTGGTGGTCTCCAGATCCTCGGCGTTGGTGCCGACATTGCCCACGTGCGGAAAGGTGAAGGTGATGATCTGGCCGGCGAAGGAGGGATCGGTCAGGGTTTCCTGGTAGCCGGTCATGCCGGTGGTGAACACCACCTCGCCCACGTTGGAGCCGGCCGCGCCGCCCCCCTTGCCCCACAGCACGGTGCCGTCGGCCAGGACCAGAGCTCCGGTCGCGCCCGGGGGGCGCGGCGCATCAAAGGTCGGCACCTGGCTGTTGGGCTTCGGTGCGGTCCCGTGTTGGTTCGGCATGTCGGTCCTTTGTCGCGTTCGCGGGCCGGAAGAACTCCGGCCGCAGGTACATTATCATAGAGAGCCGAGGCTCCCGTCGCCGAACTTGGGCCGCAAAAGGCCGCCGGAGCATCTCGCGAACAGGCAAGACCTTCGGGGCTGCGGGGCCGTGTCGTGGCCCATTCGGCGTCAGGTAAATTCCGCGCCTTATAATGACGGGCGCGGACAGAGTCAAGCTTCGCGACGGGATCAGAAAAACCCTTCTTTTTCAAAGGCCTGCCAATCCGCCGATAAGCTTCCTTTCCGTGTGGATTTGGAGTAGCCTGTGCGCTTTCCCAAACGAGGGGTTACCATGCTGCGCCAGCAGTTGAACGACGCGCTCAAGGCCGCGATGCTGGGCAAGGATGCCCGCACGGTCTCCACTGTCCGCCTGATTCTGGCGGCGTTGAAGGATCGCGACATCGCCGCCCGGCCCAAGGGCGTCACCGACGGCATCGGCGAGGACGAAATCCGCCAGATGCTGCAGTCGATGATCAAGCAGCGCCGCGAGAGCATCACCATGTACGAGCAGGGCGGCCGCCCGGAGCTGGCGAAGCAGGAAGCCGAGGAAATCGCCATCATCGAGAAGTTCCTGCCCAAGCAGATGGGCGAGGCGGAGATCACCGCCGCCGTCAAGGCCGCCATCGCCGCCACCGGCGCCGGCGGCATCAAGGACATGGGCAAGGTCATGGCGGTGCTGAAGGGAAGCCATGCCGGCACTATGGACTTCGCCAAGGCCGGCGCGGTGGTGAAGAAGGAACTGGGGGGCTGACCTCCCCCCCGGCCCGGCCCCATATGTCTGGTGCCAGCCACCGCCTCTGACCCGGGACCTTAAGCCTCCATGGCCTTCCCTCCCCAATTCCTCGACGAACTGCGCGCCCGCATCCCGGTGACCTCGGTGGTGGCGCGGCGCGTCAAGCTGGTCCGCAAGGGCCGCGAGCACCAGGGGCTGTGCCCGTTCCACAACGAGAAGACCCCATCCTTCACCGTCAACGAGGACAAGGGCTTTTTCCACTGCTTCGGTTGCGGCGCCCACGGCGACGCCATCGGCTTCGAGATGCGGGCCGGGCACCTCAGCTTCACCGAGGCGGTGGAGAAGCTGGCCGGCGAGGCCGGCCTGGAGGTTCCCAAGGCGACGCCCGAGGAGCGGGTGCGCGAGCAGCGCCGCGCCTCGCTGCACGACGCGCTGGAATCCGCCTCGACCTTCTTCGAAAAGCATCTGCGCGGCCCAATGGGGCGCGACGGCCTTGCCTATCTCAAGAACCGGGGCCTTACCGACGACACCATCGCCCGCTTCCGCCTGGGGTTCGCCCCCGATTCCCGCGAGGCGCTGAAATCGGCGCTGATGAGCAAGGAATGCCCGGAAAGCCTGCTGATCGAGGCCGGGTTGCTGAAGAAACCCGACAATGGCGGCGGTTCGTTCGACTATTTCCGCGGCCGGGTGATGTTCCCCATCACCGACCGGCGCGGCCGGGTCATCGGCTTCGGTGCCCGAACCTTGGGCGACGGTCAGCCCAAATACCTCAACTCGCCCGACACCCCGCTGTTCCACAAGGGTCAGACCCTCTACGGCCTGGCCCATGCCCGCGAACAGGCCCGCGAGCTGAACCGGGTGGTGGTGGTCGAGGGCTACATGGACGTCATCGCCCTGCATCAGGCCGGCTTCGCCTATGCCGTGGCTCCGCTGGGCACGGCGGTCACCGAGCAGCAGATCGAGGAACTGTGGCGCCTGGCGCCCGAACCCATCCTTTGCCTGGACGGCGACAAGGCCGGCCAGCGGGCCATGGCCCGCGCCCTGGAGCGGGCCTTTCCCATCCTCAAGCCCGGCCATTCGCTCC
This sequence comes from Phaeospirillum sp., assembly GCA_030824585.1. Classification (GTDB taxonomy): domain Bacteria; phylum Pseudomonadota; class Alphaproteobacteria; order Rhodospirillales; family Magnetospirillaceae; genus Phaeospirillum. Next base: position 3,199 of record JAVBXM010000250.1, on the reverse strand, counting down.
GCTTCGCCACCCTGCCCGCCCCCGAGGACCCGGATTCGCTGATCAAGACCAGGGGGCCGGCCGCCATGGCGGCGGTGCTGGACGCCGCCCAGCCCATGGTCGAGGTGGCCTGGCGCATCGCCACCGAGGACCGGCCCCTGGACACGCCCGAGCGCCGCGCCCTGCTCGAGAAGGAACTTGCCGACAAGGCCCATTCCATCGCCGACGAGGCGGTGCGCTGGCAGTACCTCGCCACCTTCCGCCAGAAGGCCAAGGACTCGTTCCGCCCGCCGCCGCGCCCGTGGAACAATGCCGGCGGCAGCCGCATGGGCGGCAAGGGCTTCGGCCGCTTCCGCCCCGATCCCCAGGCGCCGCTCAAGGGACCCGACGGATTGCTGCCCGGCGTCGGCCGGCCGCGCCCGCCGCGCCCCAATTCCGGCGGCCAGGAATGGATGATGCTGGTTTTGGTTCTCGACCATCCCCGCCTGATGGATTCCATCGGCGAAAGGCTCGGAGAGACCACTTTCGCGGACAAGACCCTTGACAATCTTCGACGTGGGATTCTAAAGCACCTCGGGGCTGCCCGCGACCTTGACGCGGACGGTCTCGTTACCCATTTGAGGACGGACGGATATTCCGAGATTCTGGACTTCCTGCTCGACGCCAACGAAAGGCGGATACGCGCTGTACGCGGCGACCTTTCCGCCGAGGAAGCCCGGATTCACTGGGAACACGTCTACAATCTGTATACCAGGAAGGATCTGCTGGCTGACGTGAGCGAAGCCAACGCCGAACTCGCCCAAGGCCCCACGGCCGCGTCGTGGAGCCGTTTCGAGGCGGTCAAGAAGCAGCAGCAGACGGCCACAAGCCTGGACGATGAAGCGTCCGGGAACGGCTGACGATTATTAGTGACACCATGCCGCCGCGAGTGAAACTCGTGGCGGCATGGATAGGCCCAAGGGGCCGCGCAGCTCATGCTGCGGGAGGCAGGGGCCACGGAGGTGGCCCGCCCGCCGCGTGAGGGCGGCGTTGATCGGCTTCGATCGACGCCTATTGAAAAGAGAGTGGGGCGGAACTGGACGGGTCCGGTTCGTCTCGGGGTCAAGACCCTTGAGGAGCAGCGTTTTTCATGGCGACCAAATCGACGAATACGGCCGAAGTTTCCGAGAACCAGGACGAAGCGATGGATGGCCCGCTGCTCGACACCCTGGGCGTCGCCGTCAAGAAGATGGTGGCCAAGGGCAAGGAGCGCGGCTACGTCACCTATGACGAGCTGAACGCCGCCATGCCGCCCGACGAGGTGTCGTCCGAGCAGATCGAGGACACCATGGCCATGTTGTCCGAACTGGGCATCAACGTGGTCGAGAGCGAGGAAGGCGAGGACAACGCCCCCGAGGCCGCCGAGGAGGAAGCCACCGAGACCGAGGGCTATTCCGGCGCCGGCAACGTGGACGAGGAAGACCTGGGCCGCACCGACGATCCCGTGCGCATGTATCTGCGCGAGATGGGCTCGGTCGAGCTGCTGAGCCGCGAGGGCGAAATCGCCATCGCCAAGCGCATCGAGGCCGGCCGCGAGATGATGATCGGCGGCATCTGCGAAAGCCCGCTGACGTTGCGCGCCGTGGTCGACTGGCATGACGCCCTGGTCGAGGGCAAGATGCTGCTGCGCGACATCATCGACCTGGACGCCACCTATGGCGCCGACCCCGAGCCCGACGAGCTGGCCGAGGTCGAGGCCGAGGGCGCCGCCGAGGCGGCCGCCGTCCCCGAAGGTGCCGTCCCCGAAGGCAAGCCCGAGGGCGACGCCCCGGCCAAGGCCGAAGGCGAGGCGGAAGGCGAGGACGGCGAGAAGGAAGAAGGTGTCGAGGGCGAGGCCGAGGGTGAGGCCGAGGAAGGCGAGGAGAACTCCATCTCGCTGGCCGCCATGGAAATCGAGCTTCTGCCCATCGTGCTCGAGACCTTCGAGGTCATCGCCGCCACCCACCACAAGCTGGAAAAGGTCCAGGAGCAGCGTCTGGCCGCGCTGAACAAGGGCGAGACCGTCACCGCGGCCATGGAAAAGAAGTACGACAAGCTGAAGGCCGAGCTGGTCCGTCTGATGGACGGCATCCACCTCAACAACGCCCGCATCGAACAGCTGGTCGAGCAGTTGAACGGCCTCAACCGCCGCCTGATGGCCCAGGAAGGCCGCCTGCTGCGTCTGGCCGAAAGCTGCCGCGTCAAGCGCCAGGACTTCCTCGACGCCTATTACGGCTCGGAGCTGGACCCCAACTGGATCGAGCAGGTCACCCAGCGCTCCAAGCAGTGGAAGGATTTCGCCACCCGCCACGGCAAGGAAGCCGCCGATATCCGCGCCACCATCGCCGACATCTCGGGCGAGGCCGGCCTGCCCATCAGCGAGTACCGCCGCATCGTCCAGACCGTGCAGCGCGGCGAGCGCGAGGCCAGCCGGGCCAAGAAGGAGATGATCGAGGCCAACCTGCGCCTGGTGATCTCCATCGCCAAGAAGTACACCAACCGCGGCCTGCAGTTCCTGGACCTCATCCAGGAGGGCAACATCGGCCTGATGAAGGCGGTGGACAAGTTCGAGTACCGGCGCGGCTACAAGTTCTCCACCTACGCCACCTGGTGGATCAGGCAGGCCATTACCCGCTCCATCGCCGATCAGGCCCGCACCATCCGTATCCCGGTGCACATGATCGAGACCATCAACAAGCTGGTCCGCACCTCGCGCCAGATGCTGCACGAAATCGGCCGCGAGCCGACCCCGGAGGAGCTGGCGGAAAAGCTCAGCATGCCGCTGGAGAAGGTCCGCAAGGTCCTGAAGATCGCCAAGGAGCCCATCAGCCTCGAGACCCCCATCGGCGACGAGGAAGACAGCCACCTGGGCGACTTCATCGAGGACAAGAACGCCGTCCTGCCGCTGGACGCCGCCATCCAGGCCAACCTGCGCGAGACCACCACCCGCGTCCTGGCCAGCCTCACGCCACGCGAGGAGCGCGTGCTGCGCATGCGCTTCGGCATCGGCATGAACACCGACCACACCCTGGAAGAGGTCGGCCAGCAGTTCAGCGTGACGCGCGAGCGTATCCGCCAGATCGAAGCCAAGGCCCTGCGCAAGCTCAAGCACCCGTCGCGGTCGCGCAAGCTGCGGTCGTTCCTGGATACCTAAGCCTAAGCTTACCCCACCAGGGGGGAGGGCTCTCCTCTCTTATCCCCC
>JAVBXM010000066.1 GCA_030824585.1 Phaeospirillum sp. | reverse complement strand
CTGAACTTGATGATCCGCCGGGGGCGACGGACGGTGCGGCGGATCTGACCCGCCTGGGCTTCTTCGGGTTGAACCGTCTCGGACGGGCCAATCTGGGCTTCCAGATCCCGCCATTTGGCTTCCGACCAGCGGTCGGCGCCGACGATCCAGGCGGCGGCGCGAGCATAGACCCGGCAATCCAGCGCCTCATTGCGCTCGCGCAGCTTCTGCCATTCGAGCTTGGTGAAGCCGCGTCGGTTCTTGACCGTCACCAGCTGCTCGGCGACAAACTGCTTGCACCACTCGGACTCGGCCCACGATGGCAGATGCACCGTTCCGGCCGGGAAACGGATTCCTTCGGCCAGTTCCTCGTCGGTGGGGCGCTCCAGACGGAGGAAGCGGTAGGTTTCCGTCTTGAAGGTGGACACGGCCACCGTCCAGAGGCGGGCGCCACGACGCACCTTCTTGCCGCCCTCGGTGGCATCGACCAGGGTGGGGCCGGAGACCGGGCTGGAGCGGTTGAAGCCTTCGACGCCCTTGATGGGAGAAACCTGGCCGACGCCCATCTTGCGGCCCCAGGTGTAGACCGCCGAGGATTCGTAGCCGGAATCGATGGCGAGGCGGGCGATCTTGAGGGCCGCGCCGCTGGCATGGGTCCAGGTTTGCCCCAGCACCCGCTCCAGCGCCGCCCAGGTTTCGGCATGTTCCGGCCCGCCGTCGATGACGATATGGTCGAGCAGCCAGCTTTCGAGGTTTCGCCCCCAGGCCCAGACATCGATCTCGACCCGGTCCTTCTGGACGTCGGCCCCGGCGGTCAGGAATAGGGCGCCGTTAGGCACCGTGCCATTGGCCCAGGTCTCGCGGCGATCGTAGAGGCGCTGCCAATCGGGGGCCTCGCCGGACTCAACCCAGGTTTCGCCCAGCACGGTGTTGCGAAATACCCTGAGCGCGTCGTCATTGCCCTGGGCTGCTTCCCACATGCGGGCGATGCTCTCCCAGGATTGCCAGCCCGGCGGCGAGTAGAGCGCCGAGATGTGGAAGCCCACCGTGGCCGGATCCTCGGCCACCGCAGTGGCCCGCCAGACACCTGCGGCCAGCATGGAGGCCTTGGCCGATTCGGTGATCGGCTGGTCGCAGGATTCGCAGACATAACGGACGCTGCCCGGCTGGCCCTTGTCCCAGCGCAATCGCTCGAATTTCAGCCACTGCATTTCGCCGCAATGGGGGCACGGCACGAAGAAGCGGCGCTGGTCGGATGCCTCGAATTCCCGCTCGATCCGCGACAGCCCGCGAATAGTCGGCGTCGAGACCAGGAACGCCTTGGCCCGATGGGCGAAGGTGGCCATGCGGGCGCAGGCCAGCGCCACCGGGTCGCCCTCCTCGTCGGCCGAGGCGGGATAGGCGTCCACCTCGTCCAGGAACAGGTAGCGGGCCGGCATGGAGCGCAGGCCGACGGCGCTGTTGGCCCCGGTCATCACCAAGGTGCCGCCGGGGAAGTCCTTCGACAGCATGGTGTTGCCGGCGTCACGCGAGCGGGCCGGCTTGACCCGTTCCCGCAGGATGGGGCTTTCGTCGATCAGGGTGTCGATGCGCTGGCGCGAATTGCGCTTGGCCATCTCGACGGTCGGCTGCACCGCCAGCACCGGGCCGGGGGCATGGTGGATGATGAAGCCGAGGAAGTTGTTGCCGGCCTCGGTGGCACCGACCTGGGCGCCCTTCATGAACACCACCCGCCGGCAGGGATGCGACGGCGACAGGCAATCCATGATCTCGCGCAGATACGGCGTGCGATTGGTTCGATAACGGCCCGGTTCGGCGGAGGCGCGGCTGGACAGAACCCTGTGGCGGTCGGCCCATTCCGACACGATCAGCAGCGGATCGGGCCGCAATCCGTCGCGCCATGCCTGAAGCAGGATGTCCGATCCCCGGAAGCCCAGGGTGTCATCGGAAATTCGGCTCGATGGCAGCGAGTTCCCCAAGGTGATCCCTCACATAGGTTTCCAGCAGGGTCTGCATGGTGTGGGCGTCGATCCCGGCCTCCAGCGCCATCTGGGCGGCGATTCGGGCCGGCCAGGTGATCCAGGAATCGCGCTCCTGGCGGGCCAGCTTGAACACCTGGGCGGTGGCCCGCGCCCGGTCGACCACCTCCTCCTTGAGGCGATCCACCTGCAGCCGGGCCTTCTGGGCCTTGGCCACCTCGTGGGCGGTGCGGGCCTGGTTGAAGGTCGCCCCGGCGGCTTTGCTGCCATCGAACGAACTGCCGCTTCCAGCGGCGGCGGAGGCCGGAACAGCCGGGGCAGTTTCGCGCAGGGACGTAGGTGCCGTGGAAACCGCCGCTCCAATGACCGGCTTCGGAGCTGAAGCAGCCCGCCGGCCAGGATCGGTCTGGGCATCCCAGGCGGCATCGGCCTTCACCGGGTCGATGGTGCCGTCCGCCTCCTGCGGGATGCGCCCGGCGCGGACGGCCTTCATCACCGCCACATGGCTCACCCCGCGATGACGCGCATAGGCGCGAACCGATAAGCCCATGATCGAACGCCTACGAAATACGCAGTTAAATCATCTGTTTATCGAGTTGATGCACCCGCCGATCAGAGCGATTGATGGTCCCACGAACAACGGAGACCACCATGATGAAGCGCACCGACAACACCCAGGCCACCGACGCCTTCCTGTCCAAGAAGGCCGAGATCGACACCATGCTCGAGCGCCTCAAGACCCTGAGCGATGAGCACTTCAACTGGAGTCCAGGCGAGATCACCTGGGGCCATGTCGGCACCCTGACCCACTACGCCGAGATGCTGAAGCGGATCACCGACAGCGCCTTCAAGGAGGGCGAGTTCGCGGAATAGAGCAGACGCTCCCCTCACCACCCCGACCGGGGCCGCCCGGCGGGGCTTGAGGTGGTACAGGCGCATCCCCGCGCCGACATCCCGGAGGGAACCATCATGACCCCGCAGATTCAGCTTTCCGAGACCCAGACCACCATTCTCGCCGCCGCCTGCGCCCGCGACGACCGGCTGGTCTTCCCGGTCACTGCTCCCTTGAAGGGCGGCGCGGTCGGCAACGTGCTCAAGAGTCTTTTGAAGAAGGGGCTGATCGAGGAGATCGCCTCCCAGGACGACGCCACCGTCTGGCGGGTCGGCGAAGACGGCACGCCCCTCACCCTGCGCGCCACCGCAACCGCCGATGCCGCCCTCGGCATCGAGACCGACGACGACGCGGAGCCCGAGGAAGCCGAGGCTCCGGTCGCCCCCCGCCGCCAGCGCGAGGGCAGCAAGCAAGAGACCCTGATCGCCATGCTGAAGCGGCCCGAAGGCGCCAGCATCACCGAAATCACCACCGAGTTTGGCTGGTTGCCACATACCGCGAGGAGCGCCATCGCCGGGGCGATGAAGAAGAAGCTGGGCCTGAAGGTCACCAGCGAAAAGGTCGAGGGACGCGGTCGAACCTACAAAATTCAAGCATGAGGAGACCGCCCCATGCCCCGCTACAGCGTGATCATCACCCGCGACGTCACCGAAAGCACCATCGTCATGGTCGAGGCCGAAACGCCTGAGGAAGCCAAGACGGCGGCCTTCGAGAAACTGCACGAGAGCAGCGACACCGAGTGGGAACTTGACGAAGGCTCCTGGAACAAGGGCGATTCCTACGTCACCGGTGTGGACAAACTTCCCTGACGGCGCTCGATCTCGGTCAGCACCATCAGGGCTTGGTCAAGGGCAAGATGGTCACTTGCCCTTGACGCGCGGTCCACCTGCGTCTTGGCCACATCGAGAGCGGCCTGACCATAGTGATCCATCAGATCATTCGCAGCACGGGCCACATGCTCGGGATCGACCGGCATCAGAGCGCCTTCTTCAGTGCCGCCGCGGTGCTGAACTTGATCGAGGTCGAAGCGGCGACCTCGATGGCCTCGCCGGTCTTCGGGTTGCGGCCCTGGCGCGCCGGACGCTCGGCCTTGGCGAAGCTGCCGAAGCCGATCAGGCGGAAGCTGCCGTCGGTCTTGACGCCTTCGACGATGGTGTTCAGCACCGCTTCGACGGCGGCATCGGCCTGGGCGACGGTGCAGCCGGTGGCCTCACGGACGGACTTCGACAGGGCAGACTTGGACATGGTTGACGAAACCTTTCTTGGACGCGATTTTCAAACAGTAGATTCGGGCGCGCCCGAATCCAAGCCCTCACCGCAACCGCTCGAAGACCCGCCGCAGGACAAAGCCCCGCAGCAGGGACACCATGGCGAAAACCGCGCCGATAGCCAAATCGTCCGAAATGGCGATGCGGATACCGAACAGCGGGAACATCGCCACCTGCGTCGCCACCGCCAGAATATAGCCGATGACGACATTGGCGATGGCCTCGGTCAACGACATGCGGCGGCTTTGGCGCATCAGACTAATCCATTGAAAGTGATTGATTAATCAACTTGATAAGCCGGCGCGGGAGAGCGTTAGTGGGTCCACAAAAATGGAGGAACACCACGATGCAAACCCGCGACGAAGCCCTGACCGAGGTCGCCGCCACCATCCTGGACCTGGAAACCCTGGAGACCCGCAACAGCGACCGCCTGGACTTCCACGAACTGGCGGTTTGGCAGATCAAGAAAGCCCTGGAAGCGGCCTACGCTGCCGGTCGGGAGGCCAAGTAGCATGGCCCTGACCGTCCGCCCGACCGCCGCCTTGAAGGCCCATCCGCAGTGGTCGCAAAGCGACTTCGAATACTTCCGGGGCAAGGGCTATTCCAACCAGCAGATCCTCGAATTCTGGGAGCGCGACCTGCGCCTCGGCTGCCCGCCGCTGAACTGGAAGCCCACCGACGCGAAGTACCAGCATTCCCTCCGCCGGATTACCCGGCGCTGACCGCCTTTCCTGCGGCAATCTCCTCGAAGCTCCGGCCATCGCCATCCAGAACGGCTTTCTGCGTGGTCAGCTTCTGCCAGCGGCCGACGATCACGTCGGCATAGGCCGGGTTCAGCTCCATGGCAAAGCAAATCCGCCCGGTGGTCTCGGCGGCGGTCACCGTGGTGCCGCTGCCCGCGAAGGGCTCGTACACCCCGTCGCCCTCGGCGCTATTGTTGAGAATCGGGCGACGCATGCATTCCACCGGCTTCTGGGTGCCGTGGACCGTGGCTTCGTCTTCATCACCATTATTGCCGATGGACCACACGGTGGCCTGATCCCGTGCGCCCTGCCAATGGCCGGTGCCGCTCTTGCGGACGGCGTACCAGCAGGGTTCGTGCTGCCAGTGATAATCGCCGCGGCCCAGCACGAAGCGCGGCTTCGACCAGATAATCTGGGCGCGGAGCTTGAAGCCATTGGCCTCCAGGCTGTCCGCGACAGTCCTAGTGTAAATGGCCGAATGCCAGACATAGGCCACCTCGCCGGGGAAGAGCGCCCAGGCCTCCCGCCAGTCGGCGCGGTCGTCATTGGCCACCTTGCCGGTGCGGGCCGAGGACGACACCCCGGCTTCATTCCGCCAAGTGGGATCGTATTCCACCCCGTAAGGTGGATCTGTGACCATCAGGTGCGGCATGCCCCCGGCCAGCAGACGCTCCACATCGGTAGCACTGGTACTGTCGCCGCACAGCAGACGGTGGCGGCCCAAGATCCACAGATCACCGGGCCGCGTCACCGGATCGGCGGGCGGCTCGGGGATTTCGTCTTCGTCGCCTTCGCCCTGGCCGCCGCCCTCGTCGTCGAGGGGAGCCATCAGGGCATCCAGTTCCTCGGCGGAAAAGCCGATCAGATCGAGATCGTAGCCTTCGGCGTTCAGCGCATGCAGTTCCGCCGCCAGGGTTTCGTCATCCCAGCCAGCATTCAGCGCCAGCTTATTGTCGGCCAGGATATAGGCGCGGCGCTGGGCCTCGCTCAGATGGTCGAGGATCACCACCGGCACCGTGTCCAGCCCCAGGGACTTGGCGGCGGCCAGACGGCCATGCCCGGCGATGACGTTGCCCTTGCTGTCGGCCAGCACCGGATTGGTCCAGCCGAACTCGACCATGCTGGCGGCGATCTGGGCCACCTGGCTGTCCGAATGGGTCCGCGCATTACGACCATAGGGGATCAGCCGGTCGATGGGCCAAGCCTCGACCGTGTCGGGAAGCGGATGGGTCATGGTCAGTCCGTGCAATCGCAGGGAAGGCAGTCATCGGATGGACCGCCCTCGAAATCCCGCTGGCGGCGGACGAAGTTCAGCAGTTCGCGGTAGCTGGGCCGGTCGGCACGAAACAGCGCCATTTCCGGCTTGGTTAGGGTGCCCAACGCCGGGGCGTTGCGCTCCATGTCGATCCACCATTTGGCCCGTTCGGGGAACAGGCGCATGATCCCCTTGATGGTCGCGGCCCCCTTCATGAAACACAGGTCGCAATTGCCGAGCGGCGTCTTGCCATTGTTGTCGGGTAGACCGAGATCGAAGGGCTGGCGCTTCCAGAAGGCCGAAACGTCCTGGCGACAGACCTTGGCCTGATCCAGCGGCAGGACGGTTTCGAACCGCTCCTTGCCCGCTTCGTTCATGGCCTTCTGGCGGGCGACACGGCGGGGTTCGTCATGGCGCAGGCCGACCACATTGATCCATTCTGGGTAGCCCATGATGTCGCGCATGAACGCGATACCGCGCTTGACCTTGAGGTAATGGGTGCAGAGCCGCATGGTCGGGTTGGGCAGGAAGCCCCGGACCTTGACGATCTTCTCGAAGGGCTCGCCGTCGCGGGCCGCGCTATTGTAGCCGACCACACTGGTGTCGAACGGCTCGGCGGGATCGTATTCCAGCCAGGTGATCGGGACTGACCAGCGCACCGAGCATTCGTGGACGAAGCGCAGCGTCTGCTCGAATTCCCGCCCGGTGTTGAAGAACACCACATGGATGTCGGCGGGCAGTTGCCCATCGTGAGCATCCAGGATCTGGCGCAACATGAACCCCGAGGTCCGCCCGCCCGAGAACGACACCAGCGCCGGGCCGTCGATGCAATAAGGATTGCGGGTCATGGCCGTTGTCCTGCCGCCTGGATGCGGCGCCCGATCCAGCGCATCACCGGCACGGCCATGGAATTGCCCAGCGCCCGATAGCGCGGGCCATCGGGACAATCCTCGGCGACCTTCTTGCGCCACAGGATCTGGGTGTAATCGTCGGGGAAGCCCTGGAGCCGCTCACATTCGCGGGGCGTCAGACGGCGCACCGCCATGTCGTGCTGGACCGCCAATTGGCCACCGCCATTGTCGCGGCCCAGGCCCGACATGGCCCGCAGGGTCGGAGTAACACCGTCGGCTGCTACGGACTGGAAGCCAGCACTGGCCTTGCAGTCGAACGCCACATAGGTCTGCTGCTTGGCCCCCGGCTCAGCGGCCAGAGCGCCCGCAATTGTCAGGGGGCGGACCTCGTCACGCTGATTCTGGGCGAAAGCCACGTAGCTGCGGCTGGAGCCGCCGCTGGCAGCCCGCAGGCTGGCGAGGTTGTCGGCATCAATCTCAGCCTGCGCCCCACCGTCGCGGCCACGCAGGTTGAACGCCACGGCGTGCTGCTTGCCCGCCTGCAAAGTGAACATCGGATCGCCATCACTGCCGACACCAATTCCGGCACGCACGTCCGTAGTGCTGATGCCGGTGCGGGCACCGGCCTCCTGAATGGGAATGGCCTCCGGCACCAACGGAGTGCCGCGTCCAGTGCCGTCCTCCGAGGCGTCGAAGCCTTCGCCCCGTAGAGAATGGGTGACCAGGGTGTCGATGTCGGGCCGATGGGCGAGGTTCGACTTGGCCCGCAGGGTGTGGGCGATCAGCGTGTCGGTGCAGTCGCTGTCCACGCCGCGAGATAGATCTCGTGCTCGCAAGGTGGTGGCGACGAAGGTTTCGCTCTCGAAATCCATCCGCCCGCTGGCCGACGCGCAGGCATTGAGCGCGGTGGCGACGTCGATGGGGCCGGAGGTGTTGTTGCCGCCGAACGCTTCGGCGATCAGTCCGCCGCTGGTGGCGAATGACGTCTCGCCGCTTCGGCCAGCGCGAGCATCAAGCGTGGGGGCAACACCTTGTTCCGCTTCTCGGCGCGGCGGATGATCCCGGCGCACGCCTTCGCGCTCAAGAAGTACTTGGACGGGATCGGC
>JAVBXM010000100.1 GCA_030824585.1 Phaeospirillum sp. | reverse complement strand
GCGGGCAAAACGGCAGGGGCTCCTTGCTTTGTGACGGGGTACGCCCAAGGCACTAACGGGCTCCCTGCCGGATGGCCACTTTGCCATGGCCAACACCGACTACATACAAGGCACGAAGGGAAAAGAAACGTCTCTTCGTCCTCGCCCGGCCGGCGGGGCTACTTCCGCACCACCAGCGCCACGCCCACCGCCGTCGCCGCCATGCCGGCCAGGGCCAGGGGTGTCAGCATCTCGTCGAACAGCAGCCAGGCCAGCAGCGCGGTGACCGGCGGCACCAGGTAGAAGAAGCTGGCCACCTTGGCCGCCTCGCCCAGGCGAATCAGGGTCATCAGCAGGCTGATGGCCCCCAGCGACAGCACCAGCACCAGCCAGCCCAGGGCCAGGATGAACGGCAACGTCCACTGGATCACCATGGTCTCGCTGGTCAGGGCCACCGGAAGCAGCGCCGCCAGGGCGGCCAGATACTGGATCAAGGTACCGGTGCGCAGGTCCATGCCGGTACAAAAGCGCTTCTGGTACAAGGTGCCGCCGGTGATGGCCAGCAGCGCCGCGATGGCGAAGGCCATGCCGTCCCAGCCGAAGCCGTCGAAATTCACTCCCGTCAGCCGGGTCGACAGCACCATGGCCACGCCCACCAGCCCGAGGCCGAGGCCCAGCCACTGGCGCGGTCCCACAGTTTCGCCCAGCAGCGGCCCGACCACGGCGGCGGTCAGCAGCGGCTGCAATCCGGCCACCAGGGCCACCATGCCCGAGGGCACGCCATGGTGGATGGCACTGAACACCCCGCCGAGATAGATGGCGTGAACCAGCAGGCCCGATACCGCCAGGTGAAGCCACAGCTTGGGGTCGGTGGGAAACTTGGCGCGGCTGGCCGCCACCACCGCGCCCAGCAGGGCGATGACGATGACGAAGCGCAGCACCAGGAAGGTGAAGGGCTCGGCATAGGGCAGGCCGTATTTGCCGCCGATGAAGCCGGTGCTCCACAGCAGCACGAAGACGCCCGGCATGGCCTTGGCCCAGGCGTGTTCCCGCATTTCGCTCAGCCCTCGGCCCTGGGGTGCTCGGTCGGCTCGGGCCGCTTGGGCGGCGCCTCTCCGCCGGTCCAGAACACCCAGGTGGAGGCCAGCCAGACAATCATGGAGATGAAACCCGCCAGCTTGGGCGGCACGCCGAAATACCTGGGCAGGACCAGCAGCAGGGTAATGCCGCCGACAAAGCCGCACACCGTCCAGGCCGCGCCGATCACGTGGCGCGGCAGGCCCTTCTTCTTGGGGGATTCACTCATGTTTCAGGGCCTGACATCGATGTAGTTGACGACTTTCTTGATCCCCTCGCCTTCCCTCAGGCGGGCCATGGCCTTGTTGGCCTCGTCTTGCGAGCGGGCGCGGCCGATCACGTAGAGTGTGCCATAGGAATCAACGGTGGTGCGGAAGTTCACGTCGGCCACGCCCCGTGTGCCGATCAGGCGGCCCTGGGCCTTGACGCCCATCTCCACCGTGTCGGCCCAACTGGGCAGCGCCTTGCGCTTGGGATCGTCCTTGGCCAGGTAGGTCACGTGCCAGTAAAGCTTCCTGACGCCCTCGACGCTGCGCACGTCCTTGTGGAACTGGTCATAAGTGGCCTTGTCGTCGAACAGGCCGGTGATCAGCAGGCGCTGCTCGTAGATCTCGGTGGAGGCCTTGATGGTCGCATGCTTGCCCATGTAGCCGTTGATCTTGGCGACGATCACGTTGTCCTTGGCGATGTCCGAGGCCGAACGCGCCTCGATGGCCCGGTCGATCAGGGTCTTGGGCGCGGTCAGCACATCCATCAACTGGGCGCTGGCCGGAGTGGCCAGGGCGAGGGTCGCGAGGACGGCAACGGCGATTCGGCGCATGGAGCGATTCCGTGTCGGTGGTGTGACCACCAACCATACAGGCCAAGACCAACGGCGCCAATCGGCTATTTGGCCAAACCCTTGAGGTGCTTGTGCACCGCTTGGCGCGAGATTCCCAGCTCCTTGCCAATGCGGGCCAGCGACCATTCGGGATTGGCGTCCTTCAGGGCCCGGGCGCGGTCCTTGGTCGACTGACCGGGCGCACGGGTGCTCAGACCGGCCGCCAAGGCCTCGAAACCGGCGGCCAGGATGGCGTAGCCGCTGCCGTCCTCGCCCCCTCGCCCGGCCCAGTATTCCAGGCGGGCGGAAAAATCGGCGATGGTCGCCGCCGGCAGGCCGTTGCGCCAGGCCCCCTCCACCAGACGGTGGCGAGCGGCGCAGGCCGGCGGCAGGCTGGGAGGCTGGGCGGTGGGGTCGGCAACCAGTTCCATGTGGCGCAGCCGCCCTTCCCAGCGCAGGCATTCGGCACGGGCCGCCTCGACACTGGCCGGCATGGGATGGGCGGTGGTCACCGCCGCCTCCACGTCGGACGGCGTCTCGCAGGCCGTCGCGGCCTGGATGAAAAGAGTCTCGAACTCCGTGGGGCGCAGGACCGCGTCTTCGCTGCCGTAACGGGCGATCACCGCCGCGCGCTCGTCGATGCGGGTCAGTTCGCGCAGGCGCGACAGGCGGACCGCCCGGATGATGCTGCCCGGCTTGGCCCCTTCCTCGTGCAGGCGCAAGGCCTGCATGGCGGCCTCGGCGCCGTCGCCCTTGCGGGTGGCCCATCGCCGCGCCAGGACCTCGAGGCCGGCCGGATAGCTGCCCCATTCCAGGTCGCAGAATGCCCGGGCACGGTCCAGGGCCTGGTCCTGCTCGGCCTCGTTCTCGGCCTCGTAGAGGGCCAGCATGCCTTCCAGGCGGTCGAGGGCCTTGTCCTCCCGCCCCTGGCTCATCAAATCGAAAAGGTCCATCGCCCCCTCGTCAACACACGGGTTGACGGTGCAACGAGCCGGGCGGCCTGTCAAGACGGCGCATATCAAATCCCGATGATCGCAACCGATCACCGTGATCACCCTCAGGCGGCGGCGCCCTTGCCTCCCGCGCGGCCCTTTGGGCCTAATCAAATCCTGATGAGTCCGGCTCATCAGGATTTGGCATCATTCAATTGTTCGGGGAGTTTCGATCCTGCTGCTCGGCGGCGACCTTGGCCACCACCGCCTTGACCAGACTGGGAGGCGCCGTCAGCACGGAATAGCCTTCGCTGGCGAGGCAGGCAGTTACTGCGGCAAGAAGCAAACGCGGGATCATCACGGCCTCCGTCGAGACGACGGCAATGAAAGTCTAGAAAAAACCTAGCACGACACGCATGAATAACCGGTTAATCGACTATTCTCCCCTAAGCAGTCTCCCCGATACCGGGTGCCGCCCGACCTGGAGGGCGGCGATTTCGACTGGACGACCCGCGACGGGACGTAGAAAAGCCCGCCGGACAGGCCGGCGGGCTCTCGAGGTCTTGGTGGGTCCGCCGGGACTCGAACCCGGGACCTCTCGATTAAAAGTCGCTTGCTCTACCAACTGAGCTACGGACCCAGAAACGAAGGGCGCTCACCATAGGCAGATGAGCGCCGCTCGTCAACGACCGGAAGGCCTCTATTTCTTGACGTCGGCCAGCACCTGCATGCGGATCAGCTTGTCGGGCTTGGAGACGATGCCGTTGTCCGCCGCATCGCCGGCCTTGATGCGGTCGACGCTCTCCATGCCCTCGATCACCTTGCCGATGGCCGTATAGCGGCCGTCCAGGCTGGGGGCCGAGCCGAACATGATGAAGAACTGGGAATCAGCGCTGTCCGGGCTGGCCGAACGGGCCATGCCCACCACGCCGCGCACGAAGGGCTCGCCGGTGAACTCGGCGCGCAGCTTGACGCCCGAGCCGCCGGTGCCGGTGCCGGTGGGGTCGCCGCCCTGGGCCATGAAGCCCGGGATGACCCGATGGAACGGCGTACCGTCATAGAAGCCCTTGCGGACCAGTTCCTTGACGCGGGCCACGTGCTTGGGGGCCAAATCGGGGCGCAGTTCGATGGTCACCTTGCCGGTGGGCAATTCCAGCAGCAGGGTGTTTTCGGGATCGGCGGCCCGGGCCGGCTGGGCCACGGCCAGAATCAGGGCGGCAGCGGCGAAAAGCAGTCGCTTCAGCATGGTCTCAATCCTCGGAATCGGCGGCGACGCGAAGGGTGACGATGCAATCGGGATCGGTGACCGCTCCCGAACGCGGCGCGCCCTTCTTGATGTTGTCCACGAACTCCATGCCCTCGACCACCTGCCCCCAGATGGTGTACTGGCGGTCCAGATAGGACTGGGCGTCGAAGCAGATGAAGAACTGCGAATCGGCGCTGTCGGGCGACTGGGAACGGGCCATGGAGCAGGTGCCGCGCACATGCTTGCCCGCATTGAACTCGGCTTTCAGCTTGGTGCCGGAGCCGCCGGTGCCGGTGCCCTGCGGGCAACCGGTCTGGGCCATGAAGCCGTCGATCACCCGATGAAACTTGATGCCGTCGTAGAACTTGGCGCGGGCCAGTTCCTTGATCCGGGCAACGTGGTTGGGGGCGAGGTCGGGGCGCAGTTCGATGACGACGCGACCGTCCTTCAGGTCGAGATAAAGAGTGTTCTCAAGGTCCACGGTGGTCTTCCTTAAGCCGAGAAGCCGAATTTCTCGTCCAGCCGCGCCTTGACGCGGGGACTGACGAATTGGGAGATCTCGCCGCCCAGGCGGCCGATCTCCTTGACGAAGCGCGACGAAATGAACTGGCAGCGTTCCGACGCCATCAGGAAGATGGTCTCGATGTCGGGCGACAGCCGCGCGTTCATGCCGGCCATCTGGAATTCGTACTCGAAATCCGAGACGGCGCGCAGGCCGCGCACGATCAGGTTGGCGCCGCACCTGGCGGTGAAGTCCACCAGCAGGGTGTCGAAGGACCGCACCTCGATGCTGGCCCCCACCGCCTTGGCAAGGTCGGCCATCTCGACCTCGGCCATCTCCACCCTTTCCTCCAGGGTGAACAGCGGCCCCTTGCCGGCATTGACCGCCACGGCGACGATCAGGTGGTCGACCACCCGGGCGGCGCGGGCCACGATATCCATGTGGCCGTTGGTGATCGGATCGAAGGTCCCGGGATAGAGACCGACGCGCTTAGGCATCCTCGCCTCCCGCCATATCCTCGGCTGCATCCCCGGCTCCCTCGTCGGATTCGTCGGGCTCGTCGCCATTGCTTCCGATATCGCACAGTCTGGCCGCCGAAACCACCCGCTCGTTCTCGGCGGTGCGCAGCAGCGTCACGCCCTGAGTCTTGCGGCCGGCGATGCGGATGTCGTCCACCGGCATGCGGATCAGCTTGCCGCCGTCGCTGACCAGCATGATGTCATCTTCGTGGTTGACGGGGAACGACGCCACCACCAGGCCGGTCTTGGCGGTCATGTCCAGATTGGCGATGCCGGAGCCGCCTCGGCCGGTGATGCGATACTCGAAGGCCGAGGTACGCTTGCCGAAGCCGTTCTCGGTGACGGTCAGGATGAACTGCTGTTCGGCGGCCATCTTGTCGGACAGTTCGGCCGGCAGGTCGCCCTTGAGGAAGGCGTCGCGGGTTTCCGAGTCGTAATCGGTGTGGCGCAGGATGGACATGGAGATGACCTCGTCATCCCCATCCAGCCGAATGCCGCGCACGCCGGTGGAATCGCGGCTCTTGAACTCGCGCACGTCCTGGACCGGAAAGCGGATGGCCTTGCCCCGGTGGGTGGCCAGCAGCACGTCGTCGCTTTCGGCGGCGCAGGTCTGCACCGAGATCAGGCGCTCGCCCTCGCCCAGCTTCATGGCGATCTTGCCGTTGGCGCGCACCTCGGTGAAGGCGGACAGCGGATTGCGCCGCACGTCGCCCCTGGAGGTGACGAACATCACGTGCAGGTCGCCCCAGGTGCCCTCGTCCTCGGGCAGCGGCATGATGGTCGAGATGGTCTCGCCGTCGTCCAGCGGCAGCAGGTTGACCATGGCCTTGCCGCGTGCCTGGGGATTGCCCAGCGGCAGGCGATAGACCTTCAGCTTGTAGGCGATGCCGGTGGACGAGAAGAACAGCACCGGCGTGTGGGTATTGACCACGAACACCTGGGAGAGGAAATCCTCGTCCTTGATGTTCATGCCGGAACGGCCCTTGCCGCCGCGCTTCTGGGCGCGATAGGCCGACAGCGGCACCCGCTTGATGTAGCCGGTGTTGGTCACCGTCACCACCATGTCCTCGCGGGCGATGAGGTCCTCGATATCGGCCTCGAACTCGTTTTCCTCGATGGTGGTGCGGCGCGGTGTGGCGAACTGCTCGCGGATTTCCATCAGCTCGCCGCGCATGACCTCGAACAGGCGGGGGCGCGACGACAGGATCAGCAGGTAGGCCTCGATCTGGTGGCCGATCTCGCGCAGCTCGTCGCCGATCTTGTCGCGCTCCAGGCCGGTGAGGCGGTGCAGGCGCAAATCCAGGATGGCCTTGGCCTGAACCTCGGACAGGCGGTAGCAGCCGTCCTCGATGGCGCGGCCGGGCTCGTCGATCAGGCGGATCAGCGGCTCCACGTCGCCCACCGGCCAGGCCCGCGTCATCAGCTTCTCGCGCGCCTCGCCCGGATCGGGAGCGGCGCGGATCAGGCGGATCACCTCGTCGATATTGGCCACGGCGATGGCCAGGCCGGCCAAGACGTGGGCCCGGTCGCGGGCCTTGCCCAGTTCGAAGATGGTGCGGCGGGTGATCACCTCCTCGCGGAAGGCGATGAAGGCGACGATGATGTCCCGCAGCGTCATCATCACCGGCCGGCCGCCGTTGAGCGCCAGCGAATTGACGCCGAAGCTGGTCTGCAGCGGCGTGAAACGGTAAAGCTGCGCCAGCACCACCTCGGCGATGGCGTCGCGCTTGATTTCCACCACCATCCGCACGCCGTCGCGATCGGATTCGTCGCGCAGGTCGGAGATGCCCTCGATCTTCTTGTCGCGGACCAGCTCGGCGATCTGCTCGAGCATGCGGGCCTTGTTCACCTGATAGGGAATCTCGGTGACGATGATGGCTTCGCGGTCCTTGCGGATTTCCTCGATATGGACGCGGCCGCGCATCACCACCGAGCCACGGCCCGTCAGTTGGGCGGCGCGGATGCCGGAACGGCCGAGAATGGTGCCGCCGGTCGGGAAGTCGGGGCCGGGTACCAGCTCCATCAGCCGCTCGGCCGTCACGCTCGGATCGTCGATGTAGGCGCAGCAGGCGTCGATCACCTCGCCCAGGTTATGGGGCGGGATATTGGTGGCCATGCCCACCGCGATACCGCCGGCGCCGTTGACCAGCAGGTTGGGATACCTGGCCGGCAGCACCATGGGCTCATGGGTGGATTCGTCGTAATTGGCCTGGAAATCGACGGTTTCCTTGTCGATGTCCTCGAGCAGGGAATGGGCCGAACGGGCCAGGCGGGCCTCGGTATAGCGCATGGCCGCCGGCGGGTCGCCGTCCATGGAACCGAAATTGCCCTGCCCGTCCACCAGCGGCAGGCGCATGGAGAAATTCTGCGCCATGCGCACCATGGCGTCGTAGATGGCCGAGTCGCCATGGGGGTGATACTTACCCATGACGTCGCCGACGATGCGGGCCGATTTGCGGAAGGGCTTGTTATAGTGGTACCCCGCCTCGTTCATGGCGAACAGGATGCGGCGATGGACCGGCTTCAGCCCGTCGCGGACGTCGGGAAGTGCTCGGCTCACGATCACGCTCATGGCGTAATCGAGATAGGAGCGCTTCATCTCGTCTTCGATGGTGACCGGAGTAATGTCGAATTGCGGCGACGCGGGAGGCGTGGTCAACGAAATTTTCCCATCGGTTTCAATAGAGGAACCAGAATTTGGGGTGGACGCAGGTCCACGCGGGCGCACGCTACCAGATATCGTGAGTCCCGACAACCCGAGGGTATCAGCGAGAGGGTATTGAAGTGAACTCCCGCCCGCGCTCTGGCATAATGGCCGGCGGCGCGGCTTGCCTCGGGATGGAGCATGAAGCACGAAATCTCTGCGGCCCAGGTGGTTTCGGCCCGGGCATCCGAGACCGGCGACGCGGTCCGCGTGGTGCTGGCCGACCAGTCGGGCGAGGAACACGTGGTGATCCTGCCGCTGGATCAGCTGGCCCTGCTGTCGGCCTGGCTGGAACAGGCCGGGCGCATCTCCGCC
>JAVBXM010000138.1 GCA_030824585.1 Phaeospirillum sp. | reverse complement strand
GTCTCCCTGCTGGTGACCCGGCCGGGGGAACCGGTGTCGCGCGACGAGATTTTCCGGGCGCTGGGCAAGCGCGGCTGGGACCCGGCCGACCGCTCGGTGGATTCCATGGTGCGGCGGCTGCGGGCCAAGGGCGACCAGGCTTTCGGCCATCCGCTGCCCATCGAATCGGTCCACAGCGTCGGCTACGCCTTCGCGGCGCCGGTCGGCCTGCGATAATCCATGGCGGGGCCGCGTAAACTCGCTTTAAAGCCGCGCGGCGACCTTTCCGCCCCCGCCCCTTCGGCTCCGCCATGGTCCATCCTGATCGTCGACGACGACGAGCAGGTCCTGCAGATGACCCGGGTCATCCTGCGCGACCTGTCGTATCGGGGACGCCCGTTCAAGTGTATCGAGGCGACCTCGGCCGCCGAGGCCGCCGCCATCCTCGACCTGCAGCCCGAGATTCCGGTGGTGCTGCTGGACGTGGTGATGGAAACCCCCGATGCGGGCCTGCGCCTCGTCCGCCATATCCGCGAGGAGCTGGGCAACCGCCGCATCCGCATCATCCTGCGCACCGGCCAGCCGGGCGACGCCCCCGAGCGCGACGTGGTGCTGGCCTACGACATCAACGACTATAAGAGCAAGGCGGAGCTGACCGCCCAGAAGATGTTCACCGCCCTGGTGGGCGCCCTTCGCGCCTGGGGCGACATCACCACCATCGAGCGCCTGAACGCCGAACTGTCCGAGTTCAACGCCTCGCTGGAGCGCAAGGTGGAGGACCGCACGGCCGAACTGCGCCAAACCAACGAGGCCCTGGCCCGCTCCAAGACCCGCGCCGAGACGGCGCTGCTGCGCGAGACCGAGGCCAAGGGCCAGTTGCGCCAGTTTCTCTCCATGGTCAGCCACGAATTCCGCACGCCGCTGGCCATCATCGATTCCTCGGCCCAGATGTTGCGTATCCGGGTGGAAAGGAGCGATCCCGGCGGCGTCACCCGCCTGGACACCATCCGGGGCGGCGTGCAGCGGCTGCTGGGCCTGATCGATACCTGCCTGGCCGACGAGCAGTTGGACAGCGGCCGCATCGTGCTGCACGAAAAGTCCTTCGACATCGGCCCGATGATCGAGGTGACACTGTCCCATTACCGGGTGGCGTCGCCCACCCATCTGTATCGCGCCGAATTCGTCCCCGGCCTCACCGTGTGGGGCGATCCCGGCATGATCGCCCTGGTGATCAACAATCTGGTGGGCAACGCGGTGAAGTACTCTCCGGCGGGGTCGCTGGTGTGCATCTCGGCCACCCGCGACGGCGCCGACGTGGCGATCTGCGTCACCGACCAGGGCATGGGCATTCCCGCCGAGGACCTGTCCAACATCTTCGAGCGCTTCCACCGCGCCGCCAATTCCAAGGGCATCCCCGGCTCCGGCATCGGCCTGCACATGGTCCGGCAGATCGTCGAGATGCATGGCGGCTCGGTGACGGTGGAAAGCCGCCTGAAGGCGGGATCGCGCTTCACCGTGCGACTGCGTCCGTCGCCCGGTCCGGGGGCCGAAGGCATCGACCCGGTACGAGACGGCTTGAGCGCCCCCGCCCCCGATGATACCGTCGACCTTCTTGGTGAAGGCAACAGGTAGCCGGCATGCTTGCGAAACAGTACAGATCGTTCAAGCACGACCTTGACGCGCGCGGCATCATCTTCTCGTTCTCGGGCTATCTGTCCGAGGAAATCCTATATTCCCTGGGCAACGCGCTGCGCCAGAAGATGACGCTGGAGGACGCCAACGTCAGCACCGTCAAGAAAGTCTTCTCGGTCTTCGTCGAACAGGCCCAGAACATCATCCGCTATTCGGCGGAAAAGCTGTCGGGGGACAAGGGGCAGTCCATCGAGCTGTCGTCGGGCATGGTGACCATCGGCACCGAGAACGACCGGTTCTTCATCGTCTGCGCCAATGTGGTGATGGCCGCCGACGAGCCCCGGCTGCGGCAGCGGCTGGAGCTTCTGCGCTCCATGGACCGCGAGGCCATCAAGGCCTACTACAAGGAGCAACTGCGCGAAGCCCCCGAGGAGCAGAGCAAGGGCGCCACCATCGGCCTGATCGAGATCGCCCGGCGGGCCAGCGAGCCCATCGAGTTCGATTTCGACCCCATCGACGAGCAGAAGTTCTTCTTCTGCATGAAGGTATCCATCTGAGGTGCTTATGGACAATTTGACGATCGCGGCCACGGAACGCTCGCCCGCGGTGGATTTCGATTTCGCCGCCGGGCGCCTCAGCCTCAAGGGCGAGTCCTATCCCGAGGACGCGTCGGCGGTGTTCGGCCCCATCTTCGCGGCCCTGGAGGCCTTTTTCGGCGCGGCGCGGGACCGCGAGGTGTCGTTCGACTTCGACCTGAGCTATTTCAACAGTTCCAGCGCCAAGGCGCTGATGAATATGTTCCAGATGCTCGATCAGGCGGCGGGGGCCGGCTGCCGCCTCACCGTCAACTGGTTCTATGCCGCCGACGACGATACCATGAAGGAATTCGGCGAGGATTTCAGCGAGGACCTCAGCCACGTCGCCTTCAACCTGGTGAGTGTTGAGTAGCTTCAACCTCTTCGACGCCGAGGAAAAAAGCCTCGAACAGGCCGAAGACCTCCGCCAGCGGCTGGAGCAGGCTCCCGAGGCGGTGCGCGACGGCATCGCCTCGCTGATCGAGGCCTACTCGCGCTCCGTCCGCGAACAGCGCCGTCTGGTCCGCGTCTCGGACCGCCTGCAGGCCCAGCTGGCCTCGGTCAACCAGGAACTGGGCAAGCGCAAGGCCGAGGCCGAGGATGCCCTGGAAAGCCTGAAGGCCGCCCAGGAATCCCTGGTCCAGGCGGAAAAGCTGGCCTCGCTGGGCGCCCTGGTGGGTGGCGTCGCCCACGAGATCAACACGCCGGTCGGCATCGCGCTTTCCTGTGCCTCCCATCTGGCCGATTCCACCACCTCCATGCGCAAGCTGTTCGAGGCCGACGACATCTCGGTCGAGGATTTCGAGCGGTTCATGGACACGGTGAAGGACACCACCGGCCTGATCCTGTCCAATTGCGAGCGTGCCGCCGAACTGATCCGCAGCTTCAAGCAGGTGGCGGTGGACCGCACCTCGTCGGAACGCCGCCGCTTCGACCTTGCCGTCTATATCCGCGAGACCCTGGCCAGCATGGGGCCCCATTTGCGCCAGGCCGGCCACACGGTGCGCCTTGCCTGTCCCGAGGGCATCGTCATGGACAGCTATCCCGGCGCGCTGTCGCAGGTGCTGGGCAATTTCGTCATGAACTCGCTGGTCCACGGCTATGACCCGGGCCAGTCCGGAACCCTGTCCATCACGGTGGAGCACGAGGGCGCCGGGTCGGTCCGCCTGACCTACGTGGACGACGGCAGGGGCATCCCCGAGGACAATCTGGGGCGCATCTTCGACCCGTTCTTCACCACCAAGCGCGGCAGCGGCGGTTCGGGCCTGGGGCTGCACATCGTCTACAACCTGGTGACCGGCCCGCTGGCCGGCAGCGTCAACGCCGAATCCCCCGCCGGGCACGGCACCCTCTTCACCATCGTCATACCGCTCAGCCCCTAACCATTCGTCACACTCCGGTGCAAACCGGCGGTGGCCTGGCCAATGGCCTGGGTAGAATATGAGGGGATGAGCGATAGCCCAAAAGTTATGGGTGCGGACCCGGCCGGCAAGAGCAAGCTTTCGTTGCGGCGGGCCGGGCACCCGCGCGGACCCGACGCCAGCCCCCCGTGGCCGGTGCTGGTGGTGGACGACGACCCCGACGTCCATTCCATGACCCGGGTGCTGCTGCGCGACTTCAGCTTCCAGGACAAGGGGTTCGAGGTGATCAGCGCCATGTCGGGCACCGAGGCCCGCGCCGTACTGGCCGAACGCTCCGACATCCCGGTGATGCTGCTGGACGTGGTGATGGAAACGCCCGACGCCGGGCTGTCGCTGATCCGCCACGTGCGCGACGACCTGGGCAACCGGCGGCTGGCCATCGTGCTGCGCACCGGCCAGCCGGGCGAGGCACCCGAGCGCGATGTCATGCTGGCCTACGACATCAACGACTACCGCTCCAAGACCGAGCTGACCGCCCAGAAGCTGTTCACCTCGCTGATCGGCGGATTGCGCTCGTGGATCCATCTGTCGACCATCGAGGCCATGGCCTCGACCCTGGAGCGCCGGGTGACCGAGCGCACCTGCCAGTTGGACGAAGCGCGGCGCTTCGCCGAAAGTCTGGTGGAACTGCTGCCCAACCCCATGTGGTTCAAGGACCCCGACGGCTCGCTGCGCCTCTATAACCGCGCCTTCCGCGAGATGTTCGCCGTCGGCTCGGAGGACTGGCACGGCATGCCCGCCTCGGCGGTGCTGCCCCATCCCCTGGCCGAGTTGGACCAGCGGGCCGACGACGGCCTGCTGGTGGGCGCGCCGGGCGGTCTGTCGTTCGAGACCTCGCTGGACCGGCTGGACGGCACCCGCACCCTGGTGGTCAGCAAGGGCATGGTGCGCAGCGATTGCCGCAGCACCCCCGACGAGCCGGTGGGCACCATCGGCATCGTCACCGACATCACCGAGCGCAAGCGCATGGAAAGCCAGTTGCGCCATCTGGCCACCACCGACGATCTGACCGGCTGCCTCAACCGCCGGGCCTTCTTCGTCGCCGCCGAGCAGGAGTTGGAGCGGTCGGGTCGCTATGGCGGCTTCGTCTCGGTGCTGATGATCGACATCGACCACTTCAAGCAGGTCAACGACCGCTTCGGCCACGCGGCGGGCGACCGGGCGCTGAAGGCCGCCACCGCGGCCATTCGCGCCAATCTGCGCGAGATCGATTCCTTCGGCCGCCTGGGCGGCGAGGAATTCGCCGCCATGCTGCCCGAGACGCCGCTGGCCGGCGCCCTGCTGGTGGCCGAACGCCTGCGCCAGGCGGTGGCGGCCGTCCATGTGCCGCTGGTCGACGACCAGCCGCCGCTACGCATCACCGCCAGCCTGGGCGTCGCCGAACGCACCCCGGAGGAATCCGGCCTCGACCAGATTCTGGCCCGCGCCGACACCGCGCTGTATCGCGCCAAGGCGGCCGGACGCAACCGCGTCCTCACTTGAATTAAGGACTGCAACCGCGTCCTCGCCTGACGGTTCAACCTCTCCTTTCCCATCCCGCCGGCCCGCGTCATAATGTGACGCGGCGTGACACGCCGCGCTGAAATATGGCGGATGGGGAGTTTATGGATGCTGAGGGTTTGTCTCGTCATCCTGGCCATGCTGGCGGCCTTGCCCGCCTGGGCCCGGCAGGTGGTCAAGGTGGGCGGCTACGAGTTCGCACCCTTTGTCGAGACCAGCGCGGCGGGCAAGCCGGACGGATTGGCGCTGCGCCTGATTGAGGCCATGAACACCCACCAGGACCGCTTCACCTTCAAGTTCGTCCCCACCTCGCCCAACCGCCGCTACAAGGATTTCGAGGCCGGCCAGTTCGACGTCATCCTGTTCGAGAGCCCCGACTGGGGATGGGTCGAGCGCAAGCTGCCCGTCCAGGCGTCGCGGGTCTTCCTCGATGGCGGCGAACTCTACGTCGCCCTGGCCCAGCCGGGACGGGGGCAGGACTACTTCGCCGACCTGTCGGGCAAGCGCATGGTGGGGCTGCTGGGCTACCATTACGGCTTCGCCGGCTTCGAGGCCGACCCGGCGGTGCTGGCGCCACGCTTCCGCATGACCCTGGTCCGGGACAATTCCGCCAGCATCGAGGCCATCCTCAAGGATCGCGGCGACGTGGCGGTGGTCACCGACGCCTACCTCAAGCGCTGGCTGCGCGCCCGGCCCGACGCCGCCCCGCGCCTGCTGGTTTCCGAGCGCTTCGACCAGCGCTACGCCCATCGCGCCCTGGTCCGGACCGGCGGACCGGTCGGGACCGACGAGATGGACAAGATGCTGTCCGCCATGGACCTGGACGGCACCCTGACCCGGCTGTGGCGCGAATTCGGCATCCGCGACTGATTCAACCTGTCATCCTGACGACCATCGGGAGGAAGGATCTCGCCCTGACGCGGCTTTTCAGGATCGATATCGCCGCATCAGGTGGAGATCCCTTGCATACGCTCGGGATGACATCAAGAACCCCATCTTTTTCGAACCGCTCGAAATATTGCGCCCCGCGCCGTATCCGGCATAATGGTACCGCAATGCCATTATGAGGGCCGCCATGCGCTATCGCCACCTGCTGTCGCCGATCACCTTGCGCGGCGTCGCGCTGCCCAACCGCATGATCATGGGGTCCATGCATCTGGGCTTCGAGGGCCTGCCCGATGCCTGGCCGCGGCTGGCGGAGTTCTATGCCGAGCGCGCCAGGGGCGGCATCGGCCTGATCGTCACCGGCGGCGTGGCCCCCAACGAGCAGGGCCGTTTCGGCCATGACGGCACGGTGCTGGCCTCCGAGTCCGAGCTTGGCGGCCACCGGCTGGTGACGGGGGCGGTTCATGCCCAGGGCGGCCGGGTGATCATGCAGATCCTCCATTGCGGCCGCTATTCCCGCATGAAGGACATCGTGGCGCCGTCGGCCATCCGCGCTCCCATCAACAGCCAGACCCCGCGCGAGCTCTCCGACGCGGAAATCGAGAAGACCGTGGCCGATTACGCCCGCTGCGCCCGGCTGGCCATCCAGGCGGGCTATGACGGCGTTGAGGTCATGGCCTCGGAAGGTTACCTGATCAACGAATTCCTGGCGCCGCGCACCAACAAGCGCACCGACCGCTGGGGCGGCGACCTGCATGGCCGCATGCGCTTCCTGGTGGAGGTGGTCCGGGCGGTGCGCCAGTCCCTGGGCGAGACGCCCATGATGAGCGTACGCCTGTCCATGGTCGATCTGGTGGAGGACGGTCTTTCCGCCGACGAGGTGGTCGCCGTGGCCCGGGCCATCGAGGCCGAGGGCTGCGACCTGATCAACAGCGGCATCGGCTGGCACGAGGCCCGGGTGCCGACCATCGCCCACACCGTGCCCCAGGGCGCCTGGAGCTGGGCCACCGCCCGGGTCAAGGCGGCGGTGAGGATTCCCGTGGCGGCCAGCAACCGCATCAAGACCCCCGATCTGGCCGAATCCCTGATCGCCGAGGGCCAGTGCGACATGGTCAGCATGGCGCGGCCCCTGCTGGCCGATCCCGCCTTCGCCGCCAAGGTGGCGGCCGGCGAGCCCGACAGCATCAACGCCTGCATCGGCTGCAACCAGGGCTGCCTCGACCCCATCTTCTCGGGCGGTGCCGCCACCTGCCTGGTCAATCCCCGCGCCGGACGGGAAGGCGAATTCATGTCGCGGCGCCCCTGCGAGACCCAGCGCATCGCCGTGGTGGGCGGCGGTCCGGCCGGTCTGGCCTGCGCCCTGGAGGCAGCCAAGCGCGGCCATCAGGTCGCCCTGTTCGACGCCGCCCACGAGCTGGGCGGCCAGTTCATCCTGGCCCGCGCCGTGCCGGGCAAGGAGGAATACCTCGCCACCCCGGCCTATTACACCCAGGCCCTCAAGCGGGCCGGCGTCGAGCTGCATCTGGGCCGTCCCGCCACCGCCCGCGACCTCGCCCCCTATTCCCGCATCGTGCTGGCCACCGGCATAAGGCCGCGCAAGCTCGACCTGCCCGGCGCCGACCACGCAAAGGTCGTGGGTTACGAGGACATCCTGTCGGGCAGGAAGAGAGCCGGCGCCCGGGTGGCGATCATGGGATCGGGCGGCATCGGCTTCGATACCGCGCTGTATCTGGTCGGCGAGGATCACGAGACGGACTTCAACGCCGAATGGGGCATCGACCGCGCCTTCACGTCGCGCGGCGGCTTGGCCGAACCGGTCGCCCCGCCGCCGGCCCGGCGGACCATCACCATGCTCCAGCGCAAGGCCGAGCGCCCCGGCACCTCGCTGGGCAAGACCACCGGCTGGATTCACAAGGCCCACCTGCAGCGCCACCACGTGGACATGCTGGCCGGCGTCACCTACCGCTTCATCGACGATAAGGGACTGCACATCACCTTGGGCGGCGAGGACCGGCTGATCGAGGCCGACACCGTCATCGTCTGCATCGGCCAGGAGCCCAGGCGCGAACTGGCCGACGAACTGCGGGCCCTGGGCCGCGAGGTCCAGATGATCGGCGGCGCCCGCGACGCCTCCAGGCTGGACGCCCTGGCCGCCTTCGAGGAAGGGACGCGGCTGGGATTGGCGCTGTAGGC
>JAVBXM010000182.1 GCA_030824585.1 Phaeospirillum sp. | reverse complement strand
GCGGTGCCATGGCTGCGCGCCAACTCGGCGCTGAGTGCGGCGATGGTGGGATATTCGAACAGCAAGGTGGGCGGCAGGGCTCCCAGTCGCTGTTCCAGGGCGGCCATGATCTCCAGTGCCGAGACCGAATCGACCCCGAACTGGTCCACCGGCGTGTCCGCGTCCAGGCGCTCCACCGGAATCTTCAAGACGTCGGCAAAGCAGGCGGCGACCTGCGCCGCCATGGCGGGAGATTGGATGGAGGGGGGAGGCGGCGCTTCGACGGGCTGAACCAGGGCGCGCAGGCGGTGGGCATCGCCGTCCAGCACCAGGACCTGTTCCTCTCGGCTCGCCACCACCGCGTCCAGGGCCGCCAAGGCGGGCGTCGTCGCCAACGGACGGACACCGGCGAAGCGCTCCATGGCGGTGATGGCCTCGGCGGGCAGCCGCATGCCGCCATCCTGCCAATAGGGCCAGTCGATGGCGATGGTGCGGCCGCGCCGCTGGCCTTGGGCCACCAGCCGGTTACGCTCTGCGGCGAAGCTGTCGAGAAAGCCGTTGGCGGCGGCGTAATCGGCCTGCCCGGCATTGCCCAGCGCCCCCGATACGGAGGCGAACAGCACCATGACGTCCAGATCGAGGGCAGCGGTGGCAGCGTCCAGGGCGATGGTACCGGTCACTTTGGGGGCCAGGACGGCCGCGAGATCCGCCGGGGATTTGCGGACCAGCAGGCCGTCGCGGGTTATCCCGGCGGCATGCAGGACACCGTCGAGGCGGCCATGGGCGCGCAGGATGTCGTCGATCACGGCGGTCATGGCGCCGCCCTGGGTGATATCGGCCTGGCGATGGTGAATCGTGGCGGACAGCGCGTCCAGGGCTCGGCGCACCTCGTCGGTCAGCGGCGAGCGCCCGACCAGCCACAGGACCGGCTGCCGGGCACTGGTGGCGAGATGGCGGCAAAGATGCAGTCCGATTCCGCCCGCGCCGCCGGTGATGAGATAGATTCCGCCATCCTTCCACGGCGAGGCGGCGGGGCGAAGCGACAGTTCCCGCCAGCGGCGCACCTGTCGGCGGCCGGTCTGGTGGCGGATATCGGTCTCGGCCGAGGCCTGATCGCGCAGCAGCAATGCGGCGGCATCGGGACGGCCATAGTCCAGCGCCACCAACTGGCAGGTGACGCTGGGCCGCTCCTGCCGGGCGCTGCGCAGCATGCCGCCCAGCCCCTCGAGCGGGCTGTCCAGCGGCACCACCACCTGGACCAGGGCGTGTTCGGGGCGATCCTTGAACAGGTCCTGCAACAGGGTCAGCAGCCGGGCGGCCTGGGCGGTATAATCGGCGGCGTCGAGGATGACCACCCCGGCGGGGGCCAGGGCAGCGGCCAGGGCCGTGGCCAGTTCGGCCGGCGGCCGGCACAGCACTACCAGCCGGCGAAGCGGCATGTCCTGGGGGGCGGTGGCGGCCTGCTCTCGCCAGTCGGGCGCAAACAGCAGGGGCAAGGCCGGAGCCGGGGGCGCGGGTCTGACCTCGGCCGCGCCCGGAATCCAATAGCGTTCGCGGGCGAAGGGATAGGTGGGCAGGGCGATCCGATCCGGGACCGGCTGGCCGGCCGCCAGGGCGGCCCAATCGACCTTGCCCCCTTCCACCCAGGCGGCGGCCAAGGTATCGAGATCGGCGGTCCCGGCCTGGGACTTGCCGCGCCCGGCCCGACCCCGGTGGATGCCGGGTCCGGTCTGGCCGGCCAGCACCCGGTCAAGGGCGGCGGCCAGTTCGGCACGGCTTTGGGCGACGATCGCCAAGCGCTCCTCGAAGGCCTCGCGGCCCTGTTGCAGCCCGCGGGCGATGGCGGCCATATCGGCATCCGCCCGGGGGTCGAGGGTCTGCCGCAGGCGGAGGACCATGTCGTCCAGGCGTTCGGGGGTGCGGGCGGAGAGAGGATAGAGCGTGCGGCGCGGCGGCACGTTCTGCCGGGCGGGGGCAACGTATTCTTCCAGGATCAGGTGGGCATTGGCTCCGCCGGCCCCGAACGAGGACAGGCCGGCGATGCGCGGATATGCCGTTCCGTCGATCACCGGGGGCTGCCACGCGGCGGCATGTTGCTGCACCACGAAGGGGGTGGCGGCAAAGTCGATGCCGGGATTGAGGGTGTTGGAATGCAGGGAGGGGACCAGGGTGCCGTGGCGGAACTGCAGCAAGACCTTGGTGAGGCCGGCCATGCCGGCGGCGCTTTCGCAATGGCCGATATTGGACTTCACCGAGCCGATGGCGCAAAAACCGCGTGCCGTGGTCTGGGCGCCATAGGCCTTGGCCAGGGCGGCGATCTCGATCGGGTCGCCCAGGCTGGTGCCGGTGCCATGGGCCTCCACATAGCTGACCGCGCGGGGGGAAACTCCGGCGGCAGCCAGGGCCTTGGTGATCACCGCCGCCTGGGCGGCGGGATTGGGCACGGTATAGCCGTTGGTCTTGCCCCCATGGTTCAGGGCCGATGACCGGATCAGGCCAAGAATGCGGTCGCCGTCGGCAATGGCCCGATCCAGGGGCTTGAGCAGCACGGCGCCGACACCTTCGCCCGGAACATAGCCGTCGCCGCCCCGGCCAAAGCTTTCGCAGCGGCCGGTGGACGACATGAACCGGCCTTGGGCGAGGCCGAGATACTTGTTGGGATGCAGGCTGAGATTGACGCCGCCGGCCAGGGCCACCGCGCAGGACCCGGCGCGCAGGGACTCGCAGGCAAGATGGATGGCCGACAGCGAGGACGAACACATGGAATCCACCGCCAGGCTGGGGCCGTGGAAGCCGCAGAAGTAGGAGACCCGGTTGGCGATGGAGGCGGCGCTGCCCGACAGCGCCATGGGCTGTCCGCTCAGGCTGCGCTCGGCGCCGTAGAGCTGGTATTCCTCGTACATGACGCCGACGAAAACCCCGACATCGGCGCCGTCCAGTGGCGGCGAGGAAGGGGCGATGGTGGCGCGGGTATAACCGGCATCCTCCAAGGTTTCCCAGGCGCATTGCAGGAACAGACGTTCCTGCGGGTCCAGATATTCGGCCTCGCGCGGGGAAATGTTGAAGAACAGGGGGTCGAAGCGGTCGAAATCCTCGATGAAGCCGCCCCATTTGCTGTTGGTCTTGCCCGGCTGCCCTGGCATGGGGTCGAAAAAGCGGGCGGAATCCCAGCGTTCCGGCGGGATCTCGGTGATGCAGTCGCGGCCCTGCACCAGATTGCGCCAGAACCCGTCAAGGTCGCGGGCGCCGGGATAGCGCCCCGATAGGCCGATGATGGCGATGGGAGCATGGGCCGCCAGAGGCGCGGCGGCGGGATTGGGCCGTGGTCCGGTTCCGCCCTGGGGCGGCGGAGGGGGGGGCTCGCCCGGTCTCAGCAGGGCGGCCAGCCTGGAGGCATGGGCCGACAGGAAATAGCCGGCCAGCGCCGCCAGGGTGCGGTACTCGAAGAACAGAGTTCTGGGCAGCGGTCCGAAATCGGCTTCCAGCGCAGTGGTCAACTGCACGATCATCACCGAATCGATGCCATAGGCCTCCAACGGCGCCTCGGCTTCAATCTCCTCCACGGCCATGGCGGCTTCACGCGCCACCAAAGCCGAGAGATAGCGCACGGTGGCTTTGCCGAGGTCGGCGGCCGGTGCCTCGGGCTTCAGGACCCGCAGGGTGAAGCCCCGGATGCGCAGGCGGATCAGCCCGTCATTGTCGGCAAGGTCGATGTCCAGGCGCCAGATGCCGCTGCCACCTTCGCCCCGGCGCAGATGCACCCACATGGCCTCGGTGGTAGGCGCCAGCATTTCCAACGAATCCAGGCCGAAGGGCAGGGCGATGGTGCCGTTGCCTTCGCCGAGAAAAAGGCCCAAGGCGGCCTGAAACGCGCCGTCGACCATGCTGGGATGCAGCATCAAGGTGGGATCGGCGGCGGCGGTGGGCAAGCGCAGCTGTGCCAGCACCTCATTTTCGCCGATCCGGATGTTCGTCACCGTCCGGAAGGCCGGGCCGTAATCGAGCTCGAGGGCGGCGTAACGACGATAAAGCTCGTCCACCGCCAGCTCACGGGAGCAGGCTTGCCGCAGCATTTCCAGCTCCATGCGCGCCGGTTGCGGTTCCGCCAGGGGGGTGATGCGGCCCAGCATGTGCGGCGTGCCGCTGCTCACTAGGGCGAACGTGTGTCCACCCCCCTCGGCGGGTGACAGCGGCACCCGCACCGTCATTTGGCCGGAATCCAGCCGCAGCGGATGCTGCCAGACCACCCGGCTCAGCCTTGCCGGGGTAAAGGGGCGGTCGGCGGCGAAGGCGGCGCGGGCCAATTCAAGCCCCATGGCACCGGGCAGGATGCGGGCGCCACGCACCCGGTGGTCACGGAGATAGAAGGTGTCCGCGTCGATCCGGCGGGTGAAGTCTGCCACGTCCTCGGCCGTGACCGTGCCTCCGCCGGAGCTGGCATTGATGTTATAGGTCTCCTGGGCGAAGACATAGGTGGGCAGGCGCAGGCGGCGACGGCGCTCCGGGTAGAGCCGGGGCCAGTCGATCTCGCTTCCGGCCACC
Organism: Phaeospirillum sp.; assembly: GCA_030824585.1. Taxonomy (GTDB): domain Bacteria; phylum Pseudomonadota; class Alphaproteobacteria; order Rhodospirillales; family Magnetospirillaceae; genus Phaeospirillum. The sequence goes on along the minus strand of JAVBXM010000182.1, from coordinate 3,886 downwards.
CATTGGGCGGCGGCGGCATCGGGGGCGCCGCGCGGGTCCAGGGCCGGGCCGGATGTCTTGTGTCCCGCCCCCACGCGTCCGGTCACCACGCCGGATGTGTCGCCGGCGAGAAAGGCGGACAGGCGGGTGCGAACCTCCTCCAGGCTGTCGGCCACCAGGGCCAGCCGCTGCTTCATGGCATCGCGGCCCAATTGCAGGGTATAGGCAAGATCCGCCAGATCCGGCGCCGTTCCTGGACCGGAGGCCAGGGCCGCCAGCAGGGCGCGGGCCTGATCCTTCAGGCGCTCGCCGTCGCGGGCCGACAGGACGACGATCACAGGCCCGGCATGGGGGGGCGGCGGAGAGGGCGGCGCCCTGTATTCCTCCAGGATCACATGGGCATTGACGCCACCGAAGCCGAAGCTGCTGATTCCCGCCCGGCGCGGCAGGACGTGACCGGCGGCGTCGCGCACCGGCTGCCACGGCTCGGCGGCGCGGATGATGCGCAGCGGGCAGTCCGACAGGTCGATATAGGGGTTGATCTCGGCGCAGTGCAGGCTGGGCACCAGGGTGGCATGGCGCAACTGCAACAGCACCTTGATCAGGCCGGCGGCCCCGGCGGCCAGCTCCAGGTGACCGATATTGGTCTTCACCGAGCCGATGCCGCAATCCCCGCCCATGCCGGGACCAAATACCGATTTCAGGGCGTTGATCTCCACCGGATCGCCGAGGGCGGTGCCGGTGCCGTGGGCCTCTATATAGCCGATGGTGCGGGGATCGAGTCCGGCCATGACCCGCTGCAACATTTCGGCCTGGGCGGCGGTATTGGGCGCGGTCAGGGAATTGGCCCGGCCGCCGTGATTGATGGCGGTGGCGCGCACCACGGCGCAGATGGGATCGCCGTCGCGCTCGGCCTCGGACAGGCGCTTGAGCACGATGAGGCCGACGCCCTCGCCGCGCACATAGCCGTTGGCCTGGGCCGAGAAGGTCTTGCAGCGCCCATCCGGCGACAGCATGCCCGCCTTGGCGAAGTTGATATGGGCATCGGGGGTGACGATGGTATTGACGCCGCCCACCACCGCCAGCTCGCAATCGCCGGCGCGAATGGCCTGCACCGCGCGGTGCAGCGCGACCAGCGAACTGGAACAGGCGGTCTCCACCGGTTCGCTGGGGCCGTGCCAGTCGAGGAAATAGCTGACCCGGTTTGGGCCTACCGATGGTACCGCGCCGGTGGCCACATAGCCCTCGGCGCCGGTGTCGTCGCCGATGATGTCGCGGTAGCCGCTGGACGACGTGCCGACGAACAGTCCGACGGCGCGCCCCGCCAGACTGCGCGGTGAATGGCCGCTGTCCTCGATGGCTTTCCAGACATGGGTCATTAGCAGCCGCTGCTGCGGGTCCATCAGCTTGGCCTCGCGCGGCGAGATGCCGAAGAACAGCGGGTCGAAGGCAAAGACGCCGTCGATGAAGCCGCCCCAGTGGATATTGGTCTTGTTCGGGGCGGTCTTCGGGTCGCCGTCGAAGGCTCGCCAGTCCCAGCGGTCGGCGGGAATTTCGGTGATGCAGTCGCGTCCGGCCAGCAGGTTTTCCCAGAATGCCTCGGCATCGGGGGATTGAGGGAAGTGGCAACTGAAGCCGACAATGGCGATGGGGTCCTCCCCGGAGGAGGCCTCCACCGTCGCGGGGACCGGTGCGGTGATTCGCTCTGGCGCGGCCGCGGTGGCGGGCATGGCCGGCCGGGGGGCAAATCCGACATTGCCGGCGATATGGCCCGCCAGCCGGGTCAGGGTGGCGAACTCGAAGAAATCCGCAGGAGTCAGGGCCAGGCCCAACTCGGCATTCACCTTGGTGGCAAAGCCGGTCATGGTGATGGAGTCAAAGCCGAACTCGCCCAGTTCGGTATCCGGGTCCAGCACCGACGGGTCCACTTCAAGCACCCGGCCGGCAATCTGGGACAGCGCCGCCAGGGTGTCGGCGATGGGATTATCGGGGGTTGCCTCTGCGCGATTGACGGGGGGGGCGACGACCTCCGGCGGAGGGCTTGCCGCAGCGGATTCGGCTCGGTTGACCCAATAGGTCTTGGGGGCCAGGGGATAGGGGGGCAATGCCACTCGGCGCGACGGTCGGCCGTTATTCACCGCCGCCCAATCCACCGTGAACCCGCGGACCCACAGTTCCAGCAGGTTGTCGGCCCGTCCGCGCGCGGGCAGTCCGGCGATGGCCTGAAGCAGGGTGTCGTCGCTTTCCAGGATGGAAATGGCGCTGCGATTGCCCTTCACCCGGCCCTGGAGCAGGGCGGATGTCTCGCTTCCGCTGAGGAAGTCGTCGAGAGAACGGATGGCCTCGGCCCGGCTGGCGCTGACGAACGCCAGCCGGTGCTCCATGGCGTTTCGGCGGGTTTGCAGGGCATGGGCGATCTCGGCCAGGGAATCCTCGCCGGTGGCCAGGGTGTCGCGCAGATCGCGGGCGGCCTGGGCCAGGGCGTCGGGGCTGTGGGCCGACAGCACCATCAGCGCCGGTCCCTCCGGCGGTGGGGCGACAGCGGTTGCGGGCGGCAGGTATTCCTCGACCACCACATGAGCGTTGCTGCCGCCGAATCCGAACGAACTGATGCCGGCGCGCCGGGGCAGGGGCTGGCCCGAGGCATCTTGCGGTCTGGGCCAGGGCTTGGTGTCGCGAACCACCTGGAAAGGGCTGCCGTCCAGCTTGAGATAGGGGTTCAGCCGGTCGCAATGCAGGGTCTTGACCAGGGTGGCGTGGCGCAGCTGCAACAGCACCTTGATCAATCCGGCGATGCCCGCCGCCAGTTCCAGATGGCCAATATTGGATTTCACCGACCCAAGGCCACAGCTCATGGCCGGGGCCGGACCATAGTTTTCCTCGGCCTGGCGGCACAGATCGGCGAAGGCGGCGGCCAGCGCTTCCACCTCGATGGGATCGCCCAGGGGGGTGCCGGTGCCGTGGGCTTCCATATAGCCGACGCTCCGGGGGTCAAAGCCGGCGCGGCTGTAGACCTGGCGCAGCAGATCGGCCTGGGCCTTGGGATTGGGGGCGGTCAGCGATCCTGCCCGGCCGCCATGGTTCTCGCCGCTGGCACGGATCACCGCCAGGATGCGGTCGCCATCGCGCTCGGCGGCGCCCAGCGCCTTCAGGAAGACCAGCCCCACCCCCTCGCCTCGGGCATAGCCGTTGGCATCGGCCGAGAACGGCTTGCAACGGCCATCGGGGGCCAGCATCCCGGCCTTGGCGAATCCGATGAAGGCATCGGGCAGCAACAGGGCGTTGACGCCCCCGGCGATGGCCGTTTCGCAGTGGCCGCCGGTGATGGCCTCCACCGCCCGGTGCACAGCCACCAGGGCGCTCGAGCAGGCGGTTTCCACCGCCACGCTGGGGCCGTGGAGATTGAAGTGGAAGCTGATGCGGTTCGGCCCCAGCGACGGCGCCAGCCCGGTCATGGAATAGCCTTCCACCCCGGCGCCGGCCTGGGCCAGCAGGCGGCCGTAACCGGTATCGGCCGTGCCGATGAAGACACCGGTGGACGAGCCCGACAGCCTTTGCGGGGCGTAGCCGGCATCCTCCATCACCCGCCAGGCCTGGGTCAGCAGCAGGCGTTGCTGCGGGTCCATCATGCGGGCCTCGGGGGCGGACAGACCGAAGAAGCCGGCATCGAACGCGCCGATCCCGTCGATGAAGCCGCCCCAGCGGATATTGCAGCGTCCCGGTTCGGTCTGGGGGTCGCCCCAATAGGCGCGCCAGTCCCAGCGGTCGGCGGGAATCTCGCCGATGCAATCGCGGCCCTGTTCCAGGTTGCGCCAGAATGCCGTCAGATCCTCGGCCTGGGGAAAGATGCCACTCATGCCGATGATGGCGACCGCCTCCCTGGTTCCGGTCGCGCGAGGGGCGGCAA
>JAVBXM010000094.1 GCA_030824585.1 Phaeospirillum sp. | reverse complement strand
ACCTGGCCGGCATGAAGGATTCCAAGGTCATCGTCGCCATCAACAAGGACGAAGAGGCACCCATCTTCCAGGTCGCCGATTACGGCCTCGTCGCGGATCTCTTCAAGGTCTTGCCCGAATTCACCGCGGCCCTCCAGTCTCCCTGAGGCCGCAACCTGGCGGGGGCGGGCGCGGCACACGCCCGCCCCTGCACTTTACCGATCATGTCCGTCCCTCAATCGGCGGGCGCGGCCCCTTGGGCCTGGCCAAGTCTCGATGGAAGACTTGGCATGACATATTGACACTCCCTTGCCGATCACCTTCTCTGTAGGCCTATGGATTGGGTGCGGTGATGCTGTCGAGCAAAGCGAAATACGGCCTGAAGGCCATGGTGTATCTGGCGCGGCACGAGGGGGTGGGACCGGTGCTGATCGCCGATATCGCCGAAGCCGAGCGTATCCCCAAGAAATTCCTCGACGCCATTCTTCTCGAGATGAAGAACGACGGCCTGCTGTCCTCCAAGAAGGGCAAGGGCGGCGGCTATACCTTGGCGAAGCCGGCGGCGCGCATCATGGTCGGAGATATCGTCCGCCTGCTGGATGGGCCGCTGGCCCCGGTGCCCTGTGTCTCCCGCACCGCTTACCGCCGCTGCGAGGATTGCGTCGACGAGACCGCCTGTGCCATCCGCGCCGTCATGCAGGACGTGCGCGACGCCATCGCCGCCATTCTCGACAACACGACCCTGGCCGACATGATCAACCGGCGCGGCCGGGTCGAAGCGGTCCTGATGTACGACATCTGAGGCTTTGGTCTTTTCACCATCAATCCACCAGCCGTGCCCCCATCTGCCGGGCGATGTCGTCCAGCTTGCCCCGCAGGCCACCGGCAAGGTTGCCCACCCGGACCAGCGGCACTCCGGCCCGAAGCGCCGCCAGGGCGAGGCCGGGGGCATCGCCGCAATCCAGCACCGCCTCGATGGCATGCCCGGGAAATTCCGCTGCCACAATCCGCGTCAGGGCCTGCCACCAGCCGACGCCGTGCTGTCCGGCGGCGCCGGGCGAGCTTTCCAACCTGACCGGCCGGCCGATATGGGCCGCCGCCAGTACGGCGCGGGCCTGCTCCAGGGAATGGATGATGGTGGCGCCGCTCAAGGATTCGGCTGGATGGGGCGGCCGGGGCTGGTGAAGGCCACCGACTGGGTGCCGAAGAAGTAGGCGTTGACCGTCTCGATGACCGGTTGGTTGACCGGCCGGTCGGATTTCCACTCCACCACGAAATTGGCGCCGCTGCCGCCGGCCTTGTCCTTGTGCTCGACGAACAGTTCCGACGAGCCCATGGGGGCCAAAATCAGCGGCTTGGGCAGGTATTCGCGCAGCATCTTGCCGTCGGTGTCGTAATAGCGCGCCGAGGTGATGGTGATGGAATGGGCGGGATCGGTGTTGCGCAGGCTGAGCATGGACGACAGCAGCAGTTCCGAGGGCTTGCCCCGCCCGTCCAGGTTGCCGTGCGAGATGTGGGAATAGACCGGCACGTAAAGGGTCTGGCCCTTGGAAAGCGGCAGCGGCTGCTCCGCCATGGCCGCCGTGGGCACGGCCGCCGGGAGGCAAAGGATCGCGGTGGCGAACAGGGCGGCCTTCAGGGCGGAGCGCATGGATTCCATCCTTCGCGGAAAGCGGGGAAAGACCAAGGGTAGCCTGCCCTCCGGCAGGGATCAACCGGGCCTTTGTGGCCTTTGTTGACTCCTTTGCCCTTCGGCCATACCTTCGGCTTCGATTGCGGAACATGGGGATGGATCGTGGAACAGCGTCAGGGGCAGAGCTTGCAACGCACCGAAGAGGCCATGCGCCGCCTGGGCGCCGCCATCGACCGTCTTGAATCCGCCTCGGCCCGGGTGGGCGCCGGCGACCTGCTGCTGGCCGGCGAGTTGCGCGGCGCCCGCGACGACTACGCCCGGCTGGAGGAAACCACCCGCGTGGTCTCGACCCGGCTGGACAGCGCCATCGACCGCCTGCGCGACCTGCTGGAGGAGTGAGCCCCGTGGCTGTCGTCAACGTCACCATCAACGGCCGGGTCTACGATATCGCCTGCGACGATTCCCAGGTGGCCCGGGTCCACGTCCTGGGCCGCGAGGTGGATGCCCGCGCCCAGCACCTGCTGTCCTCGGTGGGATCGGTCAGCGATTCCCGCCTGCTGGTCATGGTCGGCCTGCTGCTGGCCGACGAACTGGCCGAGGCGCGGGAGGAACTGTCCAAGATCGGGACCGAGGTCGGCGCCGCCGCCGAGGGCGACACCAAGCTGGCCGGACTGATCGATTCCCTGACCCGGCGCATCGAGGCCATTGCGATGCGGCTGGAAAGGGCCTAGCCTCAGGGGTGGAGCGGTCTGCTGCGCGGTGCGTCAGGCAGCCAATGTCCCTGGGGCCAATATCTTCCTCTCGGGGGCTGTCCCTGTCGGAGCCGTGGTTCCGATATATGGCCACCCACCTGCGTAAGCAGGCCACGGAGGACTTGCAGGCCAACGGCCGAGGCGGCGCCGCTCCACATATGCCATGACCGAGTCCACCCCCCCTCTCAGCAAAAGCGACCTGCGCCGCGTCGCCCGCCAGACGCGGCGGGACGCCATGGCGCGCCTGGGGCCCGCCGCCGGCCGGGCCCTGGCCGGGCTGGCCGCCGGGCTGGGCCTGCCGGGCGGTGCCGTGGTGGCCGGCTATTGGCCGCTGGGGGGCGAGATCGACCCGGTACCGCTGATGGAGGCCCTGGCGGCGCGGGGCCATGTCCTCGCCCTGCCGGCGGTGACCGAGACCGGCGGCATCCTTGAATTCCGCCGCTGGACGCCCGGCGAGGCGCTGGAGGATGGCCCCCACGGTACCCGCCATCCCGCCGTCGCGCCGGCCCTTGCTCCCAATGCGCTGCTGGTTCCGCTGCTGGCCTTCGACAGAAGGGGGTTCCGTCTGGGCTATGGCGGCGGATACTATGACCGGACCTTGGCGGGCCTGCGCCGGGACGGCGAGGTCTTCGCCGTCGGTCTGGCCTTTGCCGCCCAGGAGGTGGAGCGGGTCCCCACCGATCCCTGGGATATCGCATTGGATCGCATAGCCACGGAGCAGGGCGTGATCGAGACGGCGGGCAAATGAGACTTCTGTACATGGGTGACGTGGTCGGGCGTTCCGGCCGCGACGTGATCGCCGGACACATGGCCGAGATCAAGAACCGCCTTTCCCCCGATTTCATCGTCGTCAACGGCGAGAACTCCGCCCACGGCTTCGGCATCACTCCCAAGATCTGCGAGGAATTCTTCGCCGCCGGAGTGGACGTGGTGACGCTTGGCAACCATACCTGGGACCAGCGCGAGATCATCCCCTACCTGGATGGCGAGGCCCGTGTGCTGCGGCCGCTCAACTATCCCGCCGGCACGCCCGGCAGGGGCGTCGGGGTCTATCCCGGGCCGCGCGGCCGCAAGGTGATGGTGGTCCAGGTGATGGGCCGGCTGTTCATGGATTCCTTGGACGATCCCTTCGCCGCCCTGGAAAAGGAGCTGGCCAAGGCCCGCATGGGGGCGGGCGGTGTCGACGCCATCATCGTCGACGTCCATGCCGAGGCCTCCAGCGAGAAGATGGCGCTGGGGCACCTGTCGGACGGACGGGCCAGCCTGGTGGTGGGCAGCCATTCCCACGTTCCCACCGCCGATTGCCACATCCTGGCCCGGGGCACCGCCTACCAGACCGATGCCGGCATGTGCGGCGACTACGACTCGGTGATCGGCATGAAGAAGGATGCCGCCATCTTCAAGTTCGTGCGCAAGATTCCCGGCGAGCGCCTGTCGCCCGCCGAAGGGCCGGGCACGTTGTGCGCCGTGGTGGTGGAAACCGACGACCGCACCGGTCTGGCGCTGCGGGCCGCTCCGCTGCGCCTGGGCGGGCGCCTGGCCGAGTGCTGGCCCGATTGGTGATATATCCTGGGAGGAGGACGAGAATGTCGCGTCTCAAGGCTGTTATCTGCATGGTGGTGGCGGGGTTGCTTCTCCTGGTCCAGCCGGCGCGGGCCGCCGATGGCCCTGAGGCCGAGGCGCTGGTCAAGCGGGCCGTGGCCGATGCGGCGGCGACCTTCGCCGGCGGCCCCTTCAACCGCGAGGTCAGCCGCGAGAAGATAACCGGGCTGGTGAACCGCTACGGCGACATCGTCTATGAATCCGAACTGATTCTCGGCCGCTACTGGCGCAAGGCGACGCAGGGACAGAAGGACACCTTCGTTTCGCTGCTGATTCCCTTTTTCGTCGCCACCTATGCCGACCTGATCGACAATTCCTCCGGCTCGACCCAGGTCGAGGTGCTGGGCAGCGAGGAGCGGGCCGACGGCGTGCTGGTCAAGACCCGGATGATCCTGTCGCCGCAGGAAAGCGTGATCCTGTCGTTCACCATCGTCCGCAATCCGGCGGGGCGCCTGGTGGTCTCCGACGTCATCGCCGAAGGCGCCGGGCTGCTCACCACCATCCGCTCCGACTTCACCTCGGTGGTCCGGGGGGCGGGCGGCAACATCGAGGTGCTGTTCGACGCCATGCGCAAGAAGATCGATGGCGCCAACAAGGTCCCGTCCTGAACCGGGGCCGTGGCGGGAACAAATTTTCCGGCCGGGCTAACTTTTCCGGGGTGGAGGGCGAATATCAGGGGAAGACGCCTTTCCCGGAGGATTCGCCATGCCCCGCCTGCTGTCCCGCCTGATCCTGCTGTTCGCCCTGGTCATCGCCGCGCCGGCCGCCTGGTCCGCCCAGATGTGGGCCAAGACGACGTTCGAGGCCGCCCAGGCCGCCGGCTCGCCCATCCTGGTCCACGTCACCGCGCCCTGGTGCCCCACCTGCAAGGCGCAGAAACCCACGGTGGACCGGCTGGAATCCACCAATCCGGCGCTGAAGGTTTTCGCGGTGGATTTCGACAGCCAGAAGGACGCCCTGGCGTTCTTCGGCGTCAAGAGCCAGAGCACCCTGATCTCCTATCGCGGCAAGACGGAGGTCGCCCGCTCCACCGGCGTGACCGACCCGGCCGCCATCACCGAAATGGTGGTGCGGGCCAGCCATTGATTCAGGCGGAAGCGCTCTCTCCTCTCGTCAAGACGGGGCGCGGCCCACCGGCCTCGCCTTGCTGGCGGCTGGTCGCGATATGAGCCAGATTGGCGGCAACCGCCAGGCCCGGAAGACTACTGCCGGAGCGCCAGGCGGATGGCGCCCCAGTGGCGCTTTCCGACCCGGATGGGGGCGTCCACTTCCTTCAGCAGCACCTTCTGGCCGCCCATGTCGCGGTTGTAGAGCTGGATGAAGTGGGCCTTGGTGTTGCGCGCCGCCAGCAATCCTGCCGGATCGTCGAAGATGCGGCGGTTGCGGCAGTGGGCGATGTTCCATTCCGGATCGTCGGGCCGCTGGGGTTGCGAGAATTCCGGATTGTGGGTGGGGGCGTAGCCGTTGCGGTCCACCGCCAGGCAGAAGACGATGCGCTTGTCCACCTGCCGGGCCGGCTCCACCAGGGACGGCACGATACGCTCGGCGAATTCGGTGAAGCGGGCCATGTGCTGCGGCGGGTTGCTGCCGGCGATGGGCTGGTAGTCCACATCGAACAGATCGGCCTCGGTCAGTGAGCGGGCGGCCAGGGCATCCTCGAAGGCCTTGGAGACCCGTGCCGCCGTGTCGCGTGCCGCCCGGATGAAGATTTCGTCGCGCTCGCGCTCGGCGGCGATGGCGGCGGCGATGGCCCGCGACGCCGCCTCGTCCAGGGACTCGAACTCGGCATGGGTTCCCAGGGCGCTGTGGGTGACCACATGGGTGCGCAGGGAGCCGACCCCCTCGATGCGCAGTTCGAAGGGCACCGTGCCCTCGGGCACCGTCATGGCCAGCAGTGCCCCGGTGGGTGACAGGTCGGCGGTGCGCCCGTCGATCCACTTGCCGCCGATCTGGGCCTGGAAGCTCAGCGCGCAGGGATAGCGGTCGTTGTCGCGGCGGTCGCCGACCACCGAGGACCGCAGGATCACCGAGATGCGGCGATGCAGGTCGCGGATGTCGCGCCCCACCACCTGGGAGAGGTCCTTGACCCGGGTGGCGATTTCCGTGGTGGTGCCGGCCTCGGCCAGCACCTGATTGGCGTTGCTCGCCACCTCGCGGGTGCATTCGGCGGCGCGGGCGGCGCTGCGGGTGATCTCGGCGGTGGCGGCGCGCTGCTGCTCGGTGGCGGCCGCCACATGGCCGGCGATGACGTTGATGGAGCCGATGATGGCGCCGACCGCATCCACCATGCCGGTGACGCCCTCGGTGGCCTGGCGGATGGCCTGGGCCTGGCCGCTGATGGTGCCGGTGGCGTGCTCGGTCTGCTGGGCGAGGCCCTTGACCTCGCTGGCCACCACGGCGAAGCCCTTGCCCATGTCGCCGGCCCTGGCCGCCTCGATGGTGGCGTTGAGCGCCAGCATGCGGGTCTGCCCGGCGATGCGCGAAATCAGGTCCAGCGCCGAACGGATATCGGTGCTGATGGAGGCCAGCCCGCCTACCCGGGTCGAGGCGTCGCCGGCCTTGGTGGTGGCTTCGCCGGTCAGCTCGGTGGCCTGAACCACCTGATGGGCGATCTCGCGCGATGAGACCTCCAGTTCCTCGGTGGCCCCGGCCACCGTCTGGACGTCCTCGGCGGTGTTGATGGCCGAGGTGGAGACCGAGCCGGCCATGGAGCGCATGCGCTCCGCCACCTCGTCCAACTGCTCCGCCCCCGAGGACAGGCGTTGGGCCTGGGCGCCGATCACGTCGACGGCGCCGACGATCTCGCGCTCCAGCATGTCGGTGAGGTCCAGCAGGTCGCCCCGGTTCTGGCGGCCCAGGCCGGCCTCGGTCTGGGCCTCCAGGGTGGCGTCCAGGTGCAGCATGGAGGCGCGCAGCACCGAGGCCAGATCGTCGGACGCCTGGGGGGATGCCCGGTGGGCGGCCAGCACGGCCCGCAGGGCCGATTCCATGGAAGCGGCCTGCTCGGCCAGCACGTCGCGGGCGCGGATGCCCCGGGCGGCCAGGGTGGCGCCGTGCTCGCGAGCCCGCAGCAGGGCCTCGGCATCCAGGCCGCCGGCCAGCAACCGGCCCAGGCCATGGTCGGCGGCGGGCAGGGCGGCGGCGAGCGGGGCGGCCAGGCGGCGCAGCCGGGCCTCGTCGGCCTCGCCCAGGCGGAACTGGCTTCGCAGCCGGTCCATCTCCGCGTCGTCGGATTGGGTCCGGTCGGAAGACGGCGAAAGGTGGCTGGCGGCGAACATGGCGGCTCCCCCTGGCGGAATGATGGCGCGTCCCTCCCCCGAGGGCGCATATACGCAAAGGCGTACCGAAATGCACTTTAATATCGCGCTGCGATATGTGTCCACGGGTGAATTATGTCTATTTCTGATGGACGGCCGGGGGCGGCGTCATCCCTGTTGCTTTGCCACAACATGTGGTATAGGCACCGGTCGATCTTCATTCTCATCGGGATTGGTGGCGGAATATGGCCGGGCATTCACAATTCAAGAACATCATGCACCGCAAGGGCGCGCAGGACGCCAAGCGGGCCAAGGTCTTCACCAAGCTGATCCGTGAACTGACCGTATCGGCGAAAACCGGCATGCCCGACCCGGCCATGAACCCGCGCCTGCGCGCCGCCATCATGGCCGCCCGCGCCGCCAACATGCCCAAGGACACCATGGAGCGCGCCATCAAGCGCGGCGCCGGTGGCGACGACGGGACCAATTACGAGGAAGTGCGCTACGAAGGCTATGGCCCCGGTTCGGTGGCGATCATCGTCGAGGGCCTGACCGACAACCGCAACCGCACCGCCACCGAGGTGCGCACCGCCTTCAACAAGAACGGCGGCGCCCTGGGCGAGACCAACTCGGTGTCGTTCATGTTCGACCGGGTCGGCGCCATCCGCTTCTCCGCCGCCGCCGCCGGGGCCGAGGCCATGTTCGAGGGCGCGCTCGACGCCGGGGCCGACAACGTGGAATCCGACGAAGAGGGCCACGAGATCACCTGCGCCCCCGATGATCTCGGCGTGGTGCGCGATGCCCTGGAGGCCAAGTTCGGCACACCGGAATACGCCCGCCTCGACTGGAAGCCGCAGACCACCGTGCCGGTTGGCGACGAGGAAACCGCCCGTACCCTGCTGAAGCTGCTGGATATCCTCGAGGACAACGACGACGTCCAGCGGGTCCAGGCCAATTTCGAGATTCCCGACGACATCATGGAAAAGCTCGGCTGATGAGAATCCTGGGGTTGGACCCGGGGCTGCGCAATACCGGCTGGGGCATCATCGATGCCGTGGACAACCGGTTGCGCCATGTGGCCGACGGAGTGATCCGTCCGGCCACCGACGCCCCGCTGGCCGAGCGGCTGGTCCAGCTCCATGACGCCATCGCCGCGGTGATCGCCGATTTCTCTCCCGACGAGGCGGCGGTCGAGGAGACCTTCGTCAACATGAACCCGGCCAGCACCCTCAAGCTGGGCCAGGCCCGCGGCGT
>JAVBXM010000051.1 GCA_030824585.1 Phaeospirillum sp. | reverse complement strand
CCCGCTGGGGCGTCGCCGACTTGGACAGCGCCGCCAGGGCCACGAACCACGCCTTGGGCATGTCCACCGGCAGCCCCACCGGAATGCCCGCCACCTTGGCGGTCTCCTGGAATGGTCCCGACGGCGTCTCGAAGGCGGGCGAGGTGCAATTGATGCAGGCATAGCCGCCATCGGTGCACGAGCCATAGCCGTTCCAGCGGCGGATGTTGCAGTCGCCCGGCGCCTGGGTGGCGCGGCAGCCGAGATTCTCCATCAGGCAGCCGCGATCCGACGGGCGCCCGGCGCTGGCCTTGAACTCGTAGAATTCGTTGCGGCCGCAACCGTGATGGGCCAGATGGTCGGCATAGGCGCGCGGCCGGCCCAGGGCGTCCAACTGGTCGGCGGAGATATCGTCCAGGGCCAGGGCGGCCAGGGTCTCGACGATCCATCCGGGATGGGGAGCGCAACCGGCGATGTTGACCACCGGCAGGCCCGAGGCCGAGCGGAAGCCCTTGCCCAGCGCCCCGCCCACGTCCCAGCCGGAATAGTGCAGGCCGCGCGCGTCGGTGGGATTGTGACCGGCCGCCGGCATGCCGCCGAACGCCGCGCAACTGCCCACCGCCACCACGTGGCGGGCCTTGCCGGCCAGGCGGGCGATCCAGTCCTTCACCGGCTTGCCGCTGCCCGACAGCATCTGGAACCGCCCCGAGCCGTTGGGGCCGAGCAGCACCGATCCCTCGACGCACAGGCAGTCCAGACGCACCCGCCCGGCGGCGCAATCCTCGAGGATCGCCAGGGCCTCGGCGCCGCTCTCCTCTGACAGCGAGGGATGCCACAGCAGGCGGATGCCGAACCGCTGGAGGGCGCGCGCCAATCCGGTGTCGTCGGCCGCCAGGGCCGACATGGTGCAGCCGCCGCAACTGGCGGCCTGTAGCCACAGGACGTTGAAGGTGTCGGAAGGGGAGGTGGGCGCGACCATGCCGCCACATTAGTTGCTAGGGGGAGGCAGGTTCAAGCCTCTCCCGGTGGGTCGTCGCGGCCGATCAGGGCGCGGGCCTTCGGGGTGCGCCAGCCGAAGCGCACCGAGGCCACCCGGACCAGCACGGTCACCGCGATGCCGGCCAGGGCGGCGGGCTGGGCCGCGATGCCCAGTCCCAGGGCCAGGATGGCGAAGGTGGCTCCCCCGGCCAGGGCGGCGGCGGCGTAGAACTCTCCCGGCCGGAAGATCAGCGGTTCCTCGCGGCTCATCATGTCGCGCAGCACGCCGCCGCCCACCGCGTTGATGACGCCGATCAGCAGGGCGGGCACCCAGTCCAGTCCGGCGTTCAGGGATTTCTGCGTCCCGAAGACGGTGTAGAGCCCCAGCCCCAGGGCGTCGACCAGCAGGAAGACCAGGGACAGACGGTTGAGGCTTTGGCCGAACAGCAGGCCGATGACGGTGGCCACCACCACCGCCAGCAGGTAGTGGGAGCCCAGCACCGCCGGAACCTGTTGCAGGAACACCCCGTCGCGCAGCAGCCCGCCGCCGATGCCGGTGACCAGGGCCAGGAAGAACACCCCGACGAAGTCGTACCCCTTGCGCATGGCGGTCATCGCCCCGGTGACCGCGAACAGGAAGGTGGCGGCAAGGTCGAAGGCCAGCGGCAGGGTGAATTGACCGATCAGCATGGCGGCGGCTCAGACCTCGACGCGGTTGCGGCCGTTGACCTTGGCCCGGTACAGCGCCGTGTCGGCGCGGGCCACCGTATCCTTGAACGATTCCCCGTCCATGTACTGGGCGACCCCGAACGACGAGGTGGAGGCGCCGATGGCCGGAAAGGGGGCTTCCTCGATGGCGGTTCTCAGCTTCTCGGCCAGGGCCAGGGCTCCTTCCAGGTCGGTGTCCGGGCAGATGACCAGGAACTCCTCGCCGCCCCAGCGCCCGACGATGTCCACCGCCCGCACGCCCTGGCGGAGCAATCCGGCGATGGTCTGCAGCACCTCGTCCCCCACCTGATGGCCATGGGTGTCGTTGACCGACTTGAAATGGTCCACGTCGGTGATGATCAGCGACATCGGCCGGGCATAGCGCTGGGTGCGGTCCAGTTCGTGGGCGAAAGCCTCGTCCAGGCGGCGGCGGTTGAACAGCCCGGTGAGGGAATCGGTGATGGAGGCCTTTTCCAGCTCGACGCTTTTCAGCGCCAGCAGGACATAGGCCTCGGAAAGCTCGTTCTGGGCCTCCTTGAGGGCGCCGATATCGACGGCGACGGAATGCTTTACCCGGCGGCCGTCGAACCAGTCGATCAGCGTCTCGTTCAACTGGTACCAGCATTCGTCGCGGTCGTTGAAATGCTCGAACACCATGGCGGCCGAACCCTGGGCGGCGGCCTCGGACAGGGCGGCGATCTTGCAGAAATGGCAGGGCTTGGGCTGGTCGTAGATGGCGCGGTGGCAGGTCTGGCCGATCTTGGCTCCGGTCTTGCGCCGCATGACCTGATTGACGCTGACCAGTTCGAGGCTTTGCGTATCGACCACGTAGATGGGGAACGGGATGATGTCGAATGTACCGTCGCTGCCGTCCGTCCGCGTACGTCTGGATGCAGCCGTCATCCGCTTCCCCTGACCGGTCAGGTCTTGAATACCCGCGCGATCATCTCGCGCAATTTCTCGGGCTTGATGGGCTTCAGGACATAGCCCTTGGCTCCCGCCTTCACCGCCTTCATGACCATACCCTGCTGGCCGTGCGAGGTCACCATGATGATGTTGGCGTCGGGAAATTCCTTGAGGATACCGCCGGTGGCCTCGATACCGTCCATATCGGGCATGGTGATGTCCATGGTGACCAGGTCGGGCTTGACCTGGCGATAGGCGTCCAAAGCCTGCGCGCCGCTTCCCGCCGTCTGGACCACCAGATGACCGAGCTCGGTCAGCATTCCGGTCAGCGTCCGGACGGTCAGCAGGGAATCGTCGACAATCAGGACCTTCAGTGGGTGCATGTTCCCCCCTTGAGCTTCTTCATCGCCGACAATGTTCAATTTTTGATCGAATAAATCAGACGGTCCGATGAAATTGATGTCAAGAATACCATGGCTGGTTGCCATTTCGATCGAGGTGAAAATCGCCTTTTTTGGACGAAGAATGTTCTTTTCCTCATCGATAACGGTGGGCGGCGACAGCCGCATGTCATTGTTTTCCTCGGCCAGATCGGCGGTGGCGTGGCCGAGGATGAAGTTCATGGTCTCGGCCGCCGTCTCGCGCAGGAACAGCTCGCGTTCATCGGGCAGCACCTCCAGGCCGGCGGTGACCACCTCGCGGATATGTTCGAGCAGCGGGCGCTGGAAGCTGAAGACGATGAGCAGCTTGACCGGCCCGTCGGTACAGACCACCGCGGTGACATCGCGTAATTGTAACGCATCCATGTTGCCGGTGCGCGGCTTCGCCCGCGAAACCTTCAGGCCGATCTCCTCTTGGAGGTAGTCCCGGGTGCGGGTCAGCACCGCCGCCATGGTGGGCGGAAACTTCAGTCTGTTGAAGGTCATTGGGGGCGCCCCTCCACCGGCGGTGGGAAGGGGATATGGAAGAGGAAATGGGTGCCGCGGCCCGGCCGGGAATCGATGCGGACGCTGCCGCCCAGTTCCTCGACGCTGGCTTTGACGGCGGTCATGCCGACGCCGCGCCCGGACAGCTCGGTGGCTTCGGTGCGGATGCTGATGCCGTCGGCGAAGACCAGGTCGGCCAGATCCCAACCGCTGACGTCGTCGGCGGTCAGCTCGGCGGCACGGCGGCGCAGGGTCTCGATGTCGATGCCGGCCCCGTCGTCGGCGATGTCGATGTCCAGGGCGCCATCGAGCCGGCGGATGGCGCAGGTGATGGTGCCGATCTCGCTCTTGCCCGTGGACAGGCGGGAATCGGGGTCTTCGATGCCGTGGTCGACCGCGTTGCGGAAAACGTGGCCGAGCGAACGCAGGAACGGCCCGAACACCTCGGGGTCGATGCGCACGTCGTCGCCTTCCACCACCAGCGGCGCCACCTCCTTTTCAAGGCGGGTGGAAATCTGGTGGATCATCTTGTCGAAATCGCCGATGGCCTGGCGCAGCGAGACGGTACGGATGGCGGCGATTTCCTCGAGGACGTCGGGCACCTCGCTCTCGCTGAGCAGGCCGCGGGCGAAGCGCTCGAAGCGCTTGGCCTGTTCCGGCGTGACGGTGACCACGCCGCGCCGCGCCATGAAATCGTCGCCCAGCGCGTCGCGGACGGTTTCCAGGTCGGCGTTGAGGATGGCCTGCCAATCGCGGGAGAACACCATGGTGGCGGCGTCGGAGGCGCCGGCCCGGCTGCCCAGGCGCTGCAGCGCCGATTCCACGTCGTGCAGGGCGGTGGGCAGGTGATGGAAGCCCAACTGGTTGAAGGTGCCCTTGAAGGTATGGATCGCGCGGTACAGCACCGTCCGGTCGCGGCCCCGCCACATGCCGGCCCCGTCCTGGACGAAGCCGGTGAACTCGGCGACGGCGTCGAAGAAGTCGTTGCCGTAGGTGACGGCCGACACGATCATCTCGAGTCGGGTCCGCTCGCGCGCCACCTGGGCCGCCAGGGCCTTCTCGCCGGTGATGTCGGTCAGCACCACCATGATCGCCTGGTCCAGGGGCTTGAACTCGGTCTTCAGGATGCGGCGGCCGATGGAGATCTCCTCGGGCAGCAGCGACAGGTAGAGCTCGGCGCGGGAGGAATCCTCCTCGGCCAGGGCTTCCTCGATGCAGGACCGGAGCGTGTCGCGGGCATGCTCGTCGCCCGAGAACAGCAGATCGTCGATGGGCTGGCCGGCGGGCGAGCCGCCGAAGAAGGCCAGGCAGGGATGGCTGAATTCCGGCTCGACCACCAGATCGCCACGGAACGACAGGAAGCCCTGGCCGGAATTGTCCAGCAGGGCCGAGACCTGATCGCCCTTGGTCTTGACCGTGGCGAGCGATTCCGCCAATTCGCGGGTGCGATCGCGGACGCGCTCCTCCATCTCGGTGTAGAGCAGGGCGTTTTCCAGCGAGATGGACGCCTGGGTGGCCAAAAGGTCGAGGACGGCGACGCGGTTGCGGGTGAAGGCCCCGGCCGCCAGGCGGTTCTCCAGGTACAGCACCGCCGACAGCGCCCCGTGGGTGACCACCGGCAGGCACATCACCGACTTGACGCCGCTGCGCGCCGCGTAACCCTCGGTCATGTAGGTGTTGGGGCCGATGGCGTTGTCGATGACCACCCGCTCGCGGGTGCGGGCCACGTACTGGAACACCGTCAGCGGCAGGTCGTCCGAGGTGGGGGGCGCGGCGCAGGTGGAGACGGCGATCAGATCGCCTTCCACCACCGCCTCGGCCTCGATGCGGAAGCTTTCCCCATGGCGCAGGATCAGCAGGCCGCGATCGGCGCCGGCGTGTTCCACCACGATGCGCAGCAGGGATTCCACCAGCTTGCCCAGCACGATCTCGCCCGACACCGCCTGCTGGGCCTTGATGACCGTCATCAGGTCCAGGCCGTCGGCGCTGCCGCTGAAGCTGGCGATGGAGCCGTCGGACGCGGCGCTTTCCGCCAGCCGGGGGAAGGTCTGGTCCAGTTGGCGGACCTTGGCCTGGGCGCCCCAGCGCTTATAGCAATAGCGGGCGTTGCGCAGGTAATTCTCGGCGATGCTGGGCAGTCCCTGCGCCAGGCAGAACTGGCCGGCCCGCTCGTTGGCGATGGCCTCGCAGTGCAGTTGTCCATGGTCGCGGGCGACCAGGATGGCATCCTCGTAGAGCCGCATGGCCTCGTTGCCGCGTCCCGAGATGGCGGCCATCTCCGCCTCGATCAGCGCGGCGCGGGCCGCGAAGGTCTCGGGGCAATGCTCGGCCCACAGCGTCAGCTTGCGGCGGTGCTCGGCCAGCCAGGGAGCCATCTCGGCCCGCCGCCCGGCGTCGGCGCCGGGATAAAGGGCGGCGATGCTCAGGGCGCCGTAGAAGTGGTGCGACGATTCGATCGCCGAGGAGGAGATCTTCGGCACCAGGGCGGCGGTCTCGCGGGCGGCGCCCAGCGCTTCCTCGTACTGGCCCATCAGGTAGGGCGTGACCTGCCGGACCACGTGGTAGAAGGCGATGCCGTAGCCGTGGGCGGTCCCCACCAGCCCCTGGTAGGAGTTTTCGGCGCTGTCGGCTCCGGCCAATCCGGGCGTGACCGCCAGTTCGACCCCTTGCAGGCCGGCGATGAACAGTTCCTGCAGGCGCAGCATCAGCACCGCGAAGGGAATGCGGGCGTTGCGGGCGAAGGGCGTGTACTTGCGCATGTGGGCCAGCACCACGTCCAGGGGCTCGCCCTTCTCGAACAGCATCCAGCCCGAGGCATAGGCCACATAGGCGGCATAGATCAGGTTGCCGGTATCCAGGCAGGTGCGGAAGGTTTCCTCCAGCACCGGCATGATGGTGGCGATGGGCTTGCTCCACGGCGTGACGAAATAGCCGTGACGGAACAGCAAGGTGCCGCGCAGCGGCGCGCTGTCGAAGCGCTCGCCCAGTTTCAGCGCCAGTTCCGAGAATTCCAGCCCGGTGCGGAATTCCTCGAACCGCCCGACCAGGGACACGGAATAGCCGGAGAACGCCGCGCTGGAATCCTCGGTCATGCCGTGGCGCAGGGACAGGTTGATGGCCGTGAGCCCGAGGAACGGATAGAGCATGGGGCGGACGTGGTACACCGCCGGAATGGCGTCGGCGATCACGCCGATCAGCGCCCGCACGGCGGGAACGTGGCACTCGGGGTGGTCAAGCAGCTCGGAAATCTGCCGCCCCTTGAGGAAACCGGCCAGTTCGCTCCGCGCCGCTTCCACCGCCTTGGCGGTGTCTTCCTCGGTCTCGGGGCAGGAGAGGCCGAAGCGGTCCAGGGCCTTGATGGCGATGGCGACGGCATCGCCGAAGCGGCCCGACACCATGAACATGCGGAAGCGCAGGCGCCAGACCTGGGCGCTCTGGTCGTCGGTGGCGGCCTTGCCCAGCAGCAGTTCGAACAACTGGTCCGCCTGGGTGTGGTTGCCCACCAGGTACTCGCATTCGGACAGGTCGAGGAACAGGGCGAAGGTCTCGTCGTGGGCGGAATCCCAGCAATCGGCGGCCTGCAGGTTGCGCGCCAGGGTGAAATAGACCCGCGCCGAGGCGTTGGCCGAGGATGACCTTGCCTTGCGCCCCGCCTGGACGTTCAGCCGCCCCAGGGCGTTCCGCTCCGCCTGGGCGGTGATCATCTGGCGTCCCAGGTTCAGGTGGTGGACCACGTCGAACAGCCGGTCCTCGATCTCGGACTCGGGCAACCGCTCGAGCATCCGCCGCCCGATCTGCAGGTGGGTGGCGACCATCTCGGTGATGGGAATGGACAGGTAGGCGGCTTCCTGGATGCGGTCGTGGGCGAAGGCCAGCCGGTCGCCGTT
This sequence comes from Phaeospirillum sp., assembly GCA_030824585.1. Lineage (GTDB taxonomy): Bacteria > Pseudomonadota > Alphaproteobacteria > Rhodospirillales > Magnetospirillaceae > Phaeospirillum. The sequence continues at coordinate 1,147 of JAVBXM010000051.1, read as the reverse complement.
GCGGATCAGGAAACCGGCCTGGACCGCCCGCTCCATGCTGGCCAGGCATTCGTCCTCGGTCCGGTCGTAGACCATGGCCAGGGTGGCGAGCGTGGTGCCGTTGCCCAGGCAGGCGATGCGGCGCAGCTCCGCCTGGTCCGCCTCGGGCAGGCGGCGCAGCTTGGCGGCCATCAGGATGACCACGTTGTCGGAAAAGCCCATGGCGCCGATGCGCGCGAGGTCCCATATCCATTCCGCCCGGCCCTGGTCGAACCACAGCAGCTTCTCTTCCGCCAAGGTGGTCAGGAACTGGATGGCGAAGAACGGATTGCCCGCCGTCTTCTGGTGGATCAGGTGGGCCAGGGCCGCCACGGCGTCCTGCGGGGCATGCAGGGTGTCGGCCACCATGTGGGCGAGATCGGCCTCGCCCAGCGGCTTGAGGACGATGTTGTCGACCCGCCGTCCGCCCTTGCGGATGGCGTCGACGGACAGCATCAGCGGATGGGCGGAATCCACCTCGTTGTCGCGGTAGCTGCCGATCAGCAGCAGATGCCTCACCTCCGGGTGGGTCGTCAGGTGCTCCAGCAGCTTCATGGAGCCGTTGTCCATCCACTGCAGGTCGTCGAGGAACAGCACCAGCGGCTGCTCGGGCCGCGCCAGGACCGAGACGAAACGGCGGAACACGGTCAGGAAGCGGACCTGCGCCTCGCCGGGCGGCAGTTCGGGCATGGGGGGCTGCTCGCCCACCACCAGTTCCAGTTGGGGGATCAGGTCGATGATCTGGCGGCCGTTGGGGCCCATGGCGTCCAGGAACGCCTCGCGCCAGCGCCGGATATCGGATTCCGGGGCGCCGAGGATCTGGCGGATCAGGGTATGGAAGGCCTGGGCGAAGGTGGAATAGGGGATGTCGCGCTTGTGCTGGTCGAACTTGCCCGCCCCGAACATGCCGTCGCGTTCGACCATGGCCGGGTGGATCTGGTTGACCAGGGCCGACTTGCCCACCCCGGAATAGCCGGAGACCAGCACCAGTTCGGGCGTGCCGTCCTCGGCGACCCGGCCGAAGGCTTCCAGCAGGATGGCGGATTCCGCTTCGCGGCCGTAGAGCTGCTCGGGGATGATCAGCACCCCCGAATGGTCGCTGCCGGCCAGGGGGAAGCTGGAAATCCGG
>JAVBXM010000112.1 GCA_030824585.1 Phaeospirillum sp. | reverse complement strand
CCTCCCGCACCTCCTGCACGCCGAGTCGGGCGGCCAGGGCGGCGCCATGGGTTTGGCCGAGATGCTCGGCCAGCTTCTGCAGGGTGGGATGCTCGAAAAAGGCCGTCGGGGTCAGTTCCAGATCGAATTCGCGGTTGAGGGCATTGGCGAATTGGGTGAAGCCGATGGAATCGAAGCCATATTCGGTCAGTTCCAGGTCGGGATCGAGGTCTTCCCGCGTCACCTTCAGTTGGCGGGCGGTGGCTTCGGTCAGCGCGGCCAGCAGGCGCGGGCGCAGCGCCGGTAAGGCGGCGGCGGCAGGCGGCGGCGGGGCGGTGGTGTCGCCCTCCACGTGGCGGCGGACCTTTTCCGCCTCACCGGCCGTCACCAGCAGGTGCGCGGCGCCGCTGGCCAGGGCGGCGGCCAGGGTGGCCAGGCCATCGGCGGTGCTCAGCGCCACCAGGCCGGTGGTGCGGGTCATCAGGGTCTGGGTCTCGGCCGCCATGCTCATGCCGCCCTCGGCCCAGAAGGGCCAACCGATGGCCAGGGTGCGGCCTTGGACCCGCCCGGCGCGGCGGCGGGCCTCCCGTTCGGCGGCAAAGCCGTCGAGGAAGGCATTGGCGGCGGCGTAATCGGCCTGCCCGTGACCGCCCAGGGCTCCCGCCAGCGAGGAGAACAGCACCAGGATGTCCAGAGGCTCGGTGCCGATGGCCCGGTCCAGATTCAGGGTGCCGGTGACCTTGGGCGCCAGCACTGCGGACACCTGCTCAGGGGTCTTGCTCAGCAAGGTTTCGTCCAGTCCGAGTCCGGCGGCGTGAATCACCCCGTGAAGGCCGCCATGGCGGCTGCGGATACCGGCCACCAGGCCGGTCACCGCCTCGGAATCGGCCAGATCGGTGATGACATGCTCGACTGCGGCGCCCTGGCCCTCCATCCAGGCTCGGGCCTCGGCATCGGGGGCCGAGCGGCTGGTCAGAATGATGGTGGCCTCGGGGGCCGTAAGCCGGATATGGGTGGTGAGCAGCCGTCCCAGCCCGCCCAGTCCGCCGGTAATCAGATAGACCTTGCCGTTCTGCCATGGCGGTGGTGCTGCGGGAATGTCGGTGGCGCGCCAGACTTCCTGGCGCAGGCCTCCGGTTTCGGCGCGTAACCGGGCACCGGCCGGAGCCGCCGCCGCCTGATCCAGCCGCTCCGTCAGCGCCAGGCCGTCCAGTCCGGCGGCGATGGTGATCAACTGGCAGCGCCACGCCGGATGCTCCAGACTGGCGGTGCGCAGCAGGCCGGCGATACCGGCCAGCGCCTCGGCGTCGGGATCGTCGGCCAGGAGGACCTGCACCAAGGTCGGCGCATTGGGGGGCAGGGACTGGAGCTCGGCCAGCACCTGATGCGTCAGCACGGTGAAGCGCTGGTCCAGCGGTGCCGCGGCTCCGGCCCCCACCACGCGGCAGGTCCGCTCATCCACCGGTGCGGCCACGCCGTCGCACAGCAGGGTCAGGCGGGTGGCGAAGGGGGGGGCGACCGCCGTCAGGGGCTGGGCCCACTGGGGGGCGAAGACCTGAATCCCAGCCCGCCGGTCCGAGGCGGGCAGGCGGGTGGCGAAACCGCGCAGGCGGATTCGCGGCGCTCCCGCCGCATCCATCAGGTCGAGATCGAGACTCCGCACCCGGGGGGCGGCCTCGGCCTGGGCGGCGGCGCAGATGTGGACCCACATTTCGGCGCAGCAGGGACCCAGAATGTCCATGGACTCCACGGCGAAGGGTAAGGCGGCCTCGTCTTCGCCGGGCTGGGCCATGCCGATGGCGGCCTGGAATGCTCCATCCATCAGGCTAGGGTGGAGGGCGAAGCCGGTCAGGTCGGCCCCGGCGGGCAGGACGAGGCGGGCCAGAACCTGCGTCCGGCCCTGGTCGTCGTTGCCGGTGAACATCTCGGCGATGGCGCGATGGGTGGGGCCGTAATTCAGCCCCATGGCGTCGAAGGCGGCATAGATCCGGGCGGGGGCAACCGGATGGGGATGGGCGGCGCGGAGTCGATCCAGAGGCTGCGCCGCGGCCGGAACCGGGGCGGCATCGCCCAGGCGCACTTGGGCGTGCAGGCGGCGCGGAGCGCCGGGGGGCAGACTGGCGATCTCTATTTCCCGCGCCGTGCCGGCGGCATCGCGGATCACGGTGATTTCCACGGTCAGCGGCGCCATGACGATCATGGGCTGGACCCAGATCACCTTGCGCAAGCCGGTGACCGTTTCCCCGGCGAGTTGGGCGGTGGCGCGCGCCAGCTCCAGATAGGCGACACCGGGCAGCACCGGCTGGCCGCGCAGGCGGTGGTCGGCCAGAAAGAACTCGGTGCCGCGCAAGGTCAAACGATAGCGGTCGGGACCATCCGGGCTCGGCGCGAGACCGGTCGCGGCGGCGACCGGCGCCTCGGGCAGCCAGAACCGCTTGCGGTTGAACGGGGTGGTGGGCAGGGGGAGCCGCCGCCGCCGCGCCGGCCCGTGCAGACGGGACCAATCCATGGTCTCGCCGCTCACCCAGCGGTCGGCGATCCGGGCCGGGTCGAGATCGTCGATGGTGGTCTCGCCCCGACGGCGCCCGGCCACGCCATGGGCGATGGACGCGGTCCGGCCGGCAAGGAAGTCATCCATCTGCCGCGCAAGGTCGGTGCTGTCCTGGGCGACGAAGGCGACCCGGACCCGCAGGGAATCACGACCGACCTGCATGGTATAGACAAGGTTGTCGAGATCGGTGTCGGCCACCAGTGGGCGGAGATTGGCCACCGCCCGGCGCAACGTCTCCTCGCCCTTGGCCGAGACCGGCACCACGACCGGCCGAGCCCCCGGCGCGGCGGCGGTGGCGGTGGCGCGGTATTCCTCCAGCAGCACATGGACATTGGTGCCACCTGCCCCGAAGGAACTGAGGCCGGCCCGGCGCGGAACCTCGATGCCGTCCACTTCCGGTCGGGTCCAGGGCCGCGCTTCGCTCAGGAGATAGAACGGGCTGCCGCCCAGATCCACCAGCGGATTGACCTCCTCGCAATGCAGGCTGCGGTACAGGATGCCGTGGCGCATGGCCAGCAGCACTTTGATCAGGCCGGCGATGCCGGCGGCGGCTTCGGCGTGGCCGATATTGGACTTTACCGAGCCCAGGCCGCAAAGGGGCGCGCTCGGCTGCGGCAGGCCGCGCTCGGCGTAGAGCGCGGCGAAGGCCGCCTTCAATCCCTCCACCTCAACCGGATCGCCCAGCGGCGTGCCGGTGCCGTGGCATTCGATCAGGCTGACGCTGCGCGGGTCGATTCCGGCCTGATGATGGGTTTCGACGATCAACCGGGCCTGGGCCTTGGGATTGGGCGCGGTGAGCGAGGTGGCGGTGCCGCCGTGATGCTCCGTCGAGGCACGGATCACCGCCAGGATGGTGTCGCCGTCCCGCTCGGCCTGATCCAGGCGTTTCAGGAGCACGGCGCCGACGCCATCGGCGCGGGCATAGCCGTCGGCATGGCGCGAGAAGGTGCGACAGCGGCCATGGGGCGAGATCATCCCCACCTGGGAAAACATGATGTGCTGGTCCGGTGACAGCAGCAGATTCGAGCCGCCGGCGATGGCCATGGCGCAGCCCTCGAAGCGGATGCTCATCACCGCCCGGTGCAGCGCCACCAGCGAGCTGGAGCAGGCGGTATCGATGACCTGGCTGGGACCGTGGATGTCGAGCAGGAAGGACAGGCGGTTGGGGGCGAAGGCGTGGCCCAGCCCGGTCAGTTGCTGGGCGTCCATGATCCCGGCCCGATTGACCATGTTGGTATAGTCGAGCAGGTTGATGCCGAGGAATAATCCGGTCTTGGTTCCGGCCAGCGATGACGGGGCATGGCCCGCCCGTTCGATCAAGGTCCAGACGCATTCCATGAACAGCCGGTGCTGCGGGTCCATCAGCTCGGCTTCGCGGGGCGAGATGTTGAAGAAGGCCGCATCGAAACGGTCATGGCCGGGAATGAATCCGCCCCATTTGACGTCGGTGAACGGCCCCTGGCGCGGGTCACCATGGACGGCGCGCCAGTCCCAGCGGTCGGCGGGAATTTCCTCGATACAATCGTCGCCCCGGCGCAGATGCGCTTCAAAGGCGTCCAGATCGGGGCTTTGCGGGAACATGCCCGCCATGGAGATGATGGCGACCGGGATATCTTGGTCGGGGGCGGCCTGGGGTGCTGCTGGGCGGGACGGCTGGGCCACGGCGCGGTGGCGCTTCAGCCAGGCCGCGACATCCGCGCCGCGTCCCGTCACGGGGGGCTTGGTCGCCGCCGGGGGAGGCGGCTCGGCCTTGGCGTAATGGGCGGCGATGGCCTTGCCATAACGCTCGCGCAGGATGCGGGCGAGATCGTTGAGATGCTTGGCCTCGAAAAAGGTGGTGGGAGCCACCGAGATGCCGTAGGCCCGAGAAATCTGCACCATCACCTCGGTGATGGCGATGGAATCGACGCCGTAATTGGCCAGATTCTCGGTCGGGTCCACCTTCTCCAAGGGCATGCGCAGGGCGGCGGCGGCGATGCGCAACACATCGTCTTCCAGCCTGCGGTCCTCCTGGGACGTCCCGGTCTGCGCCGGGGCGGCGGCCGCCTTGGCCGCCGCCGTCCGGCCGATGCCGGCCATCAGCTCCTGCTCCAGCAGGCGGCCCATGGCGGCGCTGAGATCGGGACCTGGCTTGTCGGTCATCCCTTGCCCTCCTCGGCCAGCATGTCGCGGTAATGGCGCATGTGACCCAGCAGCTTCCACAGATCCGCCTCCCACAGATGGCGGTAGGACTTGACGAAATAGGCCTGCCCCAGATCGGGCTGATCCACCATCTTGGCGGCGAGGAACGCCTTGAGGCCGGGGGTCCGGCCTGCTAGGGCGCGGGCATAGTTGAGCACGAACAGCCCCTGGGTCTTCAATCCGTCGCCCAGACCGGCGGCCGAATTGATGAAGCCCATGAACAGCAGGTTGTCATGGTTGCGCGGGGTGGAATGAAGGAAAAGATCGGGGATTCCCGACTTCCACTCCAACTGGCCGCTGTCGAGAAACGGGAAGTCGCGGCGATAGCCGGTGGCGTAGAGGATCAGGTCGATCTCCGCCGTCGAGCCGTCCTTGAAGGTGACCCGCTTGCCGTTGAAGCTCTCCACGTCGCCCTTGGGGGTGATGTCGCCATGGCCGATATGATAGAGGAGCAGCGAGTTCATCACCGGATGTGCCCCGTCCAGCGGGTAGTCCGGGCGCGGCAGGCCGTAATCGGTGCCGTCATAGCCGGCCAGGCGGAACACCTGCTCGATATAGGCCAGGGTTTCCTGCTTGGTCTCGAACTTGCCGCCCAGTTCCATCATCCATTGCGGGGTCGGCTTTCCGGCGATGAACTTGGGCTGGTAGTAATACCCGCGCCGGGTGGAGTGATAGACCTCGGCGGCGGAATGCACCGCGTCGGCGGCGAAGTCGCAGCCGGAATTTCCGCCGCCGACGACCAACACCCGCTTACCCCGTAACTGATCCAGGGACTTGTAATCGCGGGCGTGCAGGACCTCGCCGGTGAAGCTGCCGGGATAGGGCGGGTCAGGAAAGCGGGGTTCGCGGTGCAGGCCGGTGCAGATCACCACCAGCGAATACAGCTCGTCATGCCCGGCGCCACTGACCACGCGCCAGCCGTCGCCTTCCTTGGTCAGCCTGGTGATGGGGGCGTTGAAGCGGGCATGCTTGCGGAGGCCGAAATGCTCGGCATAGGCCAGGATGTAGCGCCACATCAGCTTGTGGTTGGGATAGACCGGGTAGTCGTCCGGCATGGGGAAGTCCGGGACCTGGGTATTGAATTTGGGCGAGATCAGGTGCAGCGAGTCGTATGTCCGGCCGCAGGCGGCCTCGCTGTTCCAGACGCCGCCGAAATCGGCCGCGGCCTCGTAGAGGTCGAAATCCACCCCACCCTCGATCAGCTCGCGGCCAACGCCGATACCGGTCGGTCCACCGCCGATGATGGCGACCTTGAAAGTCCTGGTCATGATGACGCACTCCCCCCAATGAGAATTTCAACAAGCTCGCCGACCGGGGCCAGTTGGACACCGTCCAGGCAGAGACGGCAGTGGCCCTGATCGTCGAACAGCGCGATGGTCTGGGCGGCCCCGCCGGGGCGGGTCCAGACCCGGACAAACAGGTCTTCGGGCAACAACCCTTCGGCCCAGGCCGTTTCCATGGCCAGGGGGAAGGGCAGCGGCCCCCCCTCGGCCCGCCAGCCGGCGGCACGGAAGGCCATCAGGCGCCAGACGGTGTCGAGGGTAAGAGGATCGAAGGCCATGCCGGGTTCGCCGCCGGAGCGGGCGAGGCGGGCAAACAGGTCATCGCCCTGGCGCCACACCGTACGCACCTGGGCGGCTTCCGGCGCCGGCGGACTGGAATGGGCGGCACAATCGGCGGCGAAACGGCGGAAGGCATCGCCCATATCGCTGCCGCCGCCCATCTGCGCCGCCGTCAGCGGTTCGGGGCGGAACACCGGCTCATCGGCCTCCAGCACGGCACCGAGATGGCAGAGCGCGGCTTCGGAGCTCACATGATAGAGCAGCCCCTCGCCGTCGCGAGCCATGACTACCTCAAGGGCACGGGCATGGCCGTTGATCCGGATGGGCTGGCCCCAGATCAACTGCTTCAGTCCGTGCACCGGCTGGCCGCTGACCCGTTCCGCCGCCTCGCGCGCCAGCTCGGGCAGGAACAGGCCCAGCAATAGCCGGTCACTGCCGCTGGTATGGCTGGTGAGATAATGCTCGTCCCCCTGGAGGCGGAGGGAGAAACGGGCCGGTCCGTCCAGCAGTGGCGTCGTGGTCGGCCGTGGGGACGGCGCGGCCTGGGTCTCGGCGTGGGGGGCGATCCAATGACGGTCCCGGGCGAAGGGATAGCCCGGCAGGTGAATCCGCCGTGCCGCTGGCCCGACGCTCCAGTCCAGGTCCATACCCTTGGCCCACAACTCGGCGACCTTGCCCAGCTGCTCGGCGGTGCCCGAGGCCAGCCATTTGGCGATCAGGGCGCGTGCTTCATCGTCGCGGTCGAACAGTGCGACGGATTCAGGCTCGCCGGAGGACAGGGTTATTCCAGCCAAGGGGCGTCCCGCCACCACCGAGGCCAGGGCCTGCAACAGCCCGTCGCGGTCGTGGAAGACCAGGGCGAGGCGGTTGCCAAGGGGCTTGCGGCCCACCTGGAGGGTATGGGCGAGATCACCCAGCGCCAGGCCTGGCCGGGCGGCGATGAACCGTTCCATCACTCCGGCATAAGCCGTCAGCCGCTCTGGATCGCGGGCCGACAGGACAAAGGTCCAGGGGCCGCGCGATTCGGTGGGAGCCGTCAATCGCGGCGCGTCCTCCATCACCACATGGGCGTTGGTGCCGGAAAAGCCAAAGGCGCTGATTGCGGCGCGGCGACGTCCCTGGGGCCAGGGGCGGAGGGCGGTGTTGATGGCGAAGGGGGTGCCCTTCAGGCTGATATGCGGGTTCTGGGTCTCGAAATGGATGGTGGGGGGAACTTCACCGTGTTCCACCGCCAGCATGGCCTTCATCGCTCCGGCGATGCCCGCCGCCGCCAGCAGATGGCCGACATTGCTTTTCACCGAGCCCAGGGCGCAGCTGTCGGGGCGGCCTCCCGATCCGGCGAAGGCGTCGGTCAGCCCCTCGATCTCGATGGGATCGCCCAGGGGGGTGCCGGTGCCGTGGCACTCGATCATGCCGATGGTGGCGGGGGCGATGCCGAAGCGGTCGTAGACATCCCGCAGCAGCCGGGTCTGGGCCTGGGGATTGGGGGCGGTGATGCCGTTGGTCCGGCCATCCTGGTTGATGCCCCAGCCACGGATCACCGCATGGATGGGATCGCCGTCCCGCTCGGCATCCTCGAGGCGCTTCAGCAGCATCACCCCGGCCCCTTCGCCGGGGACGAAGCCGTTGGCGCGGCTGTCGAAGGTGAAGCACCGGCCATCCGCGGACAGCATGTTAACCTTGGAGGTATCGATGAACATGCCGGGGCCGATCAGGACGCAGACGCCGCCGGCCAGGGCGAGATCGCTGTCCCCCACCAGCAGGCTGTTGCAGGCCTCGGCCAAGGCCACCAGCGAACTGGAACAGGCGGTATCCAGCGAAATGCAGGGGCCGCGCAGGTCGAGCAGATGGGCGATGCGGGCCGCCAGAATCGAGCCGGAGCACCCCAGCAGGCTGTAGGTGTTATGGTCGGCGATCAGGTCGCCATAACCGCTGGGGCCGGCGCCGACGAAGATGCCGCAGCTCTTGCCGGCCATGGCTGCCGGGCTGAGACCGGCATCCTCGATGGCCAACCAGGCATGCTGGAGGAACAACCGCTGCTGCGGGTCCATCAGCTCGGCTTCCAGTGGCGTGATGTTGAAGAACGGCGCGTCGAAGCGGTCGATGTCATCGATCGCCCCCATCCAGCGGCACGACGAGGTGCCGGGATGCAGCGGATCTGGATGGTAGAAGCGGCTCACGTCCCAGCGGTCGGGCGGCACCTCATCGACGCAATCGCGGCCCCGCCGGATATTGTCCCAGAAGGTGTCCAGGTCAATGGCCTTTGGGAAGCGCCCGGAAGCACCGATGATCGCAACCGAATCGGTTTCCGACCGGGCCTTGCGCGAGCGCGGAGGGGGCGCG
>JAVBXM010000177.1 GCA_030824585.1 Phaeospirillum sp. | reverse complement strand
AAGACGCCCTGCTGCGCCAGCCCGAGGTGACGGCGACGGCGCGGCGCACCGGCCGCTCGCCGCTCGACCCCCACGCGCTCGGCATCCACGAATCCGAGATCGAGGTCAGCCTGGCCATGAAGGAGCGGAGCAAGGAGGACTTCCTCGACGCGCTGCGCCGTGACTTCGCCCAGATTCCCGGCATGAACATTATCGTCGGCCAGCCCATCTCGCACCGCATCGACCACATGCTGTCGGGCAGCCGGGCCAACATCGCCATCAAGATCTTCGGCACCGACCTCTACGACCTGCGCCGGGTGGCGGCCGAGGTCAAGGCGGCGGTGGAGAAGGTTTCCGGCGCCGTGGACGTTTCGGCGGAACAGCAGACCGACATTCCCTTCCTGACGGTGAAGTTCAACCGCGCCGCCATCGCGCGGCACGGCCTGACGCTCCGCCAGGTGGCCGATTCCATCGAGACGGCTTTTGCCGGAACCACCGTCTCCAAGATCATGGAGGGCCAGGCCACCTATGATCTGGTGGTGCGTTACGATCCTTCCGTGCGGGGCAGCATGGAGGCGATCCGCGAGACCCTGATCACCACCTCGTCCGGCGCCCGCCTGCCGCTAATCGCCCTGGCCGAAATCACCAAGGACAGAGGCCCCAACAGCGTCAGCCGCGAGAACGTCCAGCGCAAGATCGTGGTGACCGCCAACGTGGCGGGACGCGATCTCGGCGGTGTGGTCGAGGAGATGCGGGCCAAGGTAGAGGCTGAGGTCAAGCTGCCCCAGGGCTATCACGTCGAATTCGGCGGCCAGTTCGAAAGCGCCGCCGAGGCCACCCGTACCCTGGGCCTACTGAGTCTGGTGGTGGTGGCGGGCATCTTCCTGTTGCTGTTCCTGGCCTTCCATTCGGTCAAGGACGCCCTGCTGGTCATGCTCAACCTGCCGCTCGCCCTGATTGGCGGCGTGGCCGGCATGTATCTGACCGGCGGTGTGATGACGGTGGCTAGCCTGATCGGGCTGATCACCCTGTTCGGCATCGCGACGCGCAACGGTGTGATGATGATCGCCCACATCCATCATCTGGCCGAACGCGAGGGGGTGAGTGACTCCGCCGAGGCGGTCGCGCGCGGCGCCCGCGAGCGTCTGGTGCCCATCCTGATGACCGCCCTGGCCGCCGGCCTGGCCCTGATTCCGCTGGCCCTGTCCGGTGGGCAGCCCGGCAGCGAGATCCAGGCCCCCATGGCGGTGGTGATCCTGTGCGGGCTGGTGTCGTCCACCATCCTCAACATGGTGGTGGTGCCGGCGCTTTACCTGCGCTTCGGCTCCATCCGCCGGGAAATCCTGCGCCATGACACGGTTCGCCGCCGTGCCACGGACATGGCCTGAGGAGGAGACCGTGATCCGGCCAGCTACCGCATGCCTCCTCTGCGCCGTCCTGCTGTCGTCGCCGGTCTCGGCGCGGCAGCAGGCCGCCGGCCCCATCGGGGAGTTGTCATCGGCTCCACCGCCCAGGGAGCATCTCGCCAATACCCGCGCCCTGCCATTGTCGCGGCTGCTGGGATTATGCGGCGAGGTCAAGAAGCTGATTGCCTTGGAAAGACAGTTGGGCAAGCGCCCCTTGACCCAGGAGGACATCCATGTGGTCAGCAACGGCACCAAGTGTTTGGCGGCCACGGCTTCCATCTTCGAGACCATCCGGGTGATGGCCCCCCTGTATCAGGAGCGTCTGGTCTGCATGCCCAGCGGAGTCAAGGATCAGGACTTGCTCGAAGGCATGCTGAAATGGCTGGAAGGCCAGGATCGCCAGGGAAATGACGACATCTTCCGTCTCAGCGCGCCGCAAGCCTTCATCATCTATATCCGCAAGGCCTATCCCTGTACCACGGGGGAATAGCGCAGTTCGGCCAGGGCATGGCGCAGGACCTGGTACGCTCCGCTCAGCGCCAGGGCGGCCATGATCCCGGCCACCGCGAAATCGGGCCAGCCCGAACCGGAAGCGAAGACGCCGCCGGCAGCGGCCAGGACGGCCAGATTGCCGATGGCGTCATTGCGCGAGCAGATCCACACCGAGCGCATGTTGCTGTCGCCCTCGCGGAAGGCATAAAGCATGATCGCCACCGTCACGTTGGCGATGAAGGCGGCGATGCCGACCGCCCCCATCACCTGGGATTCCGGGACGGTGCCGTTCAGCGCATGCAGCAAGGTGTTGCCGATCACCCACAGGCCGAACGCCCCCATGGTCGCCCCCTTGATCACCGACGCCTGCGCCCGGCGCCGCAGGCTCATGCCCAGGACGAACAGGCTGACGGCGTAATTGGCGGCGTCACCGAGGAAGTCCAGGGAATCCGCCTGTAGCGACGACGACCCGGCTGCCATGCCGGCGACGATCTCGACGACGAACATCCCGGCATTGATGGCCAGCGCCGCCCACAACGCCCGACGGAAACGCAGGGTGGTTCCACCTGACGGCGGCTGACATCCCCCCTGGCAGCAATTTGCGCCCATACCTCCCTCCCGAAACCAATCCAGGATATGATGAGGCCTGTAGCGACTACAGGGTCAAGGGTGATGACGAATCAGAATCGACGACTGACCATCGGCGCGCTCGGCAAGGCCACCGGCGTCAACATCGAAACCATCCGCTACTACGAGCGCATCGGCTTATTGCCCGAACCGGGGCGAACATCGGCGGGCTACCGCCAATATGGCGATGAGCATCTGCGGAGGCTGTCCTTCATCCGCAAGGGACGCGATCTCGGTTTCAGCATCGAGGCGATCCGGGCGCTGTTGCGTTTGGCCGAGCATCCCGAGCAACCGTGCGAGGATGCCGACCGGTTGGCCTCGGCACATCTGGTTGAGGTCGAGCGCAAGATCGAGGAATTGGGGCGATTGCGGGATGCCCTGCGCCAAATGACCGAGTGCTGTGCGGGAACCGTTGCCGAGTGCCGCATCATCGACGCTCTGGCCTCATGACAATCCGAAATCAGGGCGACCGGGGTGCAAACAGGATGATGGCCGCGCCGGTCAGACAGATCGCGGCACCGAGAACATCCCACCGGTCGGGGCGATGGCCCTCGACCAGCCACAGCCATGCCAGCGAAGCCAGGATGTAGATCCCACCATAGGCGGCGTAGGCGCGTCCGGCGAAGTCGGTCTCGATCCTGGTCAACAACCACGCGAATACGGCAAGGCTGGCCATGCCGGGCAGCAGCCAGACCATCGGCTTGCCCAGCCGCAGCCACGCCCAGAAAGCGAAACAGCCGCCGATCTCGGCGAAGGCCGCCAGAACATAGGTGGGAATGGACAGCATTCAGCCGTGCCCATGCCGATGGTGGGCATCGGGGAAATGGGGGTGTTGGTGGATCATCGGCTTGTGCCGGTGGGGATGGACATGCGTGCCCGGAGGCTCGCCGTCGTGATGGTGATGATGCTCGTCATGCTCATGGGCATGTTCATGCTCCATGGCATTGTGCTGGTGATCATGCTCGTGACGCTCGGTCAGGTGCAGCCAGACGCCAACGCCCATCAGCGCCGCCGCCGCAACCAGACGCAGGGTGATGGATTCCCCGAGCAGCAGCACGGAGACGGTGGCTCCGACGAACGGAGCGGTCGAGAAGTAAGCTCCGGTCCTCGCGGTTCCCAGTTCCCGCAGTCCAACCACGAAGGCGACAAGGCTGATGCCGTAGCCGAGAAAGCCGATGGCCCCCGCAGCGGCGATGGTTGCAGGAGGTGGGATCTGCACACCCATGGCAACGGCCAGCACCACATTGGTCACGCCCGCCCCCAACCCCTTGATGGCGGCGATCTGTACCGGATCGGACAGCGACACCTTGCGGGTCAGGTTGTTGTCGATGGCCCAGCATAGGCAGGCAGCCAGCACAGCAAGGGATGGCCAGGACGGTTCGACCGAACCGCTCGGCCAGGACAGCACCGCCGCTCCCGCCACGATGGCAAGCATGCCAAGCACGATGCGCCGATCAGCATTTTCCTTGAACACCACCCAGGCCAGCACGGCGGTGAGCACCCCTTCGGCATTCAGCAGCAGCGACGAAGTGGCGGCAGAGGCACCCGACAATCCATACATGAGCAGCACCGGACCTGCGACGCCACCAGAGAGAATGGCCCCGACCAGCCACGGCCACTCCCCCGAACCAATGCGGGATCGTTCACCCTTGATCGCCAGCCTGACGGCGGTCAGGCCGATCCCTGAACCCAGATACAGGATGCCCGCCAACAGCCATGGATCGATGCCGCCGAGCAGCAGTTTGGCGAATGGGGTGCTGCCGCCGAACAGGATGGCGGCACCTAAAGCGGCAAGGATGCCTTTATTCATTTCACATCCACAGGAATTTGCCTTGCAGCCCGATTTCGCCCGCTCTGCTTGGCGACATAGAGGGCCGTATCGGATTCCTTCAGCACCGCGTCCAGGCTGGAAATCCCATCGCGCCGGCAGCCGATGCCGACACTGACGGTAAATTTCAAAGTGCTACCGTCAGGCAGAGGAACCGATAGCCCACGCACAGCCTCGACCACTTTCCAGGCCAGATCCTCGGCCCCAGCCGGGTCGGTTTCCGGCAGCAGGGCGGCGAATTCCTCGCCTCCCAGGCGTCCGAAAATATCGGTGGTGCGCAGGACCGAGGCCACCTCCCGCGCCAACACCTTCAGGACGACATCGCCGATATCGTGGCCATGGGTGTCGTTGACCGACTTGAAGTGATCGGCATCGATCATCAGCACCGCCAGATTGCGGCCATGACGCTCGGCCAGGGTGAACAGACGGTTGCCCTCCTCGGTGAAGGAACGGCGGTTCAGCACCCCGGTCAGCCCGTCGGTGTTGGCCAGCCGCCGCAAGGTATCCTCGTTGGCCTTGCGTTCGGTGATATCGCGGATCACCCCCACATGGACACGCCCGCCGCCCATGGGGTGGGTGCCGACGGTCAGTTCGATGGGGAACTCGCTGCCGTTCTTGCGCCGTCCGATCATCTCGCGACCCCGGCCAATGGCCCGCTGGCCCGAGGGCTTGCCCCGCTCTAGGTGACCGTCATGCTCACGGGCATAATTGTCCGGCATCAGCATGTTGACGCTGTGGCCCCGAACCTCGTCGGCGGAATAGCCGAACAGTTCCACCGCCGAGGGATTGAACTCGCTGATGATGCCGCGCTGGTCGATGATCACCACCGCGTCACGGGCCGCCATGATGAAGCTGCGCAGGCGCTCCTCGCCCTCGGCCAGTTCCTTGGTGCGTTCGGCAACTTTGCTCTCCAACGAGGTATTGGCCTGTTCCAACTGGAGCATGGCCATCCGACGGTGCCGCATCTGGTGGTGCAAGGCGATGATTCCGAGGAGCAGCCCGATGCTCCCAATCCCCGCCAGGGCTAGAATAAAATGCAGCTTCGCCCGCCATGGCTGGAGGATTTGTCCATTGTCAGCTTGGACCGCCACGGCAATGCCGTATTGCCCTCCCCGTACGAAGGCCCCGACGCCCGCCTCTCCCGGCAGGTAGGAAACGAAGTCTCCGGTGGCCTGCTCGGCGTTGGGAAAGCGTTCGGCCAAGTTCGTTCCACTCCCATTCGGTGCGGCGGCGCAAGACGGGACCCCCAGGCATGCGATGGGGCTGCCATCCCGCAAGGTGACCGCCACCCGGAAGCCGTCGGGCACCCGGTGGGAGGTGATCATCCGCTCGATAGCCTCGGGGATCAGGGAACCGCCCACTACCATGGCTATACGACCGAACCGATCCTCGACGGCCCGGCTAACCGGAATCAACCAGTTGCCGTCGATGCGGCCCTTGATGGCCGGGCCGATGAAAAAGCCGTCGGCACCGCCCTTGGCATGGACCTTGAAGTAGTCCCGGTCGCCCACGTCGACGGGGGCGATCTCCGGCGTGGACGAGGAGTTGCGCAATGTTCCGTCGGGACCAACCAGGAACAGCGATCGCAAGGCGGGAGAGATAGCGTGGCGGCGGATGAGAAGCCGGTGGGCGTAGGGATCGTGGAGTTCCTGCGTTGACGGCAGGGCCTGCAGAACCTCGCCCACCCCGGAAAGCGTGCGGTCGGCCCGATCAATGCTGTTTTCAACTTCCTCGGCCAGAATTTCGGCCACCACCATGGCCTCGCGCAGTGAATCGCCGAGCAGGTCGTCCCGCTGCCACCAGGCCAATCCACCCAGCGCTGCATTGTAGGCCATCAGAATGGCCCCGGAGGCTGCAATCCATTTCAATCGTTGCATTGAGCACTTCCCAACAAGGGACGAAGATTTGCGATCTACGCTGGAGAAAGTAGCTTACCGCACAGCAGATTCCCCAACGCCATGGCTTCCGATGTCGGGGCGGAATAGTCTATCAAGATAACTCGCATTCTGCGATTTGCCTGTGCCGTTTGTATGGTATTTTCATGGGTCCGAAGTGAATAATGCGGTCGACCGGGGACTCTTCCCCGGTCGGCCGCGTCGTGCGAAGTATGGATTGTGCTACTTACCAATAGGCGGCGCCTGCGCCAACAAGCTCCGCGTCTGCTCCGAATCCGCCGATCCACCGAACTCGAAATCGAAGGCCGTGGCGAACTTGCCCGCCAGCAGCGTCACCACCGAGATGATGCAGCCACCGACGGCGGTGTTGCCGTCCACATGGCCGAACACCATGAAGCCGATACCGCCGACGATGCCGAGTCCGGCGGTCACCAGCAGGACGTTGGCGCGGGTGTTGCTGCGTCCGGCCTTGATGAACTCGCTGTCCCTGGCACGGGCGTTCTGACGGTCGGCCAGGGTGGCGGTCAGCGTGGTGAGGGCACCGGCCATCTGCTGCATCCGCTCCTCGTGGGCGAAAGTTTGGGCCTGGGAGCGAAGCTGGAACACCAGATTGGGATCGGCCAGCACTTCGCGGGCCTTGTCGGGGTCGTCGGTGCCGGTGATGGCGCGGACGGTGTCGGCCAACTTGCCCACCGCCTTCTCGGCATCGTCGCCGAACAGGCTGGCGATTTCCGGCGCCACGTCCAGCGCCACCTTGGCCAGCCCCGCGATGGGATTGGCGGCGATGGCGGCGGCATCACCGAGGAGATCGAGCAGGTTCATGGTCAGGCACTCCCCAGCCCCATAGCGATTCCGGCCAGGATCACCTCTCTGGCGTAGGGCTGCTGGCCGTTTTCATGGCGGATGATGGCTTCTACCAGTCCGGCCATGGTATCGGCCTTGGTCAGGTCGATGGCCTGATCGGGCGTTACCCCCAGGCGGGAGGCGACATGGGCGATATAGGAGCCGGTGTCGTTCTCGCAGCCCGGCGCCCAACGGGTGATGATTCCCGTCACGGTGTTGAGGCCATGGCGACGTTGATAGCCGAGCAGGATGCGGGCCAGGGCACGAATACCGGCCTCGGGGCTGACGAACTCCTCGAACACCGGATCATCATCGGTGGCGCGCTCGCCCTGCCACTGAGTCTTGTCGCCGGGGGATTCCTTGATATTGCCGGGATTGTTGAGGCGAATGCCGCGAGGAATGGTGCCGGACTGGGTCATGGTCATTCTCCAACAAAAAAAGCCGCCCGGAGGCGGCTGTGGGGACGGGAAATGAAAAACGGCTAATTGACGTGGACGCGGGCATCCTCGGCGACGGCGGTGATCTCCACCTGCTCGGCTCGGGGGCGGATGGCGAGGATGCGGGCGGATTGGGCCCAAGCCTGGCCGGGACCGAAGGAAAAGTAGGTCCGCTCCTCCGAGCCGCCGGTATAAGGCGTGACGGTCAGCGGTTCCGCGAGACGCACCATGGTGGGCGCATCGGCCACCGGCTCGACCCGGAACGGCCCGGCAAGACTGCCGTCGCGGCGGCGCAGTGCCAGGTAGTGGCTGGCGCCCTCGGTCCAGGTCAGCGGTTCGGACAGCATCAACACCGCCCCAACCCAAGGCAGCTTGGCGGATTCGGCCCGCCAATCGATCACCTCGCCGCCCTGGCCCCAGCGGGGCATGTCGTGGGTGATGGCGACGAGATCGCCATAGGTGGGGATCATGCCCTCCAGCTCGGTGCGGAAGGTGACCATGCGGCGGCGATAGCGGTTGTTGGCGGCGATGTAGAGACCTTCCCGTTGGGCATGGTCCTTGGCGGTGCAGCCGAACAGGTTGACCTTGGCCGGGTTGTCGCCCTGGCTGTCGGGCAGCTTGGCCGTGGTTTCGTCGGGCTTCCAGGTGCGGGACGAGAAATACTCCACCGTCACCGCGTCGGCGGTGTCGTCGCCGGGCATGACGTATTTGATCTTGAAGGAGCCCTTGACGATATTGCGCGGCCCGAACATGGCCACCGGCATGGTCTGGGGCGCATCACGGATGATGCGGACGATGCCGCCCTGCTGGATGGGCACGGCGCGGCCGCAGCGGGCGATGCGGGTCAGCGCTTCCCACACCGTCATGCTGGTGTCGAACACCGCGTCGAAGGAATCGCCACGGGCAGCCCAAACGGCATCCAGGGGGGCCAGGGTCTTGAGGTCGATCCTGGAATCGGCCAGCTTCGCGCCGTATTCTGCCTTGCAGGCGTCGGCGAAGGCCCAGGCGATGGAACGGGTCGGCTGCGGCGCCGACCAACCGCCCGCCGCCGACCACACCGGCAGCTTGCGGGTGGCGATGACGTTGATCATGCGCGAGGAGCGCTGCGACAAATTGTCGGTGGCCCGCATCTT
>JAVBXM010000105.1 GCA_030824585.1 Phaeospirillum sp. | reverse complement strand
CCGGCCCTCCCCCGCAAGGCGGGGGAGGGCCGGGGTGGGGGCGGAGGAGATGCCCGGTCTTATGGCGCAAACGCCACCGGCGGCGCGGCATGATCTCACGCCTGCTCGCTGCGATCCTCTTCGTCACGCCAGCCGTCGTCTATCCAAACGATGTCCTCACTGCCGTCCTCTTTGATGATGAACTCGTACTTGAACTCGGAGATCCAGCGTTTTCCGAAGTTGTCCCTGTACCTGATCTCACCAGTAATGAACATCTCGCGCCCGGCTTGGATTTGAGTGCGCAGTCCGTCGTCAATCTGGACCTGGACGAATGGAGCCGTAAACTTGATGCACCCACCAGCGGATATGGGGCGGCTCATAGCTCCTCTAAATTCAGTAATCACTTTCCCGCCGTGACTCTCGTTGGCGGTGTATCCCGTGGGGAATGCCACGGTTCTCCCGTAGTTCAGGATGTCGAAAAAGACGTGGAAGACATCGGCGTCACGACGCTCGATCTTAGCGTTTCCGGGAAACAATACGGGGCGTTCACTTTGAATGAGGCTGTCAACAGACCGCATCGCAGCGTCCGCACTTCTGATCGCAGCCCTCGCGGTGATTCTGGTTTCGCAGAGGGTCCAACCCAAGAGAAACAGACCAAACACTCCGACCCAGACTTGCCTCCACGCTGGCTCGATAGCGAGACGTGCATATTCGGCGGATTTCTCAGCAGCATCTGCCGCCTTCATTTGGGCCTTAAGGTTGGCATCATCACGTTCGTCGGCGGCTTGTTTGCGATCCCTGGAGTGATCGGACTCAGAGGGGTCTTCGACTATCCTGACAGGAATAGGAAATTGGAATCCTTTTTGCTGTTTGCTGTCTGTTTTCTGATCACCATCAATTTTTGGGGATGGGCCTCGTTCGGTAGCCCAGTCAGATATTGGATTGTTGGAGCGAGATTCTTGAGCAGTACATGGTGATGCCAGAACACCAACCATCAACCATCCGACAAGCGCAGCGAATTGCAACCTATAGCCGTAAGACATTGCACGAAGAACACCGCCGTGAATCCACCTCGGCTGATCTTGTTCTTGATGTTGAGTTCTGTCTCGCTGATTCCGATCTCATACAACTTTTCGGATAGATCGCGGTAGCTGATGTTGCGCCGCTTCAGCTCTGCCTTCAGCAGGCCCTTCACATGGGCCGACCAGTCAATCTCGGTCATGGTGGTATCCCTATTCAGTTCTTAGGTCATCATATTCGATGCCTTTGTCATTGACAATGGCGTTCATGGTATCCATAATCAGGGCATAGGCATCGAATATGGATACCTCGCAATGTCTCAACACTTCCTCCTCTCAGCCGCCGCGCGGACGATCAGCCTGAAGGCTGTTCTGTCCCTGTCGGACGCGGATGCGTGGAAGCTGTTCCAGCGCGTCCGCTGGCCAGAGACCAATGGCATGCCTGTGTGCGTCCATTGCGGTCACGATCATTGCTATGACGTGACCCGCGGTGCTGCTCCGCGCTTTCGTTGCGCGGCCTGCCGGAAGGACTTCAGCCCGACCAGCGGCACGTTGTTCGCCTATCACAAGCTCTCGATCCGGGACTACCTGGCCGCCGTCGTCCTGTTCGTCAACGCCGTGAAGGGCATCAGCGCGCTTCAGCTCGGCCGTGACCTGGATCTGTCCTACAAGGCGGCCTGGGTGCTGTGCCACAAGCTGCGCGAGGCCCTGTCTTCCGAAATGAAGGGAGCCAACGTCGGTGGCGCCGGTAAGACCGTTGAGGTTGATGGGATGTACACGGGTGGTCACATCCGGCCCGCAAACCGGAAGGAAGATCGCAAGGATCGTCGCCTCGCCGTGAATCAGACTGGAAAGCGCCGTGTCGTCGTCGCGATCCGCGAGCGCGGTGGTCGCACGGTCACGGCAGTATTCCCGTCCGAAGACGCTTCGACCAACTTCATCAAGTCGCGGGTCGAGAAGGGCACGATCGTGCACACCGACGAGGCCCCGACCTGGGACGCCCTTCGCACGCGGTTCAGGATCAAGCAGGTCAACCACAGCATCGCCTACAGCCATAACGATGCCTGCACGAACCAGGCTGAAAGCTTCTTCTCGCGCCTGCGCCGTGCTGAATGGGGCCAGCATCATTGCATCAGCGACGCATACTTGGGTCGCTACGCCGCAGAGATGGGCTGGCGCGAGGATCGCCGCCGCCAGCCCAATGGAGAGTTATTCAACTGCGTTGTCGCCCTGGTTGCCAAGTCCACCATGTCAGTGGATTTCACGGGCCGCTGGCAACGTCGAGATGCTTAAGCATCAGAAAACGGATTTTCCCTTCGCTTGGTTCTGAGCCCCCTTACGCCGCCCGATGAGAGAAAGTGCCTCCGGGTTTTTAAAGCTCAGCGATGCCTTGTCGATCTTGTTGTGCCTCATCACCAGGCGCAGAACACCTTCCTTGAAATCCCACTCTGTTATGATGTTATCGAAGCTTGCCCCCGCCATGCTTTTTATAGAATCACTATTTTCGCGTGAAGGGGTTCCATATTTTCCCACCAACATCGATCTGATATTGATGAAATCATCAGACCTAAACGACATATCAAATCCGAATAGCTTCTCATCAAAAAACATATAACTGATGCCGCTTATCTCCACATCGCCAACCTTATTATATTTTATTCCGCTCTTAGTTTTTACCTCTGTTGTTTTGTCGTCACATAGAAAGATATCTTTATCAAAAAAATTTGAGCAACTGTCCTTTCCGCCCATATTCCATCTCGGGAATTTTACGGAAATATGCTCTCCTATTTTATGCCCCCTGAACTCAAATTCAGGTTTTGCGTCAGGATTATTCGGCAACTGATGTGCTGAAGAATCAGTCGACATTGTATTGTTCTGTGAAAGCGCCGGGACCGCGCCCAAGATCAACACGGCGATAGATAATGTAATGATGTTTTTCATGATTGTTCCCCTGCGCTATGCCCAGACCAGCGTCCGGCTGGCGCCGGGCGGTTGATCACGCGCACAGGGACGCGCCCCACCTATTTCCCAGCACCAGAGAAACCCTGATGCTGTGTGATGGTCTTGTATTCGGTGAGCCGCCCGACAAAGCGGGAGACCCTGTGCACGCATGATGCGTACTGTCCCGGGTGATCAAGCCCGTGGCAGCGGTGGCACTATGGCATGGGTGATGGGATTATTCTATGAGCAACGCTCATGACGCCGTTAGGGCGCCAGACACCAAGTGGTTGCCGCGCCTTCACCGAGACGCTTCACTATCCCCTTGTCGCGTAACTGTCTGAGGATCGCGCCAACTCGCTTATGAGCAACGAGGTAGGCGTTGCGGTCACTATCGTCCCGCCCATTGGCGCGCATGATCAGTTTGGTGAGATCGCTATGCGGAAAGGCCTGTCCTGTCTCGCGAAGAATATCCACCATCATGTTCGCGGAGGAGCCAAGCCTGTAGCCGCTCGGACGGCGCTCTATCGGTTTGATGGCGCTTGGTGTCGAACTGTAGCCAACAACGCGCAGGACCCTGTCAATAGCGACAAGATCCACTTGTACCGCATTGATCTGACGCCGCAGCCTCTCCAATTCACCGGACAACTCGGCGCGCGTGGTCACGAGACCAGATATGAGATGAGTTTCAGCCATGCCCCAGATTATAGTGGGATCAAGCTCGCCGGGCTTGGCTGACGTGGTGGCGTTTGCGCCATAACACCGGAGATGCCTATAAAAGCCCTCCCCCGCTTTGGCGGGGGAGGGTTGGGAGGGGGCTTACCGGGTCGGGCTCTGGATCAGTCCCTGGCGCATGGGGCAATCGGCGGGCAGCTTGGTCGGGTCGATCTTGCCGTCCGGGCCGACGGCCGCCGCCATCATGCCGCGTCCATAGCCGGGACCGCCGCCCCACATGCCGGGGCCCTGGCCGGGGGTAAACGTGCCGTCCTTGTGGGCCTTCACCATCTGCTCGTGGCGCCAGCCCGGCCCCCAGCTCTGCGGAGGGGTGGACTGGTCGGCCGCCTGGGCGGTGCACGAGGCGACGAAGGCGACGGCGGCAAGGGCTGCGAGGGTCTTGAGGATGGTCTTCATGATAGCCTCCTATCACTCTTCCCCGCTCATGGTTGTATTAGACCATACGATGGTAACGAGGGGATGTCCGCCGGGCCGGTGGGGGTAACACAGTGTAACGCTTGCCTCCGCCCTCGCTTCGGGCATGATGGAATGGTGCAATTCCAGGGGGCGGGCATGAGCGACGAAACCGGCGGCAACCAGGGTCCGATGCAGTGGAAGTTCTTCCGGGCGGGGGGCTTCGACCAGGTGCGGCTCGACACCGGCCGGGCGCTGATGAGCCTGGGGGCCCTGGACCAGAAGCTGTGGGCGGCGCTCTCCTGTCCGACCCGGGGGATCGAGCTGGACCAGCGCACGCTCGACATCATCGATTTCGACAAGGATGGCCGTATCCGGGCCGGCGAGGTCATCGCCGTGGTGGAATGGGCCGGCAACCTGTTGAAGCATCCCGACCTTCTGCTGCGGCGCGAGGATTCGCTGCCGCTCGACGAGATCGACGATTCCAAGCCCGAGGGCCGCGCCGTGCTGGCGGCGGCCCGGCGCATCCTGGCGAAAAGCGGCAAGGCCGGGGCGGACACCATCACCCTGGCCGAGGTGGCCGGCGTGCAGGAGGTGTTCGCCGCCAACGACTTCAACGGCGACGGCATCGTGCCGGCCGAGATCGTCGACGATCCGGCGCTTCGCTCGGTGATCGAGGACGTCATCGCCTGCCTGGGCGGCGAGATCGATCGCGGCGGCCTGCCCGGCGTGTCCATGGACAAGGTCAAGGCGTTCTTCGACGCCGCCGAGGCCTATGCCGCCTGGGCCGGCAAGGCGGACGAGGACGCCGACCTCAATCCGGTGGCAGGTGAATCCGAAAAGGCCGCCGAGGCGGTGGTGGCGGTGGCGGCCAAGCTGGACGACTGGTTCACTCGTTGCGCCCTGGCCTCCTTCGATGCCCGCGCCGCCGGGCCGCTCAACCGCTCGGAAGAGGATTGGGCCGGGTTGGCCGGCCATCTGCTGTCACCGGAATCGTCGGAACTGGCCGATTTCCCCCTGGCGGCGGTCAGCGCCGGGGCCGAGCTGCCGCTGGGACCCGGGCTCAATCCCGCCTGGGGCTCCGCCATGGGCCGCTTCCGGGCCGAGGTGGTGGTACCGCTGCTGGGTGAGCGCGACACCCTGTCGGCCGAGGATTGGGACGGGATCAAGCGGCGCTTCGCGGCGCGGGCCGCCTGGGCGAAGGATATGCCCGAGGGGCCGGTGGGGGCGCTGGGAACCGAGCGCATCAAGGCGATCCTGTCCGCCGATTCCCGTACCGCTATTGAGGGGCTGATCGCCCAGGACCTGGCGCTGGAGGCCGAGGCCACGGCCATCGATTCCGTGGACAAGCTGCTGCGCTGCTGCCGCGATCTGGCCGTGCTGCTCAACAATTTCGTCGCCTTCCGCGACTTTTATACCCGCAAGCACAAGGCGGTATTCCAGGCCGGCACGCTGTTCATCGACGGGCGGTCCTGCGATCTGTGCGTGCGGGTCGAGGACCCCAGCAAGCACGCGGTGATCGCCACGCTGAGCCGCATCTATCTGGTCTACTGCGAGTGCCGCCGCCGGGGTGTCGAGGACGGCGAGAGGATGTACATCGCCGCTGCCATCACCGACGGGGATTCCGACCAGTTGATGATCGGCCGCAACGGCGTGTTCTATGACCGCAAGGGGGCGGATTGGGACGCCACCATCGTCCACCTCATCGACCACCCCATCAGCATCCGCCAGTCGTTCTGGGCGCCCTACAAGAAGCTGGGCAAGATGATCGCCCAGACGGTGGAAAAGGCCGCGGCCGCGCGGGCCAAGGCCGCCGACAACCAGGTGACCGCCGCCGCCGTGTCGCCCAAGCTTCCCCTGCCGGGCGCCGCGCCCGCCGCGCCGCCGGCCGCCGCCGCGCCGGCCGCCGGGAGCGCCCCGCCGGCACCGCCGCCGCCGCCCTTCGACGCCGGGCGCTTCGCCGGCATCTTCGCCGCCCTGGGCCTGGCCATTGGCGCCATCGGCACGGCGCTGGCCTCGGTGGTCACCGGCTTCCTGGCCCTGCCGTGGTGGCAGATCCCCCTGGCCCTGCTCGGCGCGCTGCTGGCGGTGTCGGGGCCGTCCATGATCATCGCGTCGTTCAAGCTGCACCAGCGCCACCTGGGGCCGATCCTCGACGCTAACGGCTGGGCGGTGAACACCCATGCCCGCATCAACATTCCGTTCGGCACGGCGCTGACCCACCTCGCCAAGCTGCCCGACGGCGCCCAGCGTTCCATGAAGGACCCCTATGCCCAGAAGGAGCCGCCGTGGCGCTCGGCCGTGTTCGCGGCATTGGTGGCGGGCGCCGTGGTGCTGGCCTGGAAGCTGGGCTGGATCGCCAAGCTGTGGGCGGTGGTGCACAAGTAGGGGATTGTCCCCGTCAGACGGTCGTCGCCGGACTTGATCCGGCGATCCACGTGGCGCCGGTGGAATGGCGTGGATGCCCGGATCAAGTCCGGGCATGGCGTCGGGGGAGGGACGCTACTCCGCCACGCCGTCCTTGAGGCGTTCGATCTTCGCACCGCAGGCGGCCAGCTTTTCCTCGACACGCTCGTAGCCGCGGTCCAGGTGGTAGACGCGGTTGACGATGGTCTCTCCGTCGGCGGCCAGGGCGGCCAGGACCAGCGATACCGAGGCGCGCAGATCGGTGGCCATCACCTGGGCGCCCGACAGCTTGGGAGCGCCGCGCACGATGGCCGACGAGCCGTGGACGTTGATGCGCGCCCCCATGCGGGTCATCTCGGGAACGTGCATGAAGCGGTTCTCGAAGATGGTCTCGGTGATCATGGAGGCGCCATGGGCCGTGGACATCAGGGCCATCAGCTGGGCCTGCATGTCGGTGGGGAAGCCGGGATAGGGCTCGGTCATGATGTCGACGCCGTTGATGTCGCCCTTATCGGCGCGGACGCGCATGCCGCGCGGCGTCTCCTCCACGTGGACGCCGCATTCCATCAGCACCTTGTTGACCGATTCCATCAGGTCGAAGCGGGCGCCGACCAGCTCGATGTCGCCCCGGGTGATGGCGGCGGCCACGGCGTAGGTGCCGGTCTCGATGCGGTCGGGAACCACCGAGTACTCGGCGCCGTGCAGGCGCTCGACGCCCTGGATCTTCAAGGTGCCGGTGCCGATGCCGTCGATCCTGGCGCCCATGGCCACCAGGCACTCGGCCAGGTCGGTGACCTCGGGCTCGCGCGCCGCGTTGGCGATGACCGTCTCGCCCTCGGCCAAGGTGGCGGCCATCAGGATGTTTTCGGTGCCGCCCACGGTGATCTGCGGGAAGATGATGTGGGCGCCCTTGAGGCGGCCGGGGGCGGAGGCGATGATGTAGCCGCCGTCCAGCTCGATCCGGGCGCCCATCTGCTCCAGCGCCTTGAGGTGCAGGTCGACGGGCCGGGTGCCGATGGCGCAGCCGCCGGGCAGGGAGACGCGGGCCTCGCCGCAGCGGGCCAGCAGCGGCCCCAGCACCAGCACCGAGGCGCGCATCTTGCGCACCAGATCGTAAGGCGCGGTGGTGTTGCCGATGGCGGCGGCGGTCAGTTCCAGCACCCGTCCGGTATGGCCGCCATTGGTGGCGTTGCCGTTCAGCGCCATCATCACCCCATGCTGGGCCAGCAGATTGGCCATGGTGGTGATGTCCACCAGATGGGGCAGGTTGGACAGCGCCAGGGTTTCCTCGGTCAGCAGGCAGGCGGGCATCAGGGCCAGGGCGGCGTTCTTGGCGCCGCCGATGGTGATGGTACCCTTGAGCGGCGTCCCGCCGACGATGCGGATCCTGTCCATGCTTGGTCCTTGAGGCGAAGGGGAATCAGAGGCGTCCTTTAGCGCCCCCCCTTGCCAAGGTCAAGGTCCGCGACTAAAACCCCATTCATGATTCTGACCCCCATCGACCATACCGGCTTCGCCGGGCTGAAAAGCGGCTTCGAAGAGGCCCTGGCCATCGATCCGCTGGCGCTCGCCGTGTTTCGCCGCGTCACCGCCCTGGTGCCGGACGGCGACCTGCTGACGCTGTCCACCGATCCCGAGCATCAGAAGGGAGCGGTGGAGCTGTGCCGGCGCTTCGGCTTCAAGATTCTCGAGATGAGCCCCCAGGAGCATTTCACCTGGGACGGCGAGGCGGTAGCGGTGCATCTGGAGCCCAGCGTGCTGATCCACGAGGTGGCCCACTACCAGCTGTCCTCGCCCGAGCGCCGGGGCGTGCTGGATTTCGGCTTGGGGGCCGGGCCGGAATCCGGCCGCAAGGCCGAGGCCGACGCGGTGCAGTCGCTGTTCCTGCCCGAGCGCGACGTGGAAGAGGGGCTTTGCTCGCTGCTCGGCATCCTGTGGGAGGCCGAACTGGGCCAGCCCGCCGTGCTGGCCTTCCTCGAGCAGAACTGGCTGGAAGGCGGCACCAGCCTCCACAACCTCGCCCATTTCCGCAAGGTGGTGCGCTGGCTCCACGAGATGGGGCTGATCGACGATACCGGTACCCCGACCATGGGGCTGCGGGAAGAAGGCGACGACACCTTCTTCACCCGCTGGTACGCGGATAGCTGAGCGAGTCCCCTCCCCAACCCAA
>JAVBXM010000071.1 GCA_030824585.1 Phaeospirillum sp. | reverse complement strand
TGCCGAGGACGAGGTGGTGGCCTTGGCCTCGGACAGGTCGACCACCACGGAATTGCCGCCGGTCTGGAAGCTTTTCACCTGGACCGGCACGGCCAGCGGGAAGGTGGCCATCTTGCGGTCGGGGCTCAGGGTGACGCCCTTGAGGTACTTGGCCAGCGGCTTCAGCACCACCTTGGGGTCGCCGGCGATGGGCTTGTCGAAGCGGACGATCAACTGGCTGTTGACCGTCTCGGCCGAGAACTTCACCGGCCCGTCCCAGTCGAACACCATGCGGCCGAAGCCGTCATGCTCGGCGGCGCGCGGCGTGGTCTGGGCCACGGCCGAGGCGGCCGGGCCGAGGATCAGGGTGATGAGCAGCAGCAGGACGACGGGCAAGCCGACCGTGCGATGGCGGGAATCGCTCACGCCCACGGGCGCTTTGACTGGCCGTCCGGTGGTGGCTTGCTCTGCAGCCTTCATGGAAGGCTAGTCGAAACTTGCCAGCAGCGCGTCGATTTCGGCCTGGTTGGTCGCGTTGCCGGGCAGCTGCGGGCCGTTGAGAAGGTCCTGGTCGGTCAGCGGCTTCTCTTCCTTCGGGGAGCCGTCGTCGTACTCGGCACCGAACATCTTGACCAGGCTTTCCACCCGGTCCTCGATCTCCTTCAGCGCCTTGACCACCTTGGTGATGCGCTGCCCGGTGATGTCTTGGAAGGTACAGGCCTCGAAGATGCGGGTGGTGATCTCGTCCAGGCGGTTGGCGACCTCCTGGTCCAGCATGGGCGAGAGCGAGCCCAGGCTTTCGGCCGCGTCCATGATTTCATTGGTCGCCGCCTCGGTGGCACCGACGATGGCATCAAGCTCGTCGGTTGCCGAGGCGATGAACTCGTTCTTGATCTCGCCGGGCCGAAGCGCGGCGATCTCTTCCTTGGCGGCATGGATGTAACTGGCCAGGGATTCCAGCTCGCGATAGAGCCTTAGGTCCCCGGCACCGATATCCCCCGTCATGGTTTCGAGCATGGCCCGAACCACTTCCCCGATTTGATCCACCTGGATGGTCTCGCCATGCTCTCGGCGAATGGCGTCCAACCGAAGCTCTAGATCGCGGTCAACGCCCTTCGCCGACATGATGGAAGACCCCCCAAAGGTCGTCAGAATTCGCCCAGAACGCTCACCATCTTGGTCTTCAACGTTTCGGCGTTGAAGGGCTTGACGATGTAGTTGGACACGCCCGCTTCCTTGGCCGCGATGACGTTCTCCGACTTGGACTCGGCGGTCACCATGATAAAGGGAACCGGCTTCAGCTTGGCATCGGCGCGGACCTCGCGCAGCAGCTGGAGGCCGGTCATGGGCTCCATGTTCCAGTCGGAAATCACCAGACCGTAATTGCCCACGCGAAGCATCTGCAGCGCCATGGCACCATCGGTCGCCTCATCGACGTTGTTGAAACCCAGCTGCTTGAGCAGGTTTCGGATGATGCGCAACATCGTCTTGTAATCATCAACGATGAGGACGTTCATATTCTTATCGACAGCCATCCATCCGCTCCTTCGAGACACTAGCCGCCAGAAACCGAAAAAACCGGTAACCTACGAATTTGCCTAGTTAAGATGGGGGACCGCACTTGCGCAAGTCATTTTTCGTGCAATCCCCCGACAATCACCCGCCCGAGGCCCCTCTTGGCATCGGTATCTGGCGTCTTTGTGCCAATTCGGCAGTAACTGCCTTGGCCTTGGACGGGTCCATTTCGGCCATGATCGGAGCAACACGTTGTTCCTTCATGCGCTCGACCACTTCCAGCAGGATATTCATATCCAGCTGCTCGAAAATCTTAGCCGCTTCCTTGGGCTTCATATTTTCATAGATCTTGACCAGGGACCGCATCTTGTTGTCCTCCTGGTCATTGTACTGGCGCAGCAGCCCCTCGATGGTGTTCTGCAGCGTCTTCATCTCGGCGACCTTGCGGTCGATCTGGTCCTCGGCGGCCTTCAGCAGGGCCTCGCGCTTCTCGATGTCCTTTTCCCGGGTGTCCAGGGTGCCGCGCCGCTCCTGCAGCTTCTGCAGCACGTCCAGTTCCGTCTGGCTCATGCCGGCGCCCGGGTCGCTGTTGGCCGGGGTGGCGGCCGGCGTGGCGGCGCCCTGGGCGGGCGTGGCGGCGGTGGCCGGCTGCGGCTGGGTGGCCGCCGGGGCGGCCGGCTGGGCGGGCGGCGTCTTGGGCGGCTGCTGCGCCTGCAGTTCGGCCACCGAGAACGACTCGATCCCCAAGATACCCTTGAAGATGTCGCCGACCCTGAGCGACAGCATCAGCACGCCGGCGAAGATCAGGACGGGCAACACCCGGACGATGGGAGCCTTGGCCGCCTCGGGCTTGGCGCCCCGGTTGCCCTTGGACGCGCCGCCCTTGGACATGCCGCCCTTGGACATGCCTGGGGGCTGCGCCTTGATCGGGCCGGGAACGGGCTTGCGGGTCTTGGTGGCCATGGTGGCTCCTTACCGCATGGACTGGAGCGCGCGCAGCAGTTCGCGCTCGGCTTCGGAACGGTCGTCGCTGTCGGCATCGGATGCCGCGGCGGCGGCGGCGATGGCGGCGGCCCGGTTTCCGGCCATGCGGGGCGGCGGCATGGTCGGTGTCGAGGCGGTGCCCAGCGGCGCCGCGCCGCGCGGCTCGGGCGCGGCCTTGACGCCGTCGGTGCGGGCCGAGCGGACGGCGTTTTCCAGGCGGTTGGCCATGGTGTCGGCCCGCTCGATCATGAAGGCGAGGTCGTCCCGCAGCGACTGGGCCTTTTCCACCCGCTCCTGCAGGGTCTGGCCGGATTCCTCGGCGGCCTTGCGCAGCTTGGGGATGGAGGATTCGGCGCGCAGCGTCGCCTCGTTGAAGGCGGCGATGGTCTTGGCCAAATCGTCGCGGTTCTTGCGAAGCGACGACAGCCGCTGGTTCAGCATCCAGGCATAGCCGATGGTGGCGATCAGCAGCACGGACACGATGATGTCGAGGACGACTTTCCAATCCAAGGCGATCACCCGATCTTGATGGTGGACTCATCCACCTGAATGGCGATGTGCTGGCCCTTGCGTCCCATGCGGCCGCGGAACATGGCCACATCGCCGCAGCGCATGTCGATGGGCGACTCGGCGGTGGCGTTCAGCATGAATTTCGAACCCGGCTTCCATTTCAGCACCTCGCGCAGGTTCATCACCTGCTCGTCGAGCACGGCCTCCAACTCGACCTCGGTCAGCCACAGCTCCTCGGCCAAGTGGGTCTCCCAGATGGAGTCGCGGCCGAACTTCTCGCCCATGAACATCTGCAGCAGCAGTTCGCGGACGGGTTCCAAGGTGGCGTAGGGCAGCAGCAGTTCAAGGCGTCCGCCGCGGTCTTCCATGTCGATGCGCAGCTTGGCGACGATGGCGGCGTTGGACGGACGCGAGATGGTGGCGAAGCGCGGGTTGGTTTCCAGGCGGTCGAAGCGGAAGGTCACCGGCGACAGGGGATCGAAGGCCGCCGACAGGTCGGACAGCACCACGTGCACCATGCGCTCGACCAGATTGCGTTCGATGGTGGTGTAGGGACGGCCCTCGATGCGCATGGCCGCCGTGCCGCGACGGCCGCCCAGCAGCACGTCGACGATGGAATAGATCAGCGAGGAATCGACGGTCAGCAGGCCGAAATTATCCCATTCCTCGGCCTTGAACACCGCCAGCATGGCGGGCAGCGGAATGGAGTTCAGGTAGTCGCCGAAACGCAGGGAGAGAATGTTGTCCAGCGAGACTTCCACGTTGTCGGACGTGAAATTGCGCATGGAGGTGGACATCATGCGGACCAGGCGGTCGAACACCACTTCCAGCATGGGAAGTCGTTCGTACGACACCAGGGCCGAGTTGAGGATGGCCTGGATGCCCGACTTGTCGCCCGCTCCGCCGATATCGTCGTCGAAGCCCAGCAGCGAGTCGATTTCGTCCTGGTTCAGGACGCGGGTGGCGTCCTTGGCGACCGCCGCCTGGGTCTCGCCGGAGCTGTCGCCGGCGCCGAGCATGGCTTCCCATTCGGCGGCCATGTCGCCGCCGCCGTCGCCGCCGCCGTCGCCGCCGCCGCCGTCGCCGCCACCGCCGCCGCCGGCATCGCCACCGCCACCGCCGGCATCGTCGCCGGCCATGGCAGCCCATTCCTTCATCAGGGCCTCTTCGTCCTCGGCCCCGCGGCTGGTTCCACCGTCGTCGTTCATCGCCATGTCGGTCTATCCCGCCGGTCCGTCATTGAACCAGCATTTCCTTGAAGAGGACGTCATTGACCTTAACCGGCTTGACCGCGGCGTTGACGCGGGTCAGCAATTCCTCGCGCAGCAGATGCATGCCCGACGCGCCCTGCAGATCCTCGACCCGCAATTCGCGCAGGTAGATCTGGAAGTTGTCGATGATGCGGGGCAGCATCTGCTCGACGCGGGGCTGGTCGGTGACCGCCTCCAGTTCGAGCGCCACCCGGAGCTTGAGGAAGGCCTGCTTGCGTCCCGTGGTCTGCAGATTGACCAGCATCTCGGGCAGATCCATGAACGACGCCGCCTGCACCGCCTTGGGCGGGGGCGGGGCCGCCGCCGTCTCGACGGGGGCGTGATCGTCCTTCTTGCCGGTCAGCTTGTCCAGCAGGCCAGAGAAGTAGAGTCCGGCACCGGCGCCCGCCAACAGGAGGATGGGCAGCACGACGATCAGAATCTTCTTGATCGGCAGTTTTTTAGACGGTGACTCGGATACCTCGTCCGAGCCTTCGCCTTCCTCGAAATCTTCTTCCAGATCTTCGGCCATGGCCCTCTTCCGCCGCTCGGCGCGCGAACCCACCAGGGCCCATACGTGCGCATCCTAAAAACTAGACCTTTGCGGTTAACAGAAGGTTGAGCCGGCGCAAAAGATAAGGGCTCCACCCCATCTTGCTCCATATGCTCTCCCCCACCGCCGGGCCACGATAGCAATGCCGGGGGGCGCCCGGCAATAACTGCCCGGCAACCCCTGCCCCGAAGCGGCCCCCCGGCGAAGGAAATGGCGAAAACCCTCGATTCTCGAAATTGGCACGGTCATTGCGAAGATGGCGGCGCAAGCAATTGCCAGACGGATTTGAACCATGCAGAACACATCCTACATCGCGTTGTCCCGCCAGGCGGCCCTGTGGCGCCAGATGGAAGTGGTGGCCAACAACATGGCCAACACCAACACCCCCGGCTTCAAGGGGGAGCAGATGATGTTCCGCGAATACCTGGTCCCCACCCGCTCCTCCGAGCGCGCCATCGGCGGCAAGCTCTCCTTCGTGCAAGACGTCGGCGTGCTGCGCGACACCCGCGAGGGGCCGCTGACCAAGACCGACAATCCCCTGGATTTCGCCCTGCACGGCGACGGCTACTTCCAGATCGAGACCGAAGCCGGCATGCGCTACGCCCGCAACGGCCATTTCCGCCTGGACCAGACCGGCATGCTGGTCAACACCCAGGGCTTCGCGGTGATGGACGATCGCGACCAGCCGATCATCTTCGCCCCCAACGAGACCCAGATCGAGGTTTCGCCCGACGGCAGCATCTCCACCGAGAACGGCCGCGTCGCCCGCCTCAAGGTCGTCAAGTTCGACAACGACCAGCAGATGCGCAAGGCCGGCGACTCGCTGTACGAGACCACCCAGGACCCCGAAGTCGTCCAGACCCCCCACGTCGCCCAGGGCATGATGGAGGAATCCAACATCCAGCCCGTGATGGAAATGACCCGCATGACCCAGATCCTGCGAGAATACCAGGGGGTGCAGAAGATGCTGGACGCCGAACACGAACGCCAGCTCAAGGCCATCCAGACCCTGGGCACTTCCAAGACCAACTGACCGGTTCAACGAGTAAGGAACTCTCGCCATGCGCTCCCTGAACATCGCCGCGACCGGCATGCTGGCCCAGCAGACCAACGTCGAAGTCATCTCGAACAATATCGCGAACATGAACACCACCGCCTATACGAGGCGGCGGCCCGAGTTCGCGGACCTGCTCTACCAGAACCTGCGTCGCGTCGGCTCGCAGTCGTCGGATACCGGCACCATTGTGCCGACCGGCGTGCAGTTGGGCCTGGGCGTCAAGACCACCGCCGTCTACCGCATCACCGAGCAGGGCAGCGTCCAGAGCACCGACAACACCCTGGACATGGCGATCCAGGGCAAGGGCTACTTCCAGATCAAGCTGCCCTCGGGCGAGACCGCCTATACCCGCGACGGCTCGTTCCAGCTGTCGCCGGAAGGCAGCATCGTCACCCACGAGGGCTTCCAGGTGATCCCGCAGATCACCATCCCCTCGGATGCGGTGGGCGTCACCGTCGATTCCACCGGCCAGGTGATCGTCAAGCAGGACGGCCAGGTGCAGAGCCAGATCAAGGGCCAGTTGACGCTGGCGACCTTCGCCAACGACGCCGGCCTGGAAGCGCGCGGTAACAACCTGTTCATGGAAACCCCGGCCTCGGGCCAGCCGGTGGTGCAGACCCCGGGCAAGCCCGGCTTCGGCACCATCCTGCAGGGCTTCCTCGAGACCTCCAACGTCAACGTGGTGGCCGAGGTGACCAACCTGATCGGCGCCCAGCGCGCCTACGAAATGAACTCGAAGGTCATCCAGGCTTCCGACGAGATGCTGTCGACCATCAACCAGATGAAGTAGTGAGGCCATCATGATCCGCCGCCTCTGCCTTCGCGCCACCATCGCCGGACTGGCCCTGGCCGCCGTCCTCGGGACCAGCCGCGCCGCCGAACTGCCGCCCCAGTTGAAGCCCAGCGTCATGCTCACCGGCGATGCCATCACGCTGGGCGACATCTGGGAGAACATCGGCGACAAGGCCGGCACGCCGCTGGCCAACGCGCCGGCCCCGGGCAAGCGGGTCACCCTGGAAACCCGCTGGCTGCTGGCCGTGGCCCAGTCCTACGGCATCGACTGGCGTCCCGCCTCGCCGTTCGAGCGCTCGGTGGTCGAGCGCGCCGGCCAGAGCGTCGATATCCGCGTCATCGAGACCGAACTACGCGAGGCCCTGGCCATGGAAGGCGCCCCCGCCGGCGCCTCCATCGAGATCAGCAACCGCCAGCAATTGCACATCGTCATTCCCACCACCACCAGCCCCACCGTGGCGGTCAAGGACCTGGTCTACGACCAGCGCATGAACCGCTTCCAGGCGGTGCTGGAGGCTCCGGCCGGAGCCCCCAATTCCGTCCGCTTCAAGGTGATGGGCAACGTCTTCGCCTCGGCGCGCATTCCCGTCCTCGCCCATCCCATGGGCCGGGGCGAGACCATCAGCGACGCGGACATCCAATGGCTGGACGTCCGCGAGGAAGTGGTGCGCCGCGACATCGTCACCAACCCCCGCATGCTGATCGGCCAGGAGCCGCGCTACCAACTGCGCGCCGGCGTGCCGGTCCGCACCACCGAGGTGCAAAAGCCGGTGGTGGTGGGCAAGAACAGCTCGGTGACCATCGTGCTGCGCTCCAAGTTCATGACGCTCACCGCCCAGGGCCGCGCCGTGGAAGAGGGCAGCGTCGGCGACGTCATCCGCGTCACCAACGTGCAGAGCAAGCAGACCGTGGACGCCAGGATCGAAGGCCCCGGCCAGGTGTCGGTGATGCCCGGCGGCCTGCGCACCCTGGCCCATAACTGAACCTTAGCCGATTTCGGAGACAGATCATGTCCGCCACCACATTCTCCCGGATCGTCGGCCGCAAGACCCTGCGTGCCCTGGCCCTCGTGGTCGCCATGTCCGAATTGTCGGCCTGCAACGTGCTGACCCGCATGTCGGAAGTGGGCTCCGGCCCCCAGACGTCGCCGATCCAGAACCCGACCCAGAAGTCGGGCTATCAGCCGGTCAGCATGCCCATGCCCCAGCCCTCCGCCCCGCCGCAGAACGCCAATTCCCTGTGGCGGCCGGGCGCCCGCGCCTTCTTCAAGGATCAGCGCGCCAAGGACGTGGGCGACATCCTGACCGTGGCGGTGTCCATCTCCGACAGCGCCACCCTGACCTCGGGCCTGACCAACTCGCGCAGCGGGGCGGAAAAGGCGGGATCGGGCACCACCGGTTCCAACATCAGCGCCCTGGGCTTCGAAACCCAGTTGCAGAAGTTCCTGCCGGCCGTCAACCTGGCCAGCCTGGCCGACCTGTCCTCCACCTCGACGGTGACCAATTCGGGCAATACCACCCGGACGGAAAGCATCACCATGACCATGGCGGCGGTGATCACCCAGGTGTTGCCCAACGGCAATCTGGTGATCTCGGGCCGCCAGGAGTTCCGGGTGAACTACGAAATGCGCGAATTGTCCATCCAGGGCATCATCCGGCCGGAAGACATCAGCTCGTCCAACTCGGTCAGTTCGGAAAAGATTGCCGAGGCCCGCGTCTATTACGGCGGCCGCGGCATGGTCAGCGATCTCACCCAGCCGCGCTACGGCCAGCAGATCTTCGACATCATCTTCCCGTTCTGATCGGAGCGGCTTACATGAACGGCCCGCCGGAGAGACCTCCGGCGGGCCTTCGGCATTTTTTGCCGGGTAGGCCCCAGGGGCGTGAATACCGGCTTCACCACGAAGGCACGAAGGCATGAAGGGGCACGAAGGATGAATTCCTCTTCGTGTTCCTTCCCGATCTTCGTGCCTTGTATGTAGTCGGTGTTGGCCATGGCAAAGTGGCCATCCGGCAGGGAGCCCGTTAGTGCCTTGGGCGTACCCCGTCACAAAGCAAGGAGCCCCTGCCGTTTTGCCCGC
>JAVBXM010000255.1 GCA_030824585.1 Phaeospirillum sp. | reverse complement strand
CTGGACCTGGGATGGCTGCAGGCGCTGGACGCCGATCTCAGCCTGGACGCCAAGGCCGTCACCGTGTCCGGCTGGCGCCTCGACCAGCCGCGCGTCCATGTGGGACTGAGCAAGGGGGTGGCCGATCTCGACCGCATCTCGGGCCGCCTGCTGGGCGGCGATCTGGCCGCCGCCGCCCGGGTGGCTCCCAATGCCCTGACCCTGTCGGCCACCCTGAAGGGTGCCGACCTTGCCCAGGTGAAGCCCGCATCGGGTGGATTGCGGCTGGAGAAGGGACGCATGGGCGCCGAACTGCGTCTTGCCGCCGCCGGCACCTCACCCGCCGCCCTGGTGTCGTCCCTGGCCGGCAACGGCCGGATCGACGTGGCCGATGGCGAGGTCAGCGGCTTCGACCTCGCCGCCATGGATTCCCGCATGCGCAATATGGAGAACCTGGGCAGCCTGCTGGGTCTGGTCCAGGCCGGGCTGTCGGGGGGAAGCTCGCGCTTTTCCAGCCTGTCGGGCACCTTCGCCGCCGACAGGGGCATCGTCGCCAGCCACGACCTGGCCCTGGTGGCCGAAGGCGGCGGCGCCACCGGAATCGCTACGCTGGACCTGCCGCGCGAGACCATTTCGTCGAAGATCGCCTTCAAGCTGACCGCCCCTGACGCCCCGGCCCTGGGGCTGCGGCTGGAGGGGCCGCTGGCCTCGCCGGTCAAGGCGGTGGACGTCAACGACCTGCAGCGCTGGCTGGTGCAAAAGGGCCTGGGCAAGGCCCTGAATCCCAAGGGCGCCGGGGATAACCCCGACGCCCCCAGGAAGCTCAAGGCCGGCGACGCGCTGCGCGGCCTGTTCTCCACCTTCGGCAAGAAGAAGACGGAATAGGATGCGGGCGGGGACGCCCGCCCCACCCTCACCCCACCTTGGGCAGTTCCGCCAGGGCCGCGTCCAGGTCGGCCTGCTGGTAGGTGTTGTCCTTCAGCTTGCCGGCGAAGAAGTCGGTATAGGCCTGCATGTCGAAATGGCCGTGGCCCGACAGGTTGAACAGGATGGTCTCGGCCTTGCCCTCCACCTTGCAGCGCAACGCCTCGTCGATGGCACCCTTGACCGCGTGCGAGGATTCCGGCGCCGGCACGATGCCCTCGGCGCGGGCGAACTGCACGGCGGCCGCGAAGCACTCGGTCTGGTGATAGGCGCGGGCCTCCATCAGGCCAAGTTCCTTGACATGGCTGACCATGGGGGCCATGCCGTGGTAGCGCAGGCCGCCGGCATGCGAGCCCGGCGGCATGAAGGTGGCGCCCAGGGTGTGCATCTTGACCAGGGGGGTCAGCTTGCCGGTATCGCCGAAATCATAGGCGTAGAGGCCCTTGGTCAACGTCGGGCACGAGGCCGGCTCGACGCCGATGACGCGGGTCTTGGCCCCCTTGAGGTTCTCGCGGATATAGGGGAAGGCCAGGCCGGCGAAGTTGGAGCCGCCGCCGGTGCAGGCGATGACGATGTCGGGCTGGGCGTCGGCCATCTCCATCTGCATCATGGCTTCCTCGCCGATGATGGTCTGGTGCAGGCAGACGTGGTTCAGCACGCTGCCCAGCGCGTACTTGGTGTCGTCGCGCGACGCCGCCACCTCCACCGCCTCGGAGATGGCGATGCCCAGCGAACCGTTGGAATTGGGGTCCTTCTCCAGGATGGCGCGGCCGGCATGGGTCAGGTTTGACGGGCTGGCGATGCACTTGGCGCCATAGGTCTCCATCAGCGCCCGGCGATAGGGCTTCTGATCATAGGAGACCTTGACCATGAACACCTCGACCTCCAGGCCGAACAGCGAGCCGGCGAAGGCCATGGACGAACCCCACTGCCCGGCGCCGGTCTCGGTGGCGATGCGCTTGACACCCTCTTGCTTGTTGTAGAAGGCCTGGGGCACCGAGGTGTTGGGCTTGTGGCTGCCGGCCGGGCTGACGCCCTCGTACTTGAAGTAGATCTTGGCCGGGGTGCCCAGCGCCTTCTCCAGGCGCCGCGCCCGGATCAGCGGCGCGGGGCGCCACAGGCGATAGACCTCGCGCACCGGCTCGGGGATTTCCACCCAGCGCTCGGTGGTGACCTCCTGGGCGATCACCGCCATGGGAAAGATGGGCGCCAGATCGTCGGGACCGATGGGCTGGCCGGTACCGGGATGCAGCGGCGGCGGGGCCGGTACGGCCAGGTCGGCGTTGAGGTTGTACCAGGCCTTGGGCAGGCGGTCCTCGGACAGCAGGTACTTGGTGCTCTCGGTCATGGCGGCGTTCCCTCTCCCCTTTCGGGATGTGATATTGCGGGGATGGTTTTACGCCTGGAAGGCGCCGTTGCAAAGAGTGCGCGAAGATGTGAATTTTCCGCTTGCACAGGTCCGGCGTTCGACCTATAAAGCGGCCCTCCGGCGGGGGCTGCGGCCGAAACCGGAGACACTGAGGGCGTATAGCTCAGTTGGTAGAGCAGCTGACTCTTAATCAGCTGGTCCAAGGTTCGAGTCCTTGTGCGCCCACCAAATTCAGGAGCCCCGGAAGCCGTTCGCTTCCGGGGCTTTTGAGTTTACCGCCTCGGCTGGCAATACCCCAGGACGCGGCGTATAGTGCGGATAGAACCGACAAGGACTGCGCCATGCGCCGGCTCGACGATATCTTGGAGCAACTCCGCGCCATGCAGCCGGAACTGCGCCGCCGCTACCCCATCCGGTCCATGGGGGTGTTCGGTTCGTTCGTACGCGGCGAGCAGCACGAGGACAGCGACCTCGACGTGCTGGTGGAGTTCGGCGACGAAGCCGGGTTGTTCGAGTATGCCGGCCTCCAGATTGAACTCAGCGACATGCTCGGCATGAAGGTGGATGTGGCGAATAGGGCAGCCCTCAAGCCGCGTATCGGCCAGCGCATCCTGGCCGAGGTGAGAATGCTGTGACCCGCGACTTCGTGGATTATCTCGCCGATATGCTGGCCTATGCCGAGAAGGCGCGCGCCTTTGTCGGCACCATGACACCGGGCGAATTGCTGGCGGACGACAAGACCTATCTGGCAACCGTCAGGGCTATCGAGATTGTCGGCGAAGCCGCACGCCACGTTCCCGACGACTTCCGCGACCGCTTCCCCGCCATCCCCTGGCGGCAGATGGTCGCCATGCGCAACATCCTCGCTCACAATTACGAAGGTGCCGATCCCAAGATCGTCCACCGCACAGCCACCGTGAATCTGACGGACCTGATCGCCCGGCTGCCGGAAGCCATCGCCGTGGCCAAGGGCGAGTAGCGCCGAAGTGGGCAATCCCCTCCTCTCCGATGCCGCCGCCCAGGTCGCCGTCGGGCGGTTCGATGCGGCGCTGAGGCTGCTGGCCCCGCTGCCCGACGGCACACCCGGCCTCGATGCCCTGCTGGGCGCGGTCAGGCTGGGCCGCAAGCAGGCCGGGGCGGCCGTCACCCACCTCACCCGCGCCCTGGCGGCCGCCCCCGGCGATGCCCGGCTGGGGCTGATGCTGGGCAAGGCCCATCTGCTGGCCAATGATCCCGGCGCGGCCATCGTCCTGTTCGAAAGCCTTCCCGCCTCTCCCGGGCGGGACGAGGCGCTGGCCGGGGCCTATCGCCGCGATGCCCGCTTCGACGATTGCGTCCGCGCGGTCGATACCGCCCAAGCCCCCACCGACCAGATGCTCTACGAGCGGGCCATGAGCCTGAACGGGCTGGGCGATGCCGGCCGCGCCCTGGCCGCCTGGGACCAGTTGCTTGCCCGCGCCCCGGACCTGGCCGCCGCCTGGTACGCCAGCCATGGCCCGGCGCTGGAGCGGCTGGGAACCGGCGAGGCGGTGCGCCGGCTGGAACGCGCCGCCGCCTGTCCCAAGGCCAACGGCCGCTACCTTGCCATGGCCGCCGCCCACGACGTGCTGGCCGGGCGCCCGGTCCGGTCCTTTGGGGCCAAGCATGCCCATGTGGTGGACTCCGCCGCCGCCCTGGTTCCCCATCTGGCCGAGGGCTGGCGGCTGTTCGGCATGAGTGCGGCGCTGCTGGCCTGGGCCCTGGACCAGGCGCGGGAGCCCGGCCTGGTGCTGGAATTCGGGGTGCGACGCGGCGCCTCGCTGGCGGTGCTGGCCGCCCATGCCGGGCAGGAGGTGCACGGCTTCGATTCCTTCGAGGGATTGCCCGAGGGCTGGGGCGCCACCCATGCCGGCGTGCTGACCACCGGCGGCATCCTGCCCGAGGTGGGAGAGAACGCGCGGCTGCATCCCGGCTGGTTCGAGGACACCCTGCCCGCCTTCCTGGACGAGCATCCCGGCCCGGTACGCTTCGCCAATATCGACAGCGACATCTATTCCTCGGCCCGCACGGTGCTGAGCGGCCTGGCCGGGCGCATCCGGCCCGGCACCGTGCTGGTCTTCGACGAATTCATCGGCAACCGCACCTGGCGCGACGACGAATACCGCGCCTTCGCCGAATTCACCGCCGCCCACGGAACCCGCCATCGGGTGATCGCCGTCAGCCCGG
This sequence comes from Phaeospirillum sp., assembly GCA_030824585.1. Classification (GTDB taxonomy): domain Bacteria; phylum Pseudomonadota; class Alphaproteobacteria; order Rhodospirillales; family Magnetospirillaceae; genus Phaeospirillum. The sequence continues at coordinate 4,430 of JAVBXM010000255.1, read as the reverse complement.
CCACCAAGCAGGTGGCCATCCTGATCACCTGACCCGCTTCGGATTTCCGAAATCGGCGCCCTTGCCCTCGCCTTTGGGGCGAGGTGAGGCTATCGTCGATGCGGACCGGGGCTGAACCCCGGCCGGACTGACAGGGACGGTGGCTCCATGACTCTTTTCGGCATTCCCCTCGAATTCGTGCTGTTCGCGGCGACCCTGCTGGGCGTGGCGCTGCTGCACAACCACACCCTGGCCGTCGGGCTGGCCGGGCTGGGGAGCATCTCGCTCTACAAGATCGCCGTCGCCGGCTTCAAGACCGGGCCGGGGCTGGACGGGTTTGCCGGCCATCTCGGCCACGAATGGGTGACCATCGCCAACCTGTTCTGCCTGCTGATGGGCTTCGCCCTGCTGTCGCGCCATTTCGAGAAAAGCCACGTCCCCGTCCTGCTGCCCAAATACCTGCCCGACGACTGGAAGGGCGGCTTCGTCATGCTGGTCATGGTGTTCGTGCTGTCGAGCTTCCTCGACAACATCGCCGCCGCCCTGATCGGCGGCGCCATGGCCCACCAGTTGTTCCGCGCCAAGGTACATATCGGCTTCCTGGCGGCCATCGTCGCCGCCTCCAATGCCGGCGGTTCGGGCTCGGTGGTGGGCGACACCACCACCACCATGCTGTGGATCGCCGGGGTCTCGCCGCTCCAGGTCTTCGAGGCCTATGTGGCGGCCGGAATCGCCCTGCTGATCACCGGAGTGATCGCCGCCAAGCAGCAGCACGCCTATTCCCCCATCCTCAAGACCACCCACGCCCACACCCATGCCGACTGGGCGCGGGTGGGCATCGTGGCGCTGATCCTGGTCTCGGCCATGGTCACCAACGTGGTGGTCAACACCCGCTTCAGCCATCTGGCCGACGCCTTCCCCTTCCTGGGCGTGGCGGTATGGGCGGCCCTGCTGGTCACCGTGGCCGTCCGCCGCCCCGACTGGGAAATCATGCCGGAAACCGCCAGGGGCTCGGTGTTCCTGCTGTCGCTGGTGCTGTGCGCCTCCATGATGCCGGTGGAGCAGTTGCCCGCCGCCTCCGTGGTCACGGCGCTGCAGTTGGGCTTCGTCTCGGCGGTGTTCGACAACATCCCGCTGACCGCCCTGGCCATCAAGCAGGGCGGCTATGACTGGGGCTACCTGGCCTATGCCGTGGGGTTCGGCGGCTCGATGATCTGGTTCGGCTCGTCGGCGGGCGTGGCGCTGTCCAACATGTACCCGGAAGCCAAGTCGGTGGTGAACTGGCTGAAGCACGGCTGGCACGTGGCGCTGGCCTATGTGGTGGGCTTCGCGGTGATGTGGGTCCTGATCCCCTGGCGCCCCGACGGCATGCCGTGAGCATCCGCATCGGCATCGATCTCGGCGGCACCAAGACCGAGGCCATCGCCCTGGATCAGGCCGGACAGGAATTGGCCCGTGAGCGGGTCGCCACCGCCAGGGGCAGCTACGAGGGCACCATCGCCACCATCAAGGACCTGGTCGAGGGACTGGAAGCCCGGCTGGGCGCCAGGGCGACGGTGGGCATCGGCATTCCCGGCACCGTCAGCCCCCGTACCGGCCTGATCAAGAACGCCAATTCCACCTGGCTGATCGGCAAGCCCCTGGACGGCGACCTGGCGGCGGCGCTGGGCCGCCCGGTGCACCTTGCCAACGATGCCGACTGCTTCGCCCTGTCCGAGGCCACCGACGGAGCCGGTGCCGGCTTCGCCACGGTGTTCGGGGTGATCCTCGGCACCGGGGTGGGCGGCGGCATCGTCGCCCATGGCCGGCTGCTGGCCGGCCCCAATTCCATCGCCGGGGAATGGGGCCACAATCCCCTGCCCTGGCCCGAGGATGCCGAACGTCCCGGCCCGGCCTGCTATTGCGGCCGCGCGGGCTGCATCGAAACCTTCCTGTCGGGGCCGGGACTGGCCCGCGACCACGGCGGGGGCCTGACCGCCGAACAGGTGGCCGCCGCCTCCTCCCCCTCGGCCGAGGCCGCGCTGGCCCGCTACGAACAGCGCCTGGCCCGTGCCCTGGCCAGCGTGATCAACATCATCGATCCCCACGTGATCGTCCTGGGCGGCGGCCTGTCCAAACTGGAACGCCTCTACCGAAACGTTCCCGCCCTGTGGAACAATTTCATCTTCTCCGATCACGTGGATACCGCCTTGCGGCCGCCATTGCATGGCGATTCGTCCGGAGTGCGCGGAGCGGCATGGCTGTGGCCAAATCAGTAAAAGACCTGATTAAAACCAGGTTATTTGCAGTGCAGCATGCGAGTTGGTCCAGATCAAAGAATACAACTCCATGACTTATCACCTATAACAATTTGCTGTTTTCTGCACCAGTTGACCAAGATCAAGTGTTGCCGGGCTATTATTTCGCATCCTGACGGTCAATTAGTCGGAACTCGTCGGAATGGATATGAACGCACAGCAGCGGGTAAGCAGCAGCTCCGAGGGACACAGCCTGCGGCCGGAGGACTTGGCGGCGGTTGCCCGCCTGCCCTTGTTCTGCGATCTCAGCCCGGCCGCCCTGGCCGAGATCACCGTCGAGGCCTCGGTGGTCAAGTATGCCCGCAACGACGTCATCTTCCGGCAGGGCGACGCCCCCAGCGCGCTGCGGGTGGTGCTGGACGGCCAGGTGGGCCTGACCGGCACCATCGCCGACGGCGGCGAGACCATGGTGGAGATCCTGAAGTCGGGCGAGATGTTCATCCCGGCGGCGGTGCTGACCGAGAAGCCGTTCCTGATGAGCGCCGTGGCGTTGCAGCCGTCGCGCATCCTGGCCCTGCCGGGCGAGCGGTTCCGCCGCGACGTGCGGGAAAGGCCCGATCTGGCCTATGTCATGCTGACCTCGCTGTCCCGGCATTTCCGCACCCTGGTGCGCGAGGTCAAGGACCTGAAACTGAAATCAGCGGCCCAGCGCCTGGCGCTTTACCTGATCGGCCTGACCGCCAAGCGCGAGGGCTCGACCATCGTCCGGCTGCCCCACAGCAAGAGCGTCATCGCCGCCCGGGTCGGCGTGCGACCGGAAACCCTGTCCCGCGCCTTCTCCCACCTCAAGGGCCACGGCGTGGTGGTGGACGGCAATGCCGTATCCATCGCCGACATTCCCGCCCTGCGGGCCTATTGCCACGAAGGCGAGGAAATCATCTGACGGCCCCGCAAGGGCTGTCGGGGCCGAGGGGGAAGGCGCGATACCGCCCCCTCGGCCGACTTGCCTCTACTTGGCGGGCACGACGCCGCAGGCCACCCGGCCGCCGCCGCCGCCCAGGGGCTTGGGCTGGTCGGCGTAATTGTCCGCTCCCGCATGGATGACGACGGCCCGGCCCTTGAGGTCGGCCACCTTCATCTGGGGGGCGACAACCGTGTCGGAAGCCGTTCCGTCGCCGTTGACGGCCAGGGCCGGCAGGTCGCCCAGATGGCCGTGTCCCCACGGCCCTTCGTGCCTGGCGGCCTTGGCCGGATCGTAATGGCCGCCGGCCGCCAGGCCGGGCACCATCTTGCCGTCCTGCTCCTTGGGCTGGCAGCTGGGATTTTCGTGGATGTGAAAGCCGTGCGGCCCGGGCGTCAGTCCCGCCAGCCTGGGCGTCACCATCATGCCGCCCTTGCCGTCCTTGACCTTGAGGGTTCCGATCCCGGCCCCGACGCCGTTGGCATCGATGGCGCTGATCGGGATGACCAGTTCGGCGGCAAGCGCCGGACCGGTCGCCAATGCCAGCCCCAGGGCCGCGAAAAGCAGTGTTCGTCCCATGTTACCTCCCGCTTTGCGAAAGCGGTTCCGCCAAGGCGCGGCGGCTCCGTTCATAGCAAGGTGATGAGGCATTCGGGGATTATCAACCGGGCGTCCGGCATACCCCTGGCGAAATAATCCCTATAAATGTGACATTTTGCGCGCAAGCCGGTTTTCATACGGCTAAACCCGTAATATAGTTTCCGCCTCACCCCGGTTGGCGGGAGAAGGGGAGTCGGTCTTGACCCTGCGCAGCGCACCCGAAGCTTTCGAAATCCTGTTGGTCGAGGATAACCCGGGCGATGCCCGCTTGGCCCAGGAGGCCTTGAAGGAAGGCCGCATGACCAGCCGCCTGAAGGTGGTGGTCGACGGGGTGGAGGCCATGTCGTTCCTGCGCCGTGAAGGGCAGTATACCGGCTCGCCGAGACCCAACCTGATCCTTCTCGACCTCAACCTGCCCCGCAAGGACGGGCGCCAGGTGCTGGCCGAGCTCAAGGCGGACGAGGATCTGCGCCGCATTCCCGTGGTGGTGCTGACCACCTCGCAGGCGGAGCAGGACATCCTGCGCAGCTACGATCTGCACGCCAATTGCTATATCACCAAGCCGGTGGACCTGGACCGCTTCATCTCGGTCGTCCGATCCATAGAGGAATATTGGTGTTCGGTGGTCACGCTGCCGCCCCGCTGAGCAGTAC
>JAVBXM010000179.1 GCA_030824585.1 Phaeospirillum sp. | reverse complement strand
GCCAGCCAGACCGGCAGCGCCTCGGGACGGGTACGCGGCGAGGCCGCCAGCCTGACCCGCCACGCCGCGGCCATCCATGCCGAGGTCGAGACCTTCCTCTCCAACGTGCGTTGCGCCTGATGCCCCGCCACACCCCGCCGAAGGAGGCCCCCATGCACGTCACCACACGAATGGCCGCCATCCGCGCCAAGGCACAGGAGACCATCGCCCGCCTCGACCGCGCCTTCGGCGAAATCGACCGCAACTGCAAGGAAATCGCCGCCAACAGCCGGAAGCTGGCCCGCAACGCCGGGCAGATCGGCGAGATCATGACCCGCATCGAGGCCGGCCTGGTCCGCTACGACGCCGAACTGACGTCCATCGACGGCAAGGCCCGCGACATCGGCAACAAGTCGCGGGACCTGGCCGGCATCATGGACGACTACCTGACCGGCCGGACCGGCCAGCGCCGGCCCCGGGTCGCGTAAGGCTCGGAAGCTTCAGGACGGCGGCGGCGCGGCGGGCGGAAAGCCCCATTCGGTCAGTTGGCCGACCGCCGCCGCCAGCGCCTCGTCCAGGCGACCCTCGACCTCGGGAGTCAGGCCGCCGCCGAAATCATCCAGTTGGCCGGCCTGCACCCCCACCACCACCATGGCCTCGGGCCCGCCGCCCAGCAGTTCGACCGCCGCCAGCACATCCATGAAGGTGGTCTGATGCAAGGACAGCCGCTTGGCTCCCATCAGCCTGGGAATTTCGGCGTCGCGCAGGATCACCAGCTCGCCGGGCGGGCGGCCGAAATCCACGGCGTCGAGGACCAGCAGCCGGCGGGCGGCGCGGACCATGGGCATCAGATAGAGCCCCTGGGTGCCGCCGTCCACCAGGTCCACCCCCGCCGGAAAGGCGTGGCGGCCCTGCAGTTCGGCCAGGGCGCGCGGGCCGAAGCCCTCGTCCGCCCACAGCAGGTTGCCGATACCGAGGACCAGAACCTCGGCGCCGTCATTCATCGGGGCCTCTGCGGTCCTTGAACAGGCGGTATCCGGACAGCATGGTGCTGACCATGCTCTGGCGCGACACGATGTCCTCGCGCACGGCGGTATAGATGTGGACCATCACGAACAGCGCCACCAGCCACATGGAGGCGCGGTGGATGGTGTGCAGGTCCATGGTGTTGACCGCGAAATCGCGCATCCAGCCGAACATGTGATACTGCCAGCTGTCGTGGCCGGCCACCTCGGCCAGCATGCCGAAGCCGGTGACCAGCAACACCACCGAGGGCACCAGGTAGATGGTCAGCATGGCGATATGGGCCAGGGGGTTGAGGCCGCTGTAGCGCCGGGGCTCCTTGACCAGGAACAGGTTCCAGGCGATCTGGTAGCGCAGCCCGTCGATCCAGCGCTTGCTCCAGATGGGCGGGATGAACAGTTGGCGGGCGAAATTGTTGCCCACCACCGCCCACCAGATCCGCATCACCCACAGCACCGCGAACAGATAGCCGGCGGCCAGATGGACGAAGCGAATCCAGCCCATCACGTAGACCGTGCTGGGATCGCCGGTATAGGACGGCAGCGGCGTGCCGATCAGATAGCCGGTAGCGACCAGCGCCACCACCACCGCCGCGTTCAGCCAATGCCACAGGCGCATGGGCGCCTCGTAGACATAGATCTGGCGGATATTCTCGTGGTCGCCGATCTCGCGGTAGGCGTGGTCGAACCGGGCCATGCCGCCCTCCTTTGCTACAGAACCTTGACCACCGCCCGCTCGCCGCCGTCCGGCCCTATCACGTGGGTGGCGCAGGCCAGGCAGGGGTCGAAGCTGTGGATGGTGCGCAACACTTCCAAAGGCTGGGCGGGATCGGCCATGGGGGTGCCGAGCAGCGCCGCCTCGAAGGGCGCGATGGCGCCCTGGTTGTCGCGCGGAGAACCGTTCCAGGTGGTGGGCACCACGCACTGGTAGTTGGAGATGCGCCCGTCCTGGATGCGCAGCCAGTGGCCCAGGGCGCCGCGCGGCGCCTCGGCGTAACCGACGCCCTTGGCCGATTTGGGCCACTTCTCCGGTCCCCATTTGTCGGTATTGGCGGTGTCCAGGTCGCCGGCCTTGACGTTGGCGATCAGTTGATCGATGGCCTCGACCAGCCGGTCGGCGGCCCACTGGCACTCCAATCCGCGCGCCGCGGTGCGGCCCAGGGTCGAGAACAGCGCCGGCAGCGGCAGGCCCAGCTTGGCCAGGGTGCCGTCCACCATCTCCTTGATGTCGCGCTTGCCCATGGCGTAGGCGATGACGAAACGGGCCAGCGGCCCCACCTCCATGGCGTGGCCCTTCCAGCGCGGCGCCTTGATGTAGGAGTACTTGGCGCCCTCGTCCAAGGCCTTGATGTGCTTCTTGTCGCCCTTGGTGTTGGGTCCCAGCTTGAAGTCGTATTCGGTCATCCCGTCCCAGGGATGCAGCCCCTTACCCTCATCGGGATAGCGGTACCAGGAATGGGGGACGAATTCGCGGATCTCGTCGGGATTGCGCAAATCCACCGGATGAATCTCGGCGAGCTTGCCGTCGATGATGGCGCCGCGCGGCAGCAACAGGCTGTCGTTGGAATCGTCGTTGGCCTGGGCCGGGAACTCGCCGTAGGATAGCAGGTTGCGCCCGGAAAGGCCGGCACCGATCGAACCCCATTCCTTGTAGAACGAGGCGATGGCCAGCAGGTCGGGAACATAGACCTGATCGATGAACACCTTGGCGCGGGCCGCCACGTCCTTGATCAGGGCGAGGCGTTCGATGTTCAGCGCCCCCACCGCGCCGCCGGAATGGACGTTGACCGCCGAGGGCACGCCGCCGACCAGCCACATGGGATGCGGGTTCTTGCCGCCCAGCACCGCCTGGATCTTGACGATCTCCTTCTGGAAGTCCAGCGCCTCAAGGTAATGGGCCACCGCCATCAGGTTGGCCTCGGCCGGCAGCTTGTAGGCGGGATGCCCCCAGTAGCCGTTCTTGAACAATCCCAGCTGGCCCGACGAGACGAACTTCTTCAGCCGTTCCTGGACATCGCGGAAATAGCCTTCCGAGGCCATGGGCCAGGGCGAGATGGACTGGGCCAGGGCCGAGGTGGCCTTGGGATCGGCCGACAGCGCGCTGACCACGTCCACCCAGTCCAGGGCGTGCAGATGGTAGAAGTGGACCAGGTGATCGTGGACGTAAAGGGTCAGGTGCAGGATGTTGCGGATGGTGTTGGCGTTGCGCGGGATGGGAATGCCCAGCGCATCCTCCACCGCCCGCACGCTGGCCATGGCGTGCACGCCGGTGCACACGCCGCAGATGCGCTGGACGAAGGCCCAGGCATCGCGCGGGTCGCGCCCCTGCAGGATGTTCTCCAGGCCGCGCCACATGGTCCCCGACGACACCGCGTTGGTCACGCGGTTGCGTTCGTCCACATTGACCTCGACCCGCAGGTGGCCTTCGATGCGGGTGACGGGATCGACCACCACCCGGCGCCCGGCATCGTCCAGCTCGAAGCCGTTGGGCGTCTTAACCTTGGCCATCCTGATCCTCCGTTTCCTTGTCCTTGTCGCGGCCGCCCAGCGCCCGCCGGGTCGCCGTCACGCCGGCATGGGCGGCCATGGCCGCTCCCAACCCGGCCATGGCGCCCAGGCCGATCTTGTCGGCATTGGCCTCGATGCCGAACTGGGCCATGTCGGGCACCCGTTCGTAGAACGGCCCGCGATCCCAAAAGCCGTCCTCGGAACAGCCGATGCAGCCGTGCCCCGACTTGATGGGCGACGAGACGCCGTCGTTCCAGCCGATGGTGGTGCAGGCGTTGTAGGTGGTCGGGCCGCGACAGCCCAGCTTGTACAGGCACCAGCCCTGCCGCGCGCCGTCGTCGTCCCAGGCCTCGACGAACTGGCCGGCGTCGAAATGGGCGCGGCGATAGCATTTGTCGTGGATGCGCTGGCCGTAGAACATCTTGGGCCGCCCCTGGCGGTCCAGTTCCGGCAGACGGTCGAAGGTCAGGATGTAGCTCAGCACCCCGGCCATCACCTCGGCGATGGGCGGACAGCCGGGAACGTTGATCACCGGCTTGTCCTTGACGAACTTGGACACCGGAGTGGCCTTGGTGGGGTTGGGCTTGGCCGCCTGGACGCAGCCGAACGAGGCGCAAGTCCCCCAGGCGATCACCGCCTTGGCGTGGCGCGCCGTCTCCAGCAACTGGTCGGTGAAGGGCCGACCGCCGACGATGCAGGCCATGCCGTCGTCCAGCAGCGGCGCGTTGCCTTCCACCGCCAGGATGTAGTTGCCCTTATAGTTGGTGGTGATCTCCTCCAAGATGGCCTCGGCCTGGAAGCCCGACGCCGCCATCAAGGTGTCGTCGTAATCCAGCGAGATCATGGACAGGATGATGTCCTTGGCCAGCGGATGGGAGGCGCGGATGAAGCTTTCCGAGCAACAGGTGCATTCCAGCCCGTGAATCCACAGCACCGGCAGACGCGGCTTGGTCTCCAGCGCCTTGGCCAGCACCTCGTGGCCGCCCGGCCCCAGGCCCATGGTCACCGCGGTCACCGCGCAGAACTTCAGGAATTCCCGGCGGGGAATCCCCTGCTCGGTGATCACCTCGTAAAACGTCTTCTTGGTGGACATCCCGTTTTTCATCCCTGCCTCAGGTCGCCTTGACGGCGTCCAGGAAACTCACGACCTCGGCCCGCATGGTTTCCGACTCGGCCCGCAGCTTGTCGGTCACCTCGACCATGCGCGCCGCCATTTCGCCGGTATGGAGCGCCGCCCCCGACACCTCGCCGATACCGGCCGAGACGGCGCGGTTGCCGTGCGCCGATTCGTTGATGTTGCCGACGATGGACTGGGTGGCGGCGTTCTGCTCCTCCACCGCCGAGGCGATGGTCGAGACCACCTCGTCGGCCCTGACGATGGTGTCGTGCACCGTGGCCAGCGCGGCGGCCGCGTTGCGGCTGGTGGCCTGGATGCCGTTGACCTGGTCGGCGATCTCCTCGGTGGCGCGGGCGGTCTGGCTGGCCAGATGCTTGACCTCGTTGGCCACCACCGAAAAACCCTTGCCCGCCTCGCCGGCCCGCTGCGCCTCGATGGAGGCGTTGAGCGCCAGCAGATTGGTCTGCGCCGCGATCTCACCGATCAGGGTGACGATCTCGCCGATCTTCTCGGCGGCCTCGGCCAGTTCGCCCATGGTGGAGTTCAGCCCCTGGATACCGTCCACCGCCTCGCGGGTGATGGCGGTCGAGGCGCCGACGCTGCGGCTGATCTCGCCGCCCGAGGCCCCCAGTTGCTCGGTGGAGCTGGCGACGGATTCCACGTTGGCGGCGGCCTGTTCGCCGGCCACCGCCACCTGCTGGGCCTGGCGCTCGGTTTCCTCGGCCACCGCCGACAGGGTATGGGCGGTTTCGCGCACGTCCTCGACCGAATGGTTGACCGCCGCCAGGACCCGGGTCGCCACCACGCCGAATTCCTCGGTCAGGCGCTGGCGCATCTGGGCGCGCTCGAGCAGCAGGCGGTCGGCGGCCTGCTTCTGCGCCTCCAACTGGTCGGCGCGGATCATGCTTTCCTTGAACACCTCCACGGCGCGGGCCATGTCGCCGATCTCGTCCTGCTTGTCCACCAGGGGCACGCCCACCGTCTTGTCGCCCCGCGACAGATGGGCCATCACCCCGCCCAGCCGGTCCAGCGGCCGCACGATACGGAACCGGGTGAACCAGTAGAAGAACACCGCCAGCAGGAGCAGCAGCAGGCCGTTGAACAGCATCACGCCGCCCACGGTGGCCGACACCGTCCAGGTGGCGTCCTCGACCCGGTCGGCGCTGTCCTTGTGCTCCTGGCGCAACAGGGCGCCCAGCCGGTCGAGGGCGGCCACCGCGCCGGCCTCGTCCACCACCGCGCGGACATGGGCCTTCTCGGCCGGCTCCTTGCGGGCCAGCGCCTCGGCCACCTGGGGCATGGCGCGGTCGTAGGCGTCCACCAGGGCCATGACCGTGTTCAGCGCCTCCTGCTCGTCCTTGGACGCCCCGGCGGTGAGGTAGGCCGGGCCGATCTCACGCAGCCGGGCCAGATCGCGGGTCACCGCCTGACGCAGCAGCGGATCGTCGGTCAGCAGATAGTCGTGGAAGTGCTGGCTGAGCCCGCCGAACCCCAGATGCTGGCGCAAGTCCGACAGCAGCATCAGCCGCCGGGCCAGGCCGGTATCGAAGCTGCGCCAGACCGACCCGATCTCGGCGACCTTGACGAAGCTGGCCACCGTGCCGCCGATCCCGGCGGCCAGCAGCACGGCCATCAACACCGAGATCAGGATGCCCACCAGCTTCAGCCGGATATTCGAGACGAACCAAGCCATCCCTGCGGCACCGCGGCCGAGGGCGTTGAGATCCTGCGATACGTGCATGTCCCCCACCATGGCGAATGTGTATCCATTCCCTGAGGTAGATTTGTGTATCCATTCCCTGAGGTAGATTATCGAGGCATGCTTTCCGCCGGTAAATGGGTGGAACTACCCAAAACGGCATTCCGGTGCTAATTTGATACTTCAGCCGGGGACAATACCTATGCCTTTTGAGAATAACGATAAATCAAAGATATATACCCCGGGTTCCTTCTCCATCGGCGCCGGTCTGGTCGATATTTATCACGCCCACCATTCTCCGATGACCCTGCTGCTGTACCTGGCGCTGGTCACCGGACTTGCTGCAACCCAGGTCGAGCACCACGGCTATGGTGAAGCGCTGGGATGGTGGGGGGCGGTGGCGGCCGTCGCCACCACCAGCCTGTGGCAGCAGCGACGCTACGCCGCCGACCCCGCGCGCGGCGAACATGCCGCCCGCTGGGCCCGCCATTTCGCCATCCTCTCGGTGGTCAACGGCGGCATTCTCGGTCTCGGGGCCTTGCTGTTCTTCGATCCCGGCCGTGGCATCGACGCCATGGTGCCGCTGATCTTCGTGGTGGTCTTCACGGTGGCGGCCAGCCATGCCAAGACGGCCATTCCCATATGCGCCTATGGCACCTTCCTTCCCGCCCTGGCGCTGTCGGTGGCGGCGGTGGCCATGGCGCCGGGACAGGGATCGGGACGCGGCTTCCTGATGGTGTTCCTGACCGCGCTGGCGGCGTTCGGCATCGGCTTCACCCGATCCAGCCACCGGACGATGGAAAAGGCCCTGCGGCTGAGCCAAGCCAATGCCGAGCTGATGGCGGAATCGCGGCGGGCGCGGGATCAGGCCGAATCGGCCAGCCAGGCCAAATCGGCGTTCCTGGCGGTGGTCAGCCACGAGGTGCGCACCCCGCTCAACGCCATGATGGGCATGACCGAACTGCTGGCCGAGGCACCGCTGGAGGACGCCCACCGCCGCCGGCTCGATACGCTGAGATCGGCCGGCGACCACATCCTGGGCCTGATCGAGGACATGCTCGACTTCTCGCGCATCGAGGCGGGGCAGGTCCAACTGGCTTCCAAGCCGTTCCACATCGGGGGACTGGCCACCGAGACCGTCGAGCTTCTCGGCGAGCAGGCCTATCGCAAGGGCATCAGCCTCCAGATGGAGGTGGAGGACGGCGGGTGGCCGTACCGCCAGGGCGACAGCCGCCGGCTGCGGCAGGTCCTCGTCAACCTGCTGCACAACGCCATCAAATACACCGAGATCGGCACGGTCCGCCTGCGCGTCGAAGCCGGCCGGGACGCCGTCGTCCGCTGCTCGGTCGAGGACCAGGGAAGCGGCATTCCCCTCGATCGCCGCGAGGCGGTATTCGAACCCTTCCTGCGTGGCGGCGACAGCGAGGCCCACCGCGAGGGCGCCGGGTTGGGGCTGGCCATCTGCCGCCGGCTGGTCACCCTGATGGGGGGCATCTTGTGGCTGGAGCCCCTGGAGCGGGGCAGCCGCTTCTGCTTCACCGCGGTCCTGCCGGCGGTGGAGGAGCCCGACTTTCCCACCGAACCGGCAATCCAGCCGCTGGCCTGTCGCGGCCGCATCCTGGTGGCCGACGACAGTGCCTTCGGCCGCGATATCGTGGCGGCCATGGCGGCCGGGTCGGGCCTGTCGCTCGATCTGGTCGAGAACGGCGAGCAGGCCACGGCCAAGGCCCGCCGGCACCGCTACGACCTGATCCTGCTGGACCAGCGGATGCCGCGCATGGACGGCCCGCAGGCCTTGGCCGCCATCCGCCGCGACGAGATGGAACGCGGCCTGGCCCCGGTCCCGGCGGTGGCCATGACGGCGGGCATTCCCGGCAAGTCCCGCGCCGATTTCATCGCCGCGGGATTCGTCGATTACCTGACCAAGCCGTTTTCCCGCAAGCACCTGGCCGACCTGCTGGCCCGCCACCTGCCCGAAGCGGCCGAAATCGGCCCCGGCCGGCCGCCGCTGGCCGTGGCCGATTCCACCATCATCGCCCACTGCCAGGACGACGCCGCCAAGCTGGCGGCCGCCATGGCCGGCGGCAAGGCCGAGGATACCGGCCACCTCGCCCATCGCATCAAGGGGATCGGCATGGTGTTCGGCATGCCGGCCGTGACCCATGCCGCCGAGGCCATCGAAACCGCCATCGGCGACGGGGGCAAGGCTCCGTCCCCCCTGCTTGCCGCCCTCGACAAGGCCCTGGCCGGCGAACGGCGGCGGCTGGGCCGCGGGCGCGGAATCCGCCGGCCGATCGGCCCGGTCCGCGTGCTGCTGGTGGACGACCACGAGATGGTTCGCGACGGCTTGCGGGCGGTCCTGGGCAGCCAGCCGGATTTCGAGGTGGTGGGCGAGGCCGCCGACGGCCTGGACTGTATCCGCATGCTGGTTCGCCACCACCCCGACCTTGTGCTGATCGATCTGGCCATGCCGCGCATGAACGGCGCCGAGACCGTGCCGGAAATCCGCAAAAGGCTGCCCGCCGCCCGGGTGGTGATGCTGACCGGCGCCGCGTCGCCCGCCCTGATGCGCAGCGCCGGCGAAGCCGGGGCGGACGCCCTGGTGCGCAAGGACGTCTCGGCCGAGGAATTGCTGCGCACCCTGCGGG
>JAVBXM010000152.1 GCA_030824585.1 Phaeospirillum sp. | reverse complement strand
GAGCAAGAAGCACAAGACCCCGCCGCTGCCCTACGACCAGCGGCCCTACCGCCCCGGCATCGGCCTGGTGCTGCTCAACGCCCAGGGGCTGGCCTTCGTCGCCCAGCGCGTCGACACGCCCGGCAACGCCTGGCAATTCCCCCAGGGCGGCATCGACGAGGGCGAGGACCCGCGCGCCACCGCGCTGCGCGAGATGGAGGAGGAGATCGGCACCAGCAAGGCCGAGATCATCGCCGAGAGCCGCGAGTGGATTTCCTACGACCTGCCGCCCGACATCGCCGACAAGAGCTGGAAAGGGCGGTTTCGCGGCCAGGCCCAGAAGTGGTTCTGCGCCCGCTTCACCGGCACCGACGCCGACATCAACCTCGAGACCGCCCACCCGGAATTCTGCCGCTGGCGCTGGATGGAACTGGAAGAGGTCCCGCCGCTGATCATCCCGTTCAAGCGGGTGCTCTACGACAAGGTGGCCGCCGAGTTCCTGCCGGTGGTGAAGGCCATGCGGAGCTGAGTCGGGCCCGGGCTCAGATCACCATCTTCAGCTTCTGCCCCGGCTTGATGCCCTCGCCCGCTTCCAGGCCGTTGAGCACCCGGAAGCGCTCGGCCTTGTGGTCGTCGTAGGGCATCTGCTCGGCCAGCTTGTCCACCGTGTCGCCGGCCTTGGCGGTGATGATCTTCAGCTTCAGCGGCTTCATGGCGGACTTCTCCGCCTCTGACAGCTTGCGCAAGGACAAGCCCGAGGTCTTGAACTCCTGGGCATGGGCATTGGTCAGGTTGGGCGGGGAAAGGTAGAGGAAGCGATAGGTGGCCTTGCCGTTCTTCACCGCCAGCAGCCGGGCGTCCATGGCGCCCTTGTTGGTGTTGAGCCTCGTCATCCCGGTGGCGGCCGGCATACCGTTGATTTCCAGCGCCTCGATGGCGGTGAGCCGGGCTCCCTTGGCCCATTGGGTCTGCAGGTAGTTGGTCATGTCGCCATGGGCCTCGCCCCCCATGTCGAAGCGGATCAGCGAGCCGTCCGCGTGGGTCGCCGTCACCGATTGGGGGCCGTTGATCAGGCGGAAGCCGGCCGGTACCTCGTAGCGGATGCCCAGCCCGGCATGGGAGAACACCCGGCCGCGCACCACGCCCTCGTCGGGATCGTCGCCGACCAGCATGCCGTCCAGGTGGGCGAGATATTGGTCGCGGCCCACCGCCCCCTTGCGCTCGGCGGTCTGGGCGGCGGCGGCGGCGTCCTTGACCCGGTCCAACGTGCGGGGATGGCTGGCGAACAGCGAGGTCTCGTCCACCTCGTCGGGAGAGCGCCCGGCCAGCACCGCCTCGAGCCGCGCATGGTCGCGCAGCTTGCCCAGGAAGCTGGCCATGTTCTGGGGGTTCCAGCCGCTGACCGCCATGTAACGGATGCCCAACTGGTCGGCTTCGCTCTCCTGGTCGCGGGAATAGCCCTGGAGATAGGCCGCCGCGCCCAGTTGGGCGACGTCGCCCGCCCCCGACACGCCGGTCAGCACCCCCACCACCACGCCCAGGACGCCGGTCGCCACGTTGGCGGCCATGGCCTGGCTGTAGCGCAGCGCCGTGTGGCGGCCGGTGACGTGGCCGATCTCGTGCCCCACCACCCCGGCCAGCTCGGCCTCGTCGTCGGCCAGGGTCATCAGGCCACGCGACACATAGACATAGCCGCCCGGCAGGGCAAAGGCGTTGACCACGTTGCTGTTCAGCACCGTGAAGCGGAAGGGGGCGCCGGGCGTCTCGGTATTGCCGGCCAGCCGCTTGCCGATACCCGCCACATAGGCCTGGATCTTGGGATCGTCATAGGCGCCGCCGAACTGCTTCAGGATGTCGGGATGGGCTTCGGCGCCCATCTTCTGCTCGTCCTCGGAGGACAGCATGTTGAAGTTGCTCCTGCCGGTCCCCGGCGTCACCTGGCACGAGGTCAGCAGGGTCGAGGCCAGCAAGGCGGCAAGCAGGGCAGGGGTGCGGCGCATGGTTCCCTCGGGGCGATAGGCCTTAGGACGGGAATGATACGACGTCCGCAGCCGGGGGCAAGCGTCGCCTCACTCCATCTTCTTGCCGTAGCCCCTGGGCGTGTAGGTCCAGGTGTTCTGGCCGGCGGCGAACGTGCGGGTCTCGCTCGAGCCCACCACCACCATGGTCAGCATGTCCACCTTGTCGGCATCCAGGTCGGCGAGGCGGATCACCTCCACCGTCTCGCCGGGACGGCCCAGTTGGCGGGCCAGGATCACCGGCGTGTCGGGGCCGCGCCCGGTCAGCAGGATGTCGCGGGCGCGCGGCAACTGGTCGCGGCGCCGTTGCGAGACGGGATTGTAGAAGCACACCACGAAATCGGCCATGGCCGCCGCCTTCAGCCGTGTCTCGATGCTGTCCCACGGCGTCAGCAGGTCGGACAGCGAGATGGTGCAGAAGTCGTGATTGACCGGGGCGCCGGCCCGCGCCGCCGCCGCCTGCAGCGCCGAGATACCCGGCACCACCACGACCTCGACCCGGTTCCAGTCGGCGCGCTTCCTGCGGTCCAGCAGCTCGAACACCAAGGTGGCCAGGGCATAGATGCCGGGATCGCCCGAACACACCAGGCTGACCGTGCGACCCTCGGCGGCGAGGTCCAGCGCCTTGGCGGCGCGAGCTTCCTCGGCGCCCAGGGCGCTTTCGTGCCGGTCCTTGCCCTGGGTGGCGTGGCCCAGCAGGTCGAGATAGAGGCCGTAGCCCACCAGATCGCTGCTGGCCTCGATGGCCGCCGAGGCCTCGGGCGAGCGCCAGTGGGGCGTGCCGGGGCCGATGCCCACCACGAACAGCTTGCCGCGCGCCCGGCCGACGCTCTCCGCCGCGATGGCGTGGGGCGCCCGCGCCACCGCCATGGTGGTGCGCGCACCCTTGACCTTGGGAACCACCAGGGCGCCATCGACGCCGGCCGCCGCCAAGGCGGCGCCTTCCGCCACGCCGTGGCAGCCGGTCTCGGCGAACACCACGTCGGACGGGGTGGCGAGGCGGGCGGCCTCGGCCTCCAGCTCGGCGGCGGTGAAGAAGCGGGCCGGCACCCCCAGCTCGGCGGCCAGGGCATGCACCGCCGCCTCGTCGGCCTTCAGCTCGATGCTGGCGACACAGGCGATGGAATGCGGTGACAGAACCTCCTGGGCCAGCACATCCTTGACCAGGGCGATCAGTTCCTCGGCCGGCGTGCCGCGCTCGCAGCCCACCCCCAGCGCCAGGGTCGGGGGATGCAGCACCAGTTCGTGATCATCGGGACCGACCGACCGGTCGGTAATACGCACGGCCAACTCGCCCTGTGGGGCGAAGGCCACGCCGCTCAGCCATCGGGCATCGCCGGCTTCCACCTCCAGGGTCACCTTTTCCTCGGCCAGCAGGGCGGCGGTCACCGACTTGACGGCGGCCGGATTGCCGACCCGCCAGCCGGGCGGCGGATCGTCCAGCGCCACGCCGAGCGCCAGCTCCCCGGCGGTGGTCAGCGCCGGGCGGACCTCCAAGCTGCGGGCGATCTGGCGGGCCAGGACGTTGGCGCCGTGATGGCCGCCCAGCAGCGGCACCACGGACGAGCCGTCCACCCCGACGGCGAGAACCGGCGGCTCGGCCTGCTTGTCGCCCAGCACCGGCCCCAGGGCGCGGATCAGGATGCCGGCGGCGCAGATTCCGACGATCGGGGTGCGGGCGGCGAACAGGGCGCGCAGATGGGCGCTCGTGTCCTGGAAGCCGACATCTCCCTCCACCCGGCCGATCAGGCCGTGGATGGAGGCGCCGGGCAGCGCCGCCTTCAGGGCGCGGGCGGTTTCCAGTCCGGCGGGGGTCACCACCACCAGGGCAATGTTCAAAGCCATGCGTTTCCTCTGCGGTGCACCAGGATCAGGGAGAAATAGGGAAGCTCGGTGACGGTGGCCGGGTCGTGGGCCTTGCGGCCGGGCAGGCCGACCTTTTCCACGATGCGGGCGTTTTCCCACAGGCCGAGGCGCTGCAGCACGCCCCGCACCTTGGGCAGGTGGCGGCCGACCTTCATGATGACGGCGGCGTCCGAAGCGGCCAGCGCCGCCTCGATCTCGGCTTCGGTGCGGGTGGCGGGAATGATGGCGACGCCGTCGTCCCAGGCACACAGCGGCGCCTGGAGATCGGCGCTGGCGGCCATGATCGACGACACGCCCGGCACCACCTCGGCGGCGAAGCGGGGCGACAGGCGGGCGAACAGATAGATGAACGAGCCGAAGAAGAACGGGTCGCCCTCGCACAGCACCGCCACGTCGCGGCCCGCCCCCAGATGGCTGGCTATCTCGGCCGCCGCCCGGTCATAGGCGGCCTCGGTGCCGGCGCGATCCACGGTGAAGCCCATGCGGATGGCGATCTCGACCTTGCCCGCCGGAATATGCGGGGCGGCGATGGTCCGCGCCAGCCCCTCGCCCTCCAGCGGCGCCGGCCAGGCCAGCACCGGCGCCTCGCCGATCAGGCGCACCGCCTTCAGCGTCAGCAACTCGGCGTCGCCGGGGCCGATGCCGATGCCGTAAAGGGTCCCGCTCGGCTTCGCCTGGCTCATATCAAGCCCCTCAAGCGCCGGGCGGGCGCCTCCGTGCCCTTGCGCTCGCTCGATCACTTCTTCCACCCCACGTAGCGGGTGACCGGCTTGGAAGGATGCCAGGCGTGGAAGCCCCCCACCCGGTCGAGATGGGCCACCGACAGCCGGGCCATCTCACCGCCGTGCAGGCCGTACAGCGCCACCAGCGCCGCCTCGCCCTCCATGGTCACCGCGTTGGCCACCAGCCGCCCGCCGCGCCCCAGGGCCGACCAGCAGATGTCCAGCAACCCGGCCTCGGACACCCCGCCGCCCACGAAGATGGCGTCGGGCGGATCAAAGTCGAGCGGCAGGGCGTCGGGAGCCCGGCCGGCGACGATCTCGAGACTGGGCACGCCGAGGCGCGCCGCATTGCGGGCGATGCGCTCCAGGCGCTCGGGCTTGCTCTCGATCGCCACGGCGCGGCCACCCGCCCGCATCCATTCGATGGCGATGGAGCCGCATCCCGCCCCCACGTCCCACAGCACCTGGCCGGGGGTGGGCGCCAGGGCGGCCAGGGTGGTGGCGCGAATATCGCGCTTGGTCAACTGGCCGTCATGCTCGAAGGCCTCGTCAGGCAGGCCGGGCACCAGGGAGAGCGGGCGCAGGCCCCGCTCCGCCGCGCATTCCACCGCCACCACGCAAAGATCGGAGGTGACGCCGGCCACGTCGGTGATCCGCTCGGCCGGTCCGCCCAGATTCTCCAGTACCGCCACGAAGCTGGGACCGAAGCCCCGGGCCTGCAGCAGCGCCGCCACCCTGGCCGGGCTGGCACGGTCCTCGGCCAGCACCAGCAGGCGCCGCCCCGGCGCCAGATGCAGGGCCAGGGATTCCACCGGCCGCCCGTGGATGGTCAGGAACAGGCAATCGTGCATGGCCCAGCCCAGACGGGCGGCGGCCAGGGAGAAGGCGCCGGGATGGGGCAGCACCGACACGGCCTGTGGCCCGAACCAGCCGATCAGGGTGGCGGCGGCGCCGAACCACAGCGGCTCGCCGCTGGCCAGCACCACCACGCGCTTGTCGGCGCGGGCTTCCAGCACGGCGCGGCTGTGGCCGAAGGGCGAGGCCCATTCCAGCCGTTCGGCCGCGCCATTGGCCGGAACCATGGACAGATGGCGGGCGCCGCCCACCAGCACCTCGGCGGTGTCGACCAGAATCCGGGCGGCGGGCGACAGCCCGTCCAGCCCGTCCTCGCCGATGCCGACGATGGTGATCATGGGGGTGATCATGGGAAAGTCTCCCGAAGCCCGTCATCCCGACGACCAACGGAAGGAGGGATCTCCATCCGCCCCGATGCTGCCGGCATGACGCCGCCACACCGGGATGACAGGAGAAGAGGGGCACTCATGTCAATCCCCCCGCCAGGGCGTTGACCGCCGCCGCCGCCATGGCGCTGCCGCCGCGCCGTCCCCGAAGCGCCACATGGGGCAGGCCCGAGGCGATCAGGGCGTCCTTGCTTTCCACCGCCCCGACGAAGCCCACGGCGAAGCCGAGGATCAGGGCGGGCCGGGGCGCGCCGGCCGAGATCAGCTCCAGCAGGCGGAACAGGGCGGTCGGCGCATTGCCCACCGCCACCACGGCGCCCTCCAGGCGGGGCAGCCATTTCTCCACCGCCAGCGCCGAGCGGGTGGTGGTGGCGGCCTTGGCCTCGGCCTGGGTCACGTCATTGAGAGTGCAGATCACCGGATTGGCGGCGGGCAGGTTGCGGCGGATGATGCCGTGGGCCACCATCTCGGCATCCACCAAGATGGAAGCGCCGCGCCGAAGCGCCGCGGCCCCCGTCAGCCCGGCTCCGTCGCTCCACGCCAGATCGGCGGCGATATCGGTCATGCCGCAGGCATGCACCACGCGGACCGCCAGATCGGCGAGGTCGGCGGGCATGCGCGCCAGATCGGCCTCGGCCCGGATGGTGGCGAAGCTTTGGGCGTAGATCTCGGCGGGGTCGCTGATCCAGGCGTTCACGACCCGGCCTCAGTCGTGACGGTGGGGACGGTAGGCGTGCCCATGACCGCCATGGTGATGACCATGATCGTGGTCATGGTGGTGCCCGTGGTCGTGATGATCCGCGTCGGTGCCGATGCCGCGCACATGATGGTGATGGCCGGCCTGGACGGCGCCCACCGAGGCCTCGTAGCCCACCACCTGCTCGCGGTATTTGCACAAGCTGCAGTTCATGGCCGGCGAACCGCCGAGGATCTCGCCCACCCGCTCGATGAAGCTGTCGACCACCAGGGGATGGTCGTTGAGGTAGGGGGCCTTGACGAACTCGATGCCCGGATGGGCGGCAGCCGCCTGATCGGTCCACTCGTAGATGCGCTTGACCAGGATGCCGGTGAACAGGAAGTACGGAAAGACGGTCACCCGCTTGTAGCCCAGCCTGGTCACCCGCTCGAGGGCCTGGTCGACCAGGGGATAGGCGACGCCGGAAAAGGCGATCTCGGCCCAGCCGAAGCCCATGCCTTCCCACAGCATGCGCGCCACCTTGGCGATGTTGGAATTGGCGTCAGGGTCGTTGGTGCCGCGCCCCACCACCAGCAGCAGGGTGTCCTTGCGCTCGATTCCGGCGGGCGAGGCGGCCTCGGCCTCCTCGATGCGGGCCTTTGCCGCGGCCAGCAGCTTGGTGTCGATGGCCAGTTCGCGGCCGAAGGTGATGGGCAGGCCGGGATTCTCGGCGGCGAAGGAGTTGATCTCCCACGGCAGGTCGTTCTTGACGTGGCCGGCGGCGAACAGCATGCCCGGCACCGCCAGGATGCGCGATACGCCCTTGGCCTTCAGGGCGTCGAGGCCGGTGCGGATGATCGGCTTGGCGAATTCCAAGAAGCCCGAATCCACCTCGTATTGCGGCAGCCTTTGGGCCAGATGGCCGGCCAGCGCCTGGAATTCCCGGATGGCATCCACGTCGCGGCTGCCGTGGCCGCACAACATCACTCCGATCTTCTCGCTCATCTCGCCCTGGTCCTTGCCTTCGAGCCGCCCGACTGGTCCATGCCTCCGGCCGGTTTGGAACGCGGACTATAGGCGGGAGGATGGGGCCGATTCCAGCCAAATCATCCCCCCGGAATCATCCCCCGTTGACGAGCCCCATGCCGCCCGACCATCTTGGCCCCATGTTTCCGCTGTTCATGCAATCCGCGCACGCCCCCGACGGGCTGATGCTGCTGTTCATGGCCATCGCCGTCGACGCGGCGCTGGGCGAGATGGGGCCGTTGTTCCGCCTGGCTCCCCATCCGGTGGTGCTGATCGGCCGCTTCATCGGCCTGTTGGACCGAAGGCTCAACCGGCCGGAGCGGTCCGAGGCCGACCGCCGCCGCCGGGGCGTTCTGGTGGCCCTGGGCCTTGCCGCCGGAGCCCTGGGAGTAGGCGCGGTGATCGCCTTTCTGGCCCGCACCTTGCCCCATGCCTGGCTGTTCGAGGTCTTCGTCGCCGCCACCCTGCTGGCCCAGCGCTCGCTGTTCGAACACGTCCACGACGTGGCGGTGGCGCTCAGGGACAACGGGCTGGAGGCCGGACGCTATGCCGTGTCGCGCATCGTCGGCCGCGACCCGCAAAGCCTGGATTCCCACGGCGTGATCCGCGCCGCCATCGAAAGCCTGGCCGAGAATTTCGGCGACGGGGTGGTGGCGCCGGTGTTCTGGTACGCCGTGCTCGGCCTGCCCGGCCTGCTGCTCTACAAGACCGTCAACACCGCCGATTCCATGATCGGCCACCGCAACGACAAGTACCGGGCCTTCGGCATGGCCTCGGCCCGGCTGGACGATGCGCTGAACCTGATCCCGGCCCGCCTCGCCGGCCTGTTGCTGGTCCTGGCGGCGCCTTTCGTGCCCAGGGGCCGGCCATGGGGCGCCCTGGTCACCATGCTGCGCGATTCCCGCCACCACCGCTCGCCCAATTCCGGCTGGCCCGAGGCGGCGGCGGCCGGCGCCCTGGACCTGGCGCTGGGCGGCCCGCGCAAGTATCCCGGCCTGGTGGTGAACGAGAAGTGGATCGGCAAGGGCCGCGCCCGGGCCGAGGCCGCCGACATCCAGCGGGCGCTGCACCTCTACACGGTGGCCTGCCTGCTCCAGGTGGGGCTGGTGATCCTCGCGCTGTGGCTACAGGCCTGAAAGCCGCCGCAACCGATCCACATCCAGATGCTTTTCCAGATGGTCGGCGAGGCGGTCGAGCACGCCGTCCACCATGGGCTCGTATTCCAGCCCGCTCTCCCGCCCCAGCAATGCCGCGCGGAAGGCGTCGGCGCCGAACAGGCCGTGCAGGTAGCAGCCCATGACGCGGCCATCCGCCGATACCGCGCCGTCGGGCCGCCCGTCCAGGGTCAGGAAGGGGCGCGCCGTATCGGGGCCGCGGGTGCGGCCCATATGCATTTCGTAGCCGGCCACCGCGTGGCCCGAGGCGTCGAAGCCGGCGGCGCGGCGCAGCACCTTGGCCCCC
>JAVBXM010000170.1 GCA_030824585.1 Phaeospirillum sp. | reverse complement strand
CCGTTCTTCCGTCCGCAGGCCCAGCCCGCCGTCGCCCAGTCCGCTCCCATGTCGGCCACCGCCGCGGCCCATGCCCACCAGCCGGCCCACCGCCCGGCGGTGGCCGCCCAGGTCCAGCCCGAGCTGGATATCGGACGCCCCGAGCAGATGCGGGCCGAGCCCATGATGCGGAGCGAACCCGTGGTGCGCGCCGAAGCCCGCATGGAGCCCGAACTGCGGCTCGAGCAGGAAATGCGGGCCGAGCCCGAGATGGAAAGCCGCCACGAGCCGGTTCTCGGCCGCCCTCAGCCGGAAATGCGGGCGCAGCCCGAGATGAAGGACCTGCACAAGGCGCTGTCCGAGATCAGCGAAGCCGCTCCCGCCCCGACCCTGGCGCCGCAGCCGCCCCAGGAAACCCGGCGCATGGGCGGCCTGCTCGACCGTCTGGTCAACCGTCACCGCACCCCGGCCCAGCCGGCGCCGCAGCCCCAGCCGCAGCCTCAGCCGCGTATGGAGGCCCGGCGCGAGCCCACCGCCAGCCGGGCGGGCGAGGACCTGGACATTCCGGCCTTCCTGCGCCGCCAGGCCAACTGAGCACACCGATTGCGGAGAGGGGGCTTCCCCCCTTTCCGACCGCGCTGTAAGACTTGGGCCCGACCGGTTCCCCGGCCGGGCCCTTTTTTTGTTTCACGCCAGCCGGCACAAGGTTGCCGATGATTGTTTCACGATCCTGGAGTGAGTGTAACATTTGGCAATAATGATTGATTTGAGCCCTGGACTCCGGGCTGCTACACCTTTCACCATCAAGATGAAGGGTCGCCAAACGCCACACGATACAAGCGGCGCGGCGAACCAGGAGACAGGGGATTAGCGTGAATCAGATCGTCAGCCATCTGCGTCCGGAAGCCAAGTCCTCCTCCGAATCCATGCGTCAGCGTACCCTGAAGAGTGCCATCGGCTGCACCGGCATCGGCCTGCATTCGGGCGCCAAGGTGACCATGGTCCTGCACCCCGCCGAGGCCGGCACCGGCATCCGCTTCCGCCGCGTCGACATCGCCGGCGGCGGCGCCATCGTCCCGGCCCTGTGGTCGTCGGTGGGCGACACCCGCATGAATACCTGCCTGAAGAACGACGACGGCGTGGTGGTCGGTACGGTCGAGCACCTGATGAGCGCCCTGGCCGGCATGCAGATCGACAATTGCCTGATCGAGATCAACGGCCCGGAAGTGCCGGTGATGGACGGTTCGGCCGCTCCCTTCCTGTTCCTCATCGAATGCGCCGGCGTGGTCGAGCAGAGCGCTCCCCGCCAGGCCATCAAAATCCTCAAGCGCGTGATGATCAAGGACGGCGAGCGCGTCGCCTCGCTGACCCCGTCCTCGGGCTTCTCGGTACGCTTCGAGATCGATTTCGGCGCCTCGGCCATCTCGCGCCAGGAATTCTTCGTCAATCTGTCGCGCGGCACCTTCAAGGCGGAAGTCTCCCGCGCCCGGACCTTCGGGTTCGAGCAGGAAGTGGCCATGCTGCGCGCCCACGGACTGGCCCGCGGCGGCTCGCTGGACAACGCGGTGGTGATCGACAGCACCGGCACCAAGGTGCTCAACGACGACGGCCTGCGCTACCAGGACGAATTCGTCCGTCACAAGGTGCTGGACGCGGTGGGCGACCTCTATCTGGCCGGCGCCCCCCTGCTGGGCCATTATCACGGCGTGCGTGCCGGCCATGCCGTCACCAACCAGTTGCTGCGCGCCCTGTTCGCCGACAGCAGCGCCTGGGAGCTGACCACCATCGCTCCGGGCTCGGCCGCCGCGCCGTTCGCCGCCGCGCCGCTGGCCATCGCCGCCAACGGCTGAAGAGTTCACGACCCCCGATGACCCTTTCCGCTTCGCGGCGGAGAGGGTTTTTTTGCGGCCGGAAGCTGCTATAGTGCGGGCCGTTCCTGTCCTGTCCTCATAAAGAGCCTCCATGCGCCATCGCTCAGCCCCTCCCCGTCTCCTGCCGGCCCTCGCCCTGTCGGCGGCCCTGGCCGCCGGATTGGGGGCGTGCAGCGAGAAGAAGCCCGAATATGTCGAGCGCCCGGTGGAGGAGCTCTACAACGAGGCCATGGACCTGGTCGACGCCAACGAATATTACAAGGCCGCCCAACTGTTCGACGAGGTGGACCGCCAGCACCCCTACTCGGTCTGGGCCACCAAGGCGCAGTTGATGAGCGCCTATGCGCTCTACGAGCGCAACAAGTACGACGACGCCATCGTCGCCCTGGACCGCTTCATCCAATTGCATCCGGGCAACAAGAGCATCGCCTACGGCTACTACCTCAAGGGCCTGTGCTATTACGAGCAGATCGCCGACGTGGGTCGCGACCAGAAGCTCACCGAGCAGGCGCTGAAGATTCTGCAAGAAGTGGTCGACCGCTTCCCCACCACGCCCTATGCCCGCGACGCCAAGCTGAAGATCGACCTCGCCCGCGATCACATCGCCGGCAAGGAAATGAATGTCGGCCGCTATTACCAGCATCTCGACCATCATCTGGCGGCGCTCAACCGGTTCAAGCTGGTGGCCGAGCAGTACCAGACCACCACCCACGTGCCCGAGGCGCTGTACCGCATCGTCGAGGTCTACACCGCGCTGGGCCTGGACCAGGAGGCGGCCCGCGCCGCGGCGGTGCTGGGCCACAACTTCCCCGGCAGCGACTGGTACGAGGACGCCTATGCCATGGTCGAGCATGGCAACCTCAATCCGTCCGGCCGCACGACCAAGCACTGGACCGACACATTGACCTTCTGGTCCGGCGACAAGGACAAGGATAAGCCCAAGCCGGCTCCCAAGCCCGACGATCCCGCCAAGACCAGCGGCGGCTGGTTCAACTGGGCCAAGTTCTGGTAGATGCTGACCGCGCTGTCGATCCGCGACGTCGTCCTGATCGAGCGGCTTGATCTCTCCTTCGACGGAGGGCTGTCGGTGTTCACCGGCGAGACCGGTGCCGGCAAGTCCATCTTGCTGGACTCCCTGGGGCTTGCCCTGGGCGCCCGCGCCGAATCCGGCCTGGTCCGCCATGGTACCGCCCAGGCGGTGGTCACCGCCGAATTCGATCCCCCTTCCAGCCATCCCGCCCGCGCCCTGCTGGC
Source organism: Phaeospirillum sp. (assembly GCA_030824585.1). Lineage (GTDB taxonomy): Bacteria > Pseudomonadota > Alphaproteobacteria > Rhodospirillales > Magnetospirillaceae > Phaeospirillum. The sequence goes on along the minus strand of JAVBXM010000170.1, from coordinate 5,935 downwards.
CGAACAGGACATGGACGCCGCCGACGGGCCGTTGCTGCTGCGCCGGGTGCTGACCGCCGACGGCCGCTCGCGGGCCTATGTCAACGACCAGCCGGTCAGCGTCGGGCTGCTGCGCAAGGTGGGCGATGAACTGGTGGAGATTCACGGCCAGTTCGAGAGCCACGGCCTGCTGGATTCCTCCACCCATCTGGGCGTGCTGGATTCCTTCGCCGGACAGGCCGAGGCCCGCGCCGCCCTCTCCACTGCCTGGACCGGCTGGCGCGAGTCCGCCAAGGCCCGCTCTCAGGCCGAGGCCGATCTGGCCAAGGCCAAGGCGGAAGAGGAGCATCTGCGCCAGGTGCACGAAGACCTCGCCACCTTGGCCCCCAAGCCGGGCGAGGAAGCCGAACTGGCCGCCTCGCGCGCCGTGATGATGCATGGCGAGAAGCTGCTGGAAGCCATGAACGCCGCCCAGGGGGCCCTGACCCACAAGGGCGAGGTGGAGGCCAGCCTGCGCTCCGCCGCCCGCGCCCTGGAACGCGTCGCCGAGAAGGCCGAGGGCAAGCTGGACCCGGTGATCGCCGCCCTGGACCGCGCCGCCCAGGAAGCCTCCGAAGCCACCAACCTGCTGGAACGCGCCTCCGCCGAGATCGACCTCGACCCCCGCCATCTGGAAAAGGTGGAGGAGCGCCTGTTCGCGTTGCGCGCCAGCGCCCGCAAGCATCAGGTGGCCGTGGACGAGCTGCCGGTGCTGCTCGACCGCCTGGGCCGCCAACTGGCCCAGCTGGAAGGGGGCGGCGACGGGCTGGCCCGCCTGGCCCGCGCCGAACAGGCGGCCCGCACCGCCTATCTGGAGCAGGCCCGCGCGCTGTCCAAGGCCCGCCTCGCCGCCGCCGCCCAACTGGACAAGGCGGTGGCCGCCGAACTGCCGCCGCTCAAGCTGGACAAGGCCCGCTTCCAGACCCGGATCACCCAGGTGGACGAGGCCCAATGGGGCCCCGCCGGCCTGGATCAGGTCAGCTTCGAGGTGGCGACCAATCCGGGCTCGGCTCCCGGCCCGCTGGGCAAGATCGCCTCGGGCGGTGAGCTGTCGCGCTTCATGCTGGCCTTGAAGGTGGTGCTGGCCCGCATTTCGTCGACGCCCACCATCGTCTTCGACGAGGTGGATTCCGGTATCGGCGGCGCCGTGGCGGCCGCCGTCGGCGAACGCCTGGGCCGCCTGGCCGAATCCCTGCAAATCCTGGTGGTCACCCATTCGCCCCAGGTGGCGGCCCGGGGCGGCCACCACTACCGCGTCGCCAAGGCCGAAGCGGCCGGCAAGGTCACCACCGGCGTCGAGCGCCTGTCCCCCGAGGCGCGGCGGGAAGAAGTGGCCCGCATGCTGTCGGGCGAGACCATCACCGACCACGCCCGCGCCGCCGCCGATGCGTTGATGGTGTGAGATGATCCCCGTCGCCGATCTGACGCCCTTCGAAGCCCGCATCGAGCATGCCGAGCTGGTCGAGAAGATTGCCCGCTGGGACGAGGCCTATCACGGCCAGGACGCCCCCGAGGTCCCCGACGACGTCTATGACGCCGCCCGCCGCCGCCTGGGCGAGATCGAGGCGCGCTTTCCCGAACTGACCGCTAAAAGCCCACTCAGGGACAAGGTGGGGGCCGCGCCGGCCGAAGGCTTCGGCAAGCTGGTGCACGCGGTGCCCATGCTGAGCCTGGACAACGCCTTCGCGCCCGAGGACGTCGCCGAGTTCGACGCCAAGGTGCGGCGCTTCCTGGGGCTGGCCGACGACGCGGAACTGGCCTATGTGGCCGAACCCAAGATCGACGGCCTATCCATCAATCTGCGCTACGAGGGTGGCCGTTTCGTCAGCGCCGCGACGCGCGGCGACGGGGCGGAGGGCGAGGACGTCACCCGCAACCTGGAAACCTTCCCCGAATCGCAGTTGCCCCGGACGCTTGGCCCCGACGCACCCCAGGTGATTGAGATCAGGGGCGAGGTCTACATGACCAAGGCCGATTTCCTGGCGCTCAATGCCCGCCAGGAGGCGGCGGGGGAGAAGCTTTTCGCCAATCCCAGGAACGCCGCCGCCGGGTCCTTGCGCCAGTTGGACCCCAAAATCACCGCGTCCCGGCCGCTGTCACTGTTCGCCTATGCCATGGGCGAAGCCTCCGGCCCGCCCGCTCCCAGCCACTGGGGCTATCTGGAGCGCCTGCGGGCCTGGGGCTTCGCGGTCAATCCGCTGATCCGCCGCTGCGACGGAGTGGCCGGCCTGCTGGAGGCCTACGACAGCCTGGGCGAAGCCCGCGCCACGCTTCCCTACGACATCGACGGCATCGTCTACAAGGTGGACGACATCGAGTTGCAAAAGCGCCTGGGCTTCGTGTCGCGCAGCCCGCGCTGGGCCATCGCCCACAAATTCCCCGCCGAGCAGGCCACCACCGTCCTGGAGGCCATCGACATCCAGGTGGGCCGGACGGGAGCGCTGACCCCGGTGGCCCGCCTCACCCCGGTCAACGTGGGCGGCGTGGTGGTCAGCAACGCCACGCTGCACAACGAGGACGAGATCGCCCGCAAGGACGTGCGCATCGGCGACACGGTGATCGTGCAAAGGGCCGGCGACGTCATCCCGCAGATCGTCGGCGTGGTGCCGAACAGGCCGCGCGGCCCCGTGCCCTTCGCCTACCCGGAAATCTGCCCGGTGTGCGGCGCCCATGCGGTGCGGCCCGAAGGCGAGGTGATCCGCCGCTGCACCGGCGGACTGACCTGCGAGGCCCAGGCCAAGGAGCGGCTCAAGCACTTCGTGTCGCGCAACGCCTTCGACATCGAGGGACTGGGCGAGAAGAACATCGAGTTCCTGTGGGAACGCGGCTGGGTGCGCAGCCCGGCCGACATCTTCAAGCTTCGGGCGCGCAACGACGCCGAGTCGCTGCAGCGGCTGGAGAATTTCGAGGGCTGGGGCAAGCGCTCCACCGAGAAGCTGTTCGATTCCATCCGCACCCGCGCCCGCATGGGGCTGGAACGCTTCATCTTCGCGCTGGGCATCCGCCAGATCGGCGAGGCCACCGCCAAGCGTCTGGCGCGGCATTACGGCAGCTTCGAATCCTGGCGCGCCGCCATGGTCGCCGGCACCGACGAGGCGGCGGCGGAACTGACCAGTATCGAGGATATCGGCCCCTCGGTGGCGGGGGACCTGCTGGATTTCTTCAAGGAAGACCACAACGTCGCCGCGGTGGACGACCTGGTCGCCGCCATGGCCGCCCTGGGCGGCGCCGTCGAGGACGCCAAGGTGATCGAGGCCTCGGCCTCGCCCGTCGCCGGCAAGGCGGTGGTGTTCACCGGCACCCTGGTCACCATGACCCGGCCCGAAGCCAAGGCCCGCGCCGAGGCCCTGGGGGCCAAGGTGGTGGGTTCGGTGTCGAAGAAGACCGATTACGTGGTGGTCGGCGCCGATGCCGGCTCCAAGGCCGCCGAGGCCGCTAAGCTGGGCATACCGACGCTCTCGGAGCAGGAATGGCTGGATTTGGTCGGCACGGCGGGTTGACCGCCCCGGCCACCCCCTCGTCCTGGCCCCGGCCCTCGTTGAAGTTTATGCCGGCGCGGAACATCTTGTCCGCCAGATAGCCCTGCACGAAGGGAATGCCCATGGCCTGGGCGAAATCCAGCGACCGCTCGCTGTCGCAGCGGGTCAGCACCACTTTCTCCGGGCCGAATTCCTTGATGGCGCGGATGGCCACCTCCAGATCCCGGCGCGGCAGGGTGGTGATCTGCTCGGACCACTTGATCTTGGCGAACTCGGCCACGGTCGGCAGGCGGAACACCCGCAGGTCGCTCAAGGACAGGCCATCGACGCACAGCGGCACGTTCAAGTCGGCGGAGCGGCGCGTCAGGGCATCCAGGTCGCCGGAATGCTGCAGGAAATCGCCCCGGTCGATCTCGGCGAAAATCTTGCCCGACAGCCGCGCCGGAATGCCGTCCATGAAGGTCTCGAATTCCTTGGACAGCAGGCTGGTGCCCAGCAGGTTGATGGAAAAGGCCTTGTGGCGGTACTCGCCGACCTCGCGGCCGATGATCCGCATCAACCGCAGGTCCAGTTCCGCCTTGATCAGGTGGAACAGCGCGGGATTGCCGGCGATGTCGTGCTCGGGGCAGGCGGCCTGGCGGATCTGGTCCAGGGAAGCGAAGAATTCCAGGTATTCGATCCCCGGCTTCTTTCCCGCCCAGCGATAGACCGGCTGATTGAAGATCATGGCGCGGATGTCGCTGTCGCGGACGACGCGGACGATGGCCTCGAACTCCTTCAGCCCGATGGCCGGCCGGGTGGCGACGGGCGCCACCGAAACCAGCGCCTTGACCGAGGTGATCAGCTTGGCCAGATCGCGGCCGGCGTCGAACACCTTGAAGTACTTGGCCTCGCCATAGGAATTGACCCTGGGGGGTTCGTCGCCGAAGAACAGGGTCTCGAGGCGCGAGCACACGGTCTGGATGACCGCCGCCGAAACCTGGGCGCAGATGAACACCATGTCGCCCGACGACAGCACGAAGCAGCCGGAATCGGGGATGTTGAACAGGTTGCGCGACACCAGATCGCGGCCCTTGGCCAGTTTCTCGGGATGCTTGGGGTCGCCCTTGGCCCAGGACGTGAAGACGTGGACCACCCGCTTGCCATAGGGCGAGCGGCGCACCTGGGCGATGGCCTTCAGCAACTCCTGATCGTCACTCATGTCCTACGCCACCCCTGTCGCCGCATTACGCCGGAATCACACCACCAGCCCCTCCCGCAGGGCGATGGCCGCCAGGGCCACCGGTGTCCTCACCCCCAGCTTGTTCATGATGTTCTCGCGGTGCCGGTCCACCGTCTTGACGCTGATCCCCAGAATTCCCGCCACCTTCTGGTTGGTGTATCCCTCGGCCAGCAGTTTCAGCACCTGACGCTCGCGCCCCGAGAGCGGCGCCGCGGCGCCCGCCGCCGATGCCGGCCCCTCGTCGCCCACGTCCTGCACCAGGCGGGCCGAGGGCGAGACGTAGCGCCGGCCGGCGACGACCTCGGCGATGGCCATTTCCAGGTCCTGCCAGCCGCCCGCCTTCAAGGTGTAGGCATCGACCCCCAAGGCGAAGGCCCGCTTCATGGTCGGCCCGTCCTGCGTCCCGGTCAGCACGACGATCCGGCTGGCGGGACTGCGCCGCTTGACCAGGGGAATGATGTCCATCCCATCAAGCCCCGGCATGGACAAATCCAGGATGATCAGGTCGGGTTTGGCCTCGGCGATCAGATGGATGGCCGCCACGCCGTCATCCGCCTCGCCGACCACGTCGATCCACGCCATGCCCTCCAAGGCACGCCGAATCGCCGTCCGCACAATCCCGTGATCGTCAACCAGCACCGTCCGAACCGCCGCCCGATCACCATCCATCACCGCCACCAATACCGTGATTGCCCAGTCCCTTGGAGAGGATATCACGGCCTTTCAAGGCTTTGGTCGAGACCTCAGTATGACATACTGTATATATATTGAGTAATTGGACTATGCCGTAAGTGTTCCCGCGACCATACCGGCCACTTCGGCAAGCCAAACCGCCATGGCGACTCATTAGCCCAGACTCGCCGAAGCATGCAATTGGGAGATTCCCCCATTCTTCAGTCACCATTCCTATGCGTTCATTTACATTTCAGTCATATTGATGCGAATCATTACGAGTCCACAGAAAAATTACCAAACAAATCAACGGCAATGACTCACAGGTTACCATTCCATGGCCATGAACAACGGCCTGCCGCGCCAAATCCTTGTGCGTCGCAATAAGACAAACAATGATTCCATTTATATTCTGGACATACCTTTTCCATTGATACAATGAGACCCAGGCTCGCGACATTTCGGCACCGAAAATGGGGGCCGGAGCCGCCGGGACGGTGTCCGGAACGCCGAAAAGAGCCAGACCAGTTGCCGTTCCCGCCAC